>CAMZNS010000001.1 GCA_947313855.1 uncultured Deferribacteraceae bacterium
GGAGGACGAAATGTACTACGACTCAAAACGATGTGACAAAAAATGGCAACAAATATGGGAAGAAACAAACGCTTTCCAACTAAAACAAGAGGCACTCACTAAAAAACTCAACAACTACTACGTGCTCGAAATGCTGCCTTACACATCAGGGTCGCTACACATGGGACATGTTAGCAACTACACCATCGGCGATATCATGGCACGATTCAAAACAAAACAAGGTCTCAATGTCCTGCACCCAATCGGATGGGACGCTTTCGGACTACCAGCGGAAAACGCAGCGCGTGACAAAGGACTACACCCATGGGACTGGACCTTCAACAACATAAACGAAATGAAAAAAGAACTCAAAACACTCGGATTTAGCTACGACTGGTCAAGAGAAATCGCAACAGCAACAAAAGAATACTACAAATGGGAACAAAAACTCTTCATCGAACTCTACAACAAAAATCTAGCCTACAGAAAAAACTCCAAAGTCAACTGGTGCAACGAATGCAAAACCGTGCTCGCTAACGAACAAGTCGAAGACGGACAATGCTGGAGATGCTCAAGCGAAGTGCAAATATCATCCCTACAACAGTGGTTCCTACGTATCTCAAACTACGCACAAGAACTACTCGACGGACTCGATACTCTAGAACAATGGCCACAACGAGTTATACAGATGCAACGAAACTGGATAGGAAAAAGTAGCGGTGCTAACGTTATCTTCCAAATCAAAGATAGCAACACTCAACAGAATATCACTACCTTCACAACAAGACCCGATACACTGTACGGAGTAACATTCATCTCACTCTCAATCAACTACAGCAACCTAAACAGTATCACTACCTCCGAACACAAACACAATGTCCACAAATTTATCGCCGAAACAAAAGCAGAAAACGCCAAACAAGATAGGAAAGAAAAAGAACAACTAGGTGTCTTCACAGGAGCACTCGCAATACACCCGATCACAGGCAACGAAATACCCATTTACGTCGCAAACTATGTCTTAGACGAATACGGCTCAGGAGCACTCATGGGTGTACCCGCACACGACGAACGCGACTACGGCTTCGCAACCAAATACAACCTAAACATTCTACCCGTAATCGCACCACACAACAACCATGACGACGACTCCTACCAACTACCATACACCGAACACGGTATCATGGTCAACTCACAACAATTTAACGGACAAACAAGCCAACAAAGTGCTGAGCAAATTGTGCTACTACTCGAAAGCAAAGGGCTCGGTAACAGCGAAACCACATACCGACTACACGACTGGGGCATCTCACGACAACGATACTGGGGAACACCAATACCGATGATACACTGCAACTCTTGCGGGATTGTCCCTGTTGACTTGGACGACCTCCCCGTTGAGCTACCCAAGGACGTCTCCTTTGAACAGGACGGCAACCCGCTGGATAGACATGAAGAATTCATCAACACCACATGCCCAAAATGCCAAGCACCTGCCAAACGTGAAACAGACACCATGGACACATTTATCAACAGCAGCTGGTACTTCCTAAGATACTGCGACCCCAACAACAACGAATCTATCTTCGACAAAAACGCTGTGGACAGCATCAACCCCGTCAATATCTACGTTGGCGGTGTGGAGCATGCTGTTATGCACCTCCTGTACAGCAGGTTCTTCGTTCGCGTACTACGCGATCTCGGCTACCTATCATTCGACGAACCGTTCACACACCTCATCACACAAGGCATGGTTTGCATGACAAGCTACAAATGCCCCAACCACTCTTGGCTTTACCCACATGAAGTTGAAGACGATCGCTGCATCCACTGTCAAAGCAAGGTTACTGTTGGTCGTGCGGAAAAGATGAGCAAGTCGAAAAATAATGTTGTCAACCCCAAAGAGATTATGGAGCAACACGGCGTGGATAGCTGTCGTCTGTTTACCATGTTTGCTGGACCTGTGGACAAGGATATTCAGTGGAACCAAGAGGGTATCGAGGGGATGAAGCGGTTTTTAGGTCGCGTCTACACCCTCGTGGTGCAAAATAAACAACACGTACAGGAACGAAAATACACTACCACCAACTCCGAAACCAACTCGCACCTACTTTACCACATAAACTACACAATCAAAAAAGTTACCAACGATATCGAGTCTGTTGCCTTCAACACTGCCATCGCCGCCATCATGGAGCTTGTCAACGTACTCTACAAGGTGGACACCAAAACCCTGACCAACGACGATCGCAAACTGTTCGGCTACGCTGTGCACTGTGTAATCGAGCTCTTATCCCCATTTGCACCACATATTTGCGAAGAGCTCAACGAGATTATCGACGGCCATACCGACAGCTATCAGCTCATCTGCAAAACACCTTGGCTGAAATACGACGACAACCACACCACCCTCAATACCGTAACCATCGGTGTGCAGATTAATGGCAAGATGCGTTCCACCATTACCATCGACGCTGATGCGTCTGAGGAGGACGCTGTTCAACATGCCCGCCAAGACAGCAAAATACTCGGGTACATCGATGCCGACGGTGTAACCCTCGTCAAAACTATCTACATTAAAGGTAGAATATTAAACTTTATAGTGAAATAATACCACCATGGCACTTGCCACACTTGGGAGATACTTAACATGACACTAACAAAACTACGCACCCTTCCCGTTATCCTACTACTTGGGCTCTCCACCACCCTCGTGAGTAGTTGCGTCAGGTACTCCCTCACCACCACACCGGCACCCCTCACCGACGGATACTACTCCATCGGAACCATATCCAGTGGACTAGAAGATATCAAATACCAAATAAGCTTCAACCGGCAAGTGTCCAACTTCCTAGCACAATTCAACATCTACTCACAAAATATCGACTCATTCTACCTAGTAGACAGCACACTGTACACAATCGATACCAGTAGTATTCTGAAAAATAACTTCGGAAACGCCGAAATTAGCCAAATCGAACTGCAAGTCATCTTCTCCGTAGTACCCAGCAACAGACAACGACAAGGAGGCGTTACTCTCAGACGATTCACCAAAACATACTCCTCCAAAGCATACTACAACATCGACGCAAGCGTTGTACAAACAACCACCAACTCACTCGACGCATTCCAAAGAGCTCTCGAAGATATACTCTTCGACTTCCGAATAGACCTCATCGATCATGCACTATCCGTAGAAAAAAATATCGAACAGCAAAACAGGGGCATCAAACAAACAACTAACCCCAAAACAGAAACATCCAAAACAGAAACATCCGAAACAGAAACATCCGAAACAGAAATACCCGAAACATCCAAAGGAGTCGTGCTCGAATGAAGTATTATATCCATGGCGGACAAGCATTCTGTGCCAGCAATATCAGCCAAATCGAAGACCAATTCTCACTCTCAGAACGACACGACAACTGCGAACGTGAAGTGTTCTTCGCCAGCAACAACGACCTCGACACACAAGACATACTCTACTTCCTATCCACAACACCAATCTTCTGCGAAGCACGACTCGGTATCATCAAAGACGCCAAAAGCAACCCCAAACTAATGCGTGCAATACTCAACACACCCAACATCGACAACGTACACATCATCGTTGTAGACGTTGTCGATACACAACCCAAAAAGAAAATTACAAAAAACAAAACAAAAACTAACACACAAAAAAATAGCAAAACAAACAAAACAGTAGCATTCCCACAAACACGTACAATCGAAAAAGCAGGATTCACTATCCTAAACGAACAGATATTCAACCGACTCTCTGGACCACAACACATCGCAAACTTTATACGACAAAACTTCAACATGAACATGGGCATGAACGACGCCCGAAGCATTTTCGACAGCTACGACCAAAATATGAGCCTGATTATCAACGACCTCAACAACATCCTACTCTACATGGGACAAATCGAAGACCGAAGCAACAACAATATCGCCAACAAACTCAAACAAGCCAAACCAAAAACAGCAAAAGATATACTCAAATACCTGCCATTCTACAAAACAACAAACATCTTCCCACTACTCGACGCCTTCTCAGAAAAAAATAAATACACCGCAACACGAATACTACACAATATACTACAAAGCAACATCAACGACGCAACTCTCATCGCCCTATTCAACTCCATATTCCGACAAGTCAAACACATCTACGGACTGCACATCGACACAACAATGGTCACAAACAAAAATACACTACCAACATTCGCCATTCGATCCCTACAACAAAAATCCGTCAACAAATGGACGATAACACAAATGACACTATTCTTCCACGAAGCAGCAAAACTAGACTTCAAACAAAAAACCGGTGCCATAACACCACAAGACGCTCTCATCACAATAGTGGAAATGCTACCCTACAACACAACGGATGGACTAACAACATATGAACTTTAAAGCAGGATACGTAATGGTCATGGGACTACCCAACGCCGGCAAATCAACCCTAATGAACAGGCTACTACAACAAAAAGTATCCATCGTCACACACAAAGCACAAACAACAAGAGCAACAATCACAGGCGTTCTCAATACACCAAACATGCAAGCAATTATGCTCGATACACCCGGATACCAAGAACGACGAGACAAACTCAACAAAATGATACGCGAATCCTTCAAAACACTAGTGCCATACACCGACGTCGCTCTCATCGTCATCGATCCCATCACAATGAAACTACTCGCAAAAGAAAAACACAACAACGATGCCACTCCTTTCCACAACCTCATCGATATGGTAAACTCCATGCCCGTACCAAAAATAATCGCTCTCAACAAATGGGACAAATACCCCAAAAATATGTTCTACCAAGCAGCAACAACACTAGGAGAATACATCCAATACGACGAACTCATACCCATATCTGCAACAAGCCAACGTGCCGGAAACAACATAGACTCACTCGCACAACTACTGGAAAAATACCTCCCCGTTGGCGAAAAAATATGCGACGCCGAAACAATCAGCACAAACAACGAAGGCTTCCTCGCATCAGAATTCGTTCGCGAAAAAATATTCCAACACACCAACGAAGAGATACCCTACTCAACAGCCGTTCTAACAACAGCCATGGACGAAACAAACACGGTCATACACCTCAACATGGACATCATGGTGAAAACGAATAGCCAAAAAGGTATCATCATCGGCAAAAACGGACAGATGCTAAAACGAATCGGCGAAGAAGCACGACTCGAACTGGAACAACTACTAGGCAAACGCATCTACCTCGAACTATACGTACGCGTCAACGAACGCTGGGACAGGGACATCGAAAGCATCAGCGGGCTCTAGCACCCCCGTGACGTGGTGAGCGTGGTGGACGTGGTGGACGTGGTGAGCGTGGTGAGCGTGGCGGACGTGGTGAGCGTGGTGAGCGTGGTGAGCGTGGTGAGCGTGGTGGACGTGGTGGACGTGGTGGACGTGGTGGACGTGGCGAGCGTGGTGGACGTGGCGAGCGTGGTGGACGTGGTGAGCGTGGCGGACGTGGTGGACGTGGTGGACGTGGTGAGCGTGGTGAGCGTGGCGGACGTGGTGGACGTGGTGGACGTGGTGGACGTGGTGAGCGTGGTGGACGTGGCGAGCGTGGTGAGCGTGGTGAGCGTGGTGAGCGTGGTGGACGTGGTGAGCGTGGTGAGCGTGGTGAGCGTGGCGGACGTTGCCAATAAAATAGCGGGGAATACATGTTAATACTAGAAACATTATTAAATACCTTGACACCCAAGGAACAACCTGTTATAATGTGTGAGTTGCCTCGGTAGCTCAGTCGGTAGAGCAGAGGACTGAAAATCCTCGTGTCGGTGGTTCGATTCCGCCCCGAGGCACTTTATAACTTCCGTGGATTACCTTCACGCCGGTTATTTACTGTGCCCTTGCACTTGTGGCAACACCCTTCTTTTTTCCACTCCAACGTCAACGTCAGTCCCGTCAGCAACCGCCAACCCCCTGCTCCCGTCAGCAACCACGGCACCCCTAAGCCTTCCCATCCCCTGCCATTTGGCTCAGCACCCCTTCCAGCCTTGCTAATGATTTCCCTAGCTCGCTAATGGCTTTGTTTATGTCCTTTAGGTCGCTGCGAAACGATTCCAGTTCCTCCTTGGCGTAGGATAGCTCCACCCCTTTTTCCAGCGATAGCAGCCGTTCCGACATCTGTTTGTCCCTCTCTCTTAGGTCTGCTTCCACCGATTTTTTGTCCTCCATTCTGTTCCTTGATGCTCTGTAGTATAGTGCAACAATGGACACAATCGTCCCCAGCGTTAAATATTCATTTATTATTATTGAGTACATATTGTTCCTGCTTTAATTTTGGTTTGCCAGCCCTATTATTTTTTAGGGCGACCATGGGGTATGCTACATGGAGTAGCGGTTAAAGGGGTTACATCCGTGGACGAGTTTTTGTCAGTGCGAGTTTTTGTCAGTGCGAGTTTTTGTCGATAATTATTTTTCTGAAATTATGGTAGTAATCTAGTAAAAGCTAGTGTACAGTATTTAATTATCTTACTATTTTCATCGGAGGAGCCACTATGACAACATTCGTTAATATTTGGTCTCGCTACCCCTTGTGGTTACGCATTATTGCTGCTCTTATTTTGGGCATAGTTGCTGGAATCGTCATACCGAGCATTGCAATTCACTTCAAGATACTTGGAGACCTATTCATTCGCCTCATTCGCATGCTAATTTTGCCTTTGATTTTCATTACGATTATTAGTGGAATAGTCAGCATTAAGAGTGATGGTGGTGTGTTGGGTAAAATTTTGGGTGGTTCGGTTGCCCTCTATTTGACCACATCATTTTTCGCCATATCGGTGGGATTATTGGTTGCCACCATTGTTCCCATGCCCAACAGTTTGTCCATCCCTTCGAACATGGATTCCGAGGCTCTCCGCGTCCCCCCGTCCCCTAGCGAGGTTTTCCTCAATCTGTTCCCATCCAACATAGCTGAGTCCATGTCTAGTGGCAACATTATTCAGGTGATTGTGTTTGCCATCTTTTTGGGAATGGCCATCAAGCTTAGCGGTTCTCACGGTACTCGTATTTCCAAGCTGTTTACAGATGGTAATGTTATCATCATGCGTCTTACCGGTTGGATTATCGAGCTGGCACCGTTCGGCGTATTCGGTTTAATCTCCTACACGGTGGCAACTCAGGGAGCTGCTGAGCTTTTGGGCTTAGCGGGATTAATCGGTGTTGCGTTCCTTGCTTACGCTGTCCATACTCTGGTTGTTATCGGATTGCTGGTTCATTTTGCTGGTGGCGTTCCTGTCTACAACTTTTTTGCTGGCATACGCGAAGCGATTGTTGTGTCGTTTTCCACTGCATCAAGCTCGGGAACCATCCCTGTGAGCATGCGTAATGTTCGCGACAACCTCAACGTTCCGAACCACGTATCTGGTATCGTCATGCCCCTTGGTGCCACAGTCAACATGGATGGTACTTCGGTGTTTATGGGTGTCTGCACAGTGTTCCTTGCGGGCGTTTACGGCGTTGATCTATCCATGTCGGACTATGTTCTCATTGTTGTGACTGGTGTTCTAGCGTCCATTGGTACTGCTGGTGTTCCTGGTGCTGGTGTGATTATGCTCGGCACAGTATTGACCGCGGTGGGGTTGCCTGTGGAAGGGGTACTACTCATCATCGGCGTGGAGCGTATCCTTGATATGGGTCGTACGTCGGTTAATGTTATCGGCGACTGTGCTGTATCGCGTATTATCTCCTACAAATTCCGCACATTTGCTTCGGAAGTGGATATTGATGCCGCGGATGGTTCTGAGGATATGCCTGTGAACCCTGTCCAAGTGGAGCGTGACAGGAGGGCTCTGCAACGGGGTAACGCCTAAACGCCTAGGGGTGCCCTCTGGTTGGCGTGGCGGTGTTGCGTGTCGGTGTTGCGTGTCGGTGTTGCGTGTCGGTGTTGCGTGGCGGTGTTGCGTGGCGGTGTTGCGTGGCGGTGTTGCGTGGCGGTGTTGCGTGGCGGTGTTGCGTGGCGGTGTTGCGTGGCGGTTACACGGTTAGCGTAAGCACATAGCAACGCATGGCTCCCCAACAAGGTAGCCAGAAACACAGCATGAAAAAAGGGGCATAGCAACACAACTATGTCCCTTTTTTGTGTCAGGGGTGCCTGTGCAGGGGTGCCTGTGCAGGTGTGCCTGCTCAGGTACCACCCTTCTGCCTGCGATATATGCTTCCCATGGAGATACTGCCCGCAACCTTACCATTTCGCCGTACGGCTAAGGTATCCGAGCCCGTTTTCAGCATCGTCTGAAGCCCCGCCATTAGCGTTTCTTGGGCGTCAATGGTGCCCCCTTGCACAGCCGTCGTCGTTTCAGTGTTTAGTTCGTGCTCCAAAATATCTTCAATGGTTGTAACACTTAGGTATGCTGCGAAGCCCTTGGTTTTGAAGAATCTTTGAGTAAACTCAGACTGACCTGGTGATAAAGCTTGTAAGGCATTACCGCTAAATTCGATATGTCCGTTACTGAGTAGCACAATTTTTGAGCCTAAGAAGAACGCTTCTTCAAT
Source organism: uncultured Deferribacteraceae bacterium (assembly GCA_947313855.1). GTDB lineage: Bacteria > Chrysiogenota > Deferribacteres > CAMZNJ01 > CAMZNJ01 > CAMZNJ01. The sequence goes on from CAMZNS010000001.1 coordinate 8,531, forward strand.
GTCATGGGTGACAAACACAATGGTCTTCCCTAAAGCTTGTTGTACCTCTTTTATCTCTTGGCGTAGTGAGTGTCGCACAATTTCATCTACAGCACTAAAGGGTTCGTCCATGAGTAGTATGCTTTGGTCAGAAGCCAGTGCACGTGCAACAGCCACTCTTTGTTGTTGTCCGCCTGAGAGTTCGTGAGGATACCGCTTCAGGAGCGACATATCAAGACGCAGCACCTCTGCCAGCTCCCACACCCTTTTCAAGGACTTGGCTAACGGTTGTCCTTGAATGCTCATGGTGTATGCGATATTTTTCTCTACGCTCATGTGGGGGAATAGTGATATCTGTTGCACAACATAGCCGATGCTACGTCGTAGTTCAATGATGTTCCAGTCCTTGAGTTTTTTTCCGAGGATGTAGACACTCCCGTCGGTGGGTTCAACGAGTCCGTTGATCATCTTCAGGAGTGTTGTTTTGCCCCCGCCAGAGGAGCCGAGCAGTGTTACGAATTCCCCTTGGTATATGGCGAGGTTGATATTGTCAAGTACGAGGGGTGCGTTGGCGTTCGTGCCGTTGGCGTTACCACTAGAGTACACCTTGGAGGTGCCTTTGAAGTGAATCACAGGCTCGCCGTTGGCGTTCGTGCCGTTGGCGTTGGCGTTCGTGCCGTTGGCGTTGCCGTTCGTGCCGTTGGCGTTGGTTCCGTTGACGTTGCCGTTGGTGCTACTGCTACTGCCGCTGCTACTACTGCTACTGCCGCTGGTTCCCACCTGAGGGTTAATCACCATCCCTGCCCCCTTTCACACTTGTATGTCCTAGATTATTTTTTTTGCTTTTAGGAAGTTTTTTGCAATATCGTCATACCTTTTCCCTTCAACTTCGAGCTGGTAGTTCATCTGTTGCATTTCGCTCACAGTGATGGCATTGTTTAGCATTAGGAGTGCTTTTCGGAGTTCTGGGTACTGGTTGAGCAGTTCTGTTCGTGCTACAATTCCTGCTTCGTATGGTAGTTCCACATGTTTGTCGTCTTCAAGTATTGTTAGGTTGTACTTGTGTATTTGAGCGTCGGTGGAGTAGCTGAGTACGATATCGGCTTTCCCTGAGTTGAGTGCTTGGTATCTGAGTCCGTCGCTTACCTCTTTGATATTGTTTCGTGGGAATTTGAGTCCGTACCCGTTGATGTATCTTGGGAAGGCGTCGGCACGGGATAGTGAGGATAGTGATCCTACCATACGCAGGTTTTTTTCGTTCCCTTTGATGTCGGATATTTTTGTTAGTCCGTATTTTTTGATTACACTTTGTGGTGCTGTGAGCACATGGCTATTTTGGAATCCTAGTAGTCCTACCCATTCGATGCCAAATCTGTCTTGGTACTCTTTTTTCAGTTGTGGGAAGATATTTTCATCAGGTTTTAGGGTATCAGGGTTGTGTTTGAGCACTTCGATCCAGCCGGTGTAAGTGTATTCAACGTACACGTCCACTTTTTTGGCAACCATTGCCTGTTGAACAATCCCTGTTGATCCGAGGTTCATCTTCTGTTTTACTTTGAGGTCGGTGTGGGCTTCTATCACCTGCCCCACCATGCTTGCTAGTATGTACTGTTCGCTGAAAAGTTTTGATGCTACAACAACTGTTTTGCCATAACCTACTGTGGGTGCAAGCACCAAGATAGCCGCCATTACTACCATGTGTATGCTTTTCAATTTCCGTGTATTCTTTGAGGTCTCGCTCATAATAAACTCCTTGTTAATGGTACTCGTTGGTACTCGTTGGGATAACTAGTCTTCAGGTGTTCCGTATTTATATATCTTCAGATTTTAGCGATAGTGACGCGTGTACGAAATTCTTCCACCGATAAACCCCACTACTTGATCAACGGCGATGCTCAGAATAGCGACCAGAATTGATCCGATAACAACCATATCCATATTGTAAGTTGAGATGCCTCGCCAAATGGGCACACCGAGACCACCAGCACCAACAAACGCCGCTATCGCCGTCAACGCAACAGTCATCACAGCCATGGTACGTATCCCCGCAGTAATCATGGGCACACTAAGGGGCAACTTCACACCCATGAGGATCTGCCACTCGGTGGAACCCATCCCCCGTGCAGATTCGATCAACTGGGGCTCGATGTTGTTCATAGCTGCATGGGTATTGCGTACAACAGGCAACACGCCGTAAAGAATAATAGCTATCATGGCAGTCGTATTGCCGATACCGGTGAAGGGGAGCAGTAGACCTAGGATAGCAATGGATGGTATTGTGTAGACGAAATTGATGACAATGAGTGAATACGTGGCAATACGAGGACGATGGGAGATGTACACACCAAACAAAACACCCACAAAAGAAATAATAACAATGGCCGATACCGACAAAGCGATGTGTTGCAATGTCCAATAAACATAGTCGTTACGCAGAAGAACTTCAAAGGCTGTTGATATAAAACCCATATCTGTACTTGTAGCCATAAAAACCCCCGACGTAGCATGCCAGATATTTTTACAAACTACTCCATACAGCAAAAAATTTCAACAACTAATTAAGTCAAATGTTCAGATACGTCGCCAAGTGCTCCGCCATGTACCCCTCTAAAGGTGCGAAGATAGCCACTAATGAAGTCGCCAACAAAGGCATACGGCTGAAACGCTGCTAACTGATCCACACCCTCGCCATAAGACACAAACCGTATGGGCAAACCCAAACCTTGAACAATCTGAAACAAAGAGCCTGGCTGCAAATGGGCATCAGCCTTTGTCAAAACAATACCAGTGGGGGCAATGTAGTCTGAAAATACTTTCGCTTGAAGAATGGAATTGCTACCAAGTGTGGCGTCAATCACCAGCAGAACCTCGTGGGGAGCACCCGCAGACAACTTCCTCAACACACGAGTAGACTTCTCCAACTCACGCATGAGGTTGTCGTTCCCCTGTAGACGACCAGATGTGTCACACAGCAGTAGGTCAGACTCGGTGGCTATCCCCCGACTGAGAGCGTCATACATTACTGCAGCCGAATCGGCACCCTGCTGTTGGGAAATCACCTCTACACCAACGGTGTCGCCCCAATGTTGTAGCTGATCTACCGCCGCTGCACGGTATGTATCCGCCGCCGCAATGAGCACTTTTTTGCCCAAAATGTTTTTGTAGTAATGGGCAAGTTTCGCAAGACTTGTTGTTTTGCCCACACCGTTGACCCCAACCAGCATTGCCACACTAGGGTGAACACCTCGGCGAAGCAGGGAGAATTCGCCGTTGTCGCTCGCTTGTGTGGTGGTGTTGGTGGTGTTGGTGGTGTTGGTGGTGTTGGTGGTGTTGGTGGTGTTGGTGGTGTTGGTGGTGTTGGTGGTGTTGGTGGTGTTGGTGGTGTTGGTGGTGTTGGTGGTGTTGGTGGTGTTGGTGGGCAACTTGAGCATATCTAGCAGGTTTGTGTTGAGCTCCTCCACGAAGTGCATCATATTGTTTATGTTCCCCGTTAGGATATCGGCTTGCAGTTGTTCCACCGCTTGGGTTGTGGCATCCAGCCCCATGTCGGAGGTGATGAGGAACTCCTCTAGGGGATCGAGGGCTTGTGCCATGTTCCCTTTGTTTAGTGTCATCCCTTTGAGTTGCGTTGGCGTTAGTGTTGGCGTTAGTGTTGGCTGTGTTGGCTGTGTTGGCTGTGTTGGCTGATTATTGCTGTTGCTACCCTTGCTGTTACGGTTTTCCGTGCCATTAGTTTTGTTCTTTTTGCCAAAGATATTTTTCAACATTGAGTTATGTCTCCGTTAGTTAAGCAAGTCTACGTCTACTTTGTGGCGATAGTGTTGCTTCTTAGTTTTGGTTGTGTATCACCATTTTTTCCAAGTTGGCTCTTGAGATTTTTTTGGATGGTTGCAGACTAATTTTGTTCACCTTGCAGAATACCTGTTTTTTTGAGTAGGCGATGTTGTTGTCGAATTCGGAGCTCATTTTGTTGTCGGGTAGTGCCTCCATATCGATCAATAGGTTTGTTGTTGCGTCTGCTTTCTGTTCGACTTCATAGGTTAGGTAAACATAGTAGAACCCCTCTGAGACTATGCCTTGGAAGTCGGTTACTTGGGCGTTTATGATTGTTGTTGTTGGTATTTGGAACGATATCTCTGATAAGATGACGGTGCGTTTGAATTCCATATCGCACACAGCCACTGCATCTTTTTCGGAGAGTTTGTATTGGCTACTCATGTATATCCAGTAGATTAGGGGTATTGCCACGGCTGTGACGGCCATGGCAGTTGCGGGATAGACTATAATGCGTTGTTTGGCAATCAGCATGACAACTCTGGATGTGTCTGTTTTGATATGGTTTAGTATTTCCAGGAAAAAACTTATAAAATCTTTTGACATAATCCCCGTTGCTCATACTCCTTGTCCGAGACGTGAAGTATTATTTATAGCATTGTTTGCCGTGTGTATCGGATTGTTGGTGAGGTTGTGAGCGAGCTACACCTACCTACCTGTTGTGCTGTTATCCGTGCTGTTGCCTGTTGTGCTGTTATCCGTGCTGTTATCCGTGCTGTTATCCGTACTGTTATCCGTACTGTATTTGCTACTTTTTATCTTCGTCGGGTCTAATTTTTTAACACTATCCTGTTCAAGATTAAGGTCGTCCATATCTTGGGTAATCTTGGTGTAGGATTCGTGCAGTGTTTTGAATAGGTTATGATCCAACGCAACACCATCTTGCATACATTGCACGCATTTTAGTCCGATCTTTTGTAAAACTTCAAGTCGTTTCTGTTCTAGATCGCGTTTTTCCATGGTAATTTTGCCAAGGTGCATGTATTTGAATCCTGCTCCCCTAGCATATTCTACCGCTTTAGTGGCAGTGTTTACAACTTTTTTCGCAGTTTTGGTATCTACTGCCCCACCCCTTTTTTCATCATTTTGATTACTCATTTTTCAGACCTCCAAAAAAATAGAACAAAAACCGTCAATCTTTATCATAAATACACAGGAAGACTTGTTGGATACCAGTCTTTCTTACAAACAAGACGGTACAAACATCGAAAACCAAGAAAACCAAAAGGAACGCTACCCTATTAAGTAGCACAAAAGTTTCTATTTTTCAATTAAATTTACCACTAACGCACCGTTTAAAGAGTTCCAGAAAACCATCCCCACCTATTTCACTACGTTAATGAAAGACCTTTGACGCAAATTTATTGATGTTGAAATTTTTAAAATATGATATACTAAGTACGATATACTAAATTTGATTTCGAACAAGGGTGAATATTCTAACCATAGGTGTATATTCTAACACATACAAACATCCAACGGTAGGGACGGTAGGCAACCAGTAAATACGAAGGCTTAAAGAGGATAGTAAAATGTTTGAATTATTTACAGACCGATCCAGAAAAGTAGTAATCGCCGCACGGGAAGAAGCAGAAAAAGCAACCTCCCCAACAATAAACACCGAACACATACTAGCTGGACTCATACGCGAACCCTCTGAACAACTCGAACGACTCTTCCGATTCCTCAAACTCAACACCGAAGAACTACGCATGCAAATCGCAAACAGCTACCCCGAACCCGGATCCTTTCGACGCAAAACCAACGCCTCCATACCATTCAGTGCCCTCTCACAAAAAGCTCTGCGAAACGCACCACTCGAAGCAACCGAAACACAATCCGATGCCGTCAACCCCGAACACCTCTTCCTATCACTACTCAACATCAAAGAGGGGAAAGCCGCAATCCTACTAGGAAGCCCAAGCATCGATGTGAAAAGTATGCGAAACAAACTTGTAAAACTCGAACGACAACATCGAAAAAATAACAGCGACTCCTCAAACACTCCTGTACTCGACGAATACGGCACCAACCTCACAACAATGGCACGCGAAGGGAAAATCGACCCCGTTATCGGAAGAGACAGGGAGATCGACCAAGTCATTCGATCACTCTCAAGACGACTCAAAAATAACGTCATGCTCGTAGGGGAACCAGGGGTAGGCAAAACCGCCATCGCTGAAGGACTCGCAAGTATTATCGCTAGCAAAAAATGCCCCATCGAACTCAACAACAAACGTATCATCTCTATCGAAATGGGCAAACTCATCGCAGGTACAAAATACCGAGGACTATTCGAAGATAGACTCAAATCCCTCATCGCCGAAGTGGAAACTGATGGCAACATCATCCTGTTCATCGACGAAATACACACAATAGTCGGGGCAGGATCAACCGAAGGATCCCTAGACGCATCAAACATGCTCAAACCAGCCCTCGCACGCGGACGTTTCCAATGCATCGGTGCCACAACACACAAAGAATACAAAAAACATATCGAAAAAGACCCAGCTCTCGAAAGACGATTCCAAGTCATCGACATACCCGAACCAACAACCGACGAAACATTAGCAATTCTACGCGGCATCAAAGAAAACTACGAAACATACCACAACGTCACCGTATCTGAAGAAATACTCAACGAAATCGTCTACCTCACAAACAGATACATCACTAACCGATTCCAACCAGACAAATCCATCGACGTACTCGACGAAGCTTGTGCCAACGTTAAAGTACTCAACACAAACCTCACAACAGAACTACTCAACTACAAACGCAAAATCATCAGCCTCGAAAACGAACAAGATCTACTACTGCGAAACAACGATTACGACACTGCCGAAGGGGTCGAAGAGGAACTATCCGCAATCTACGACGCCTACAACCAATCCAAAGAAGACATGAAACGTGGCATCGCACTCAACCCCATCGAACTCACAATGGACGATATCTACCTCGTTGTCTCATCCATTAGCAAAATACCCGAAAACTTCATCAAATCTTCCGACTACGACAAAATATCAAAAATGGAAGCAACACTACGTCGCGAAATTGTTGGACAAGATGACGCCATCGACAATATTGTCAAAACCATCAAACGTGCATTTGTAGGGATAAACTCTCCCGACAAACCCATCGGATCGTTCCTCTTCCTCGGACCCACAGGTGTCGGCAAAACCGCCATCGCAAAATGCCTCACCGAACAACTACTAGGATCACAAGACTTCCTAATACGCGTGGATATGAGCGAATACGGTGAAAAATTCAACGTGTCAAAACTCATGGGAGCACCTCCGGGGTACGTTGGCTTCGACCAAGGGGGAACTCTCACCGAACAGGTACGCAAAAAACCGTACTCCGTAATCCTCTTTGACGAAGTGGAAAAAGCACACCACGACGTACTCAATATCATGCTCCAAGTACTCGATGACGGGTATGTTACCGACAGCTACGGACATATTGTGAAATTTAACCACTCAATTATCATCTTCACATCAAACCTCGGATCAAAAGAAGCAATATCCGACAACATTATGGGATTCGGTAACGACCCCGGTGGCAAACATATCGACAAAGAACTCTTCACCAATGCCGCAAACAAAGCACTGGAAAAATACTTCCTACCCGAATTTATCAACAGACTCGACAACATTGTTGTATTCAACCCTCTGTCCAAAAAAGAACTAAGAAAAATTGTGGACTTGCAAGTCAAAGATCTCAACAAAAGACTGGCTCGCAAAGGGAAATCTGTGAAGGTTTCAAGCAAGTTCAAAGACCTTATTCTAAACAACGAATACGACTTCAAATACGGTGCAAGACCCATACACCGAATGCTCAGAACGCATCTGGAGGATCACCTCAGCAACCTGATTGTCGACGGGGATCTACCCGAAAACGACAAAATCTCAGTATCGGTGAAGGACGGCGAAGTAGTAATGAAGTAAAGGGGTGTTGCGAATATTATCGGCACGCTAGGGGTGCCATGATGATGCTTGGGCATGATCATGGTGCCCTTTTTCGCAAGGCAACACGGGACAAGGTGCACGGAACAAGGTGCACGGAACAAGGTGCACGGCACACGGTGCACGGCACATGGCAACACCGCACACGCAACACGGAACAAGGTGCACGGCACATGGCAACACCGCACACGCAACACGGGGCACCGCACACGCAACCGCACGCAACCGTGTGTTACGTGATGGCGATGGTGGCACGAGATACCGCAACAGCATAGGCACGGCAGTGCGATATGGACACGTCCACCATAATCCTCGCACCAACCCCAGACGCAATGCTCCCCCTAAGGTGCTCATTGGCAGGCATCGCCAAGAGACGACTGAGGATAACTGCCTCCGTCTTTTGGGATAGTGTCAGTGTTACTTGTGGGGTCATGGGCATGGGCACAGGTGTCATGGGCATGGGGACAGGTGGTGTCATGGGCATGGGGACAGGTGTCATGGGCATGGGCACAGGTGGCGTCATGGGCAGAATCTCCATGGAGTGGAACGTTACCCCATTGGTAAGCCCTGTTTGCAGTGTTTTGGAGATGGATTCCTTGGCAGCAAACCTCCCAGCAAGGAACGAGATTCGTCTGTTATGTTCGATGAACAGCTCCATCTCGTTGGGTGTGAGAATACGTTGTGCAAACCTATCCCCCAACTTGTGGAAGGCGTTTTGAATACGTTGTATTTCGATAATATCACAGCCGATCATCTGCCCTCCCGTCCCCCTTATTTTCCGACGTTGCCTCGTGTGGCTCCGTGGCTCCGTGGCTCCGTGGCTCGTGTGGCTCTAGAGTATGCGAATAACAGAGTGTAGCACCCCGAGGTTGTGCAATTCGGCTGCCCCTGCGAGGAGCACGTATACCACGAGGAACCATACTGTGTCGAATATATTTGGCAGGAGTGATGGTGTTTTCACGCTGTAGTCTTCGGGTGAGTCGATTTTGGTGCTTCGTGGAAATAGTAGGGGGACACGGTTTTTGTACTGTGTAAATTCATCTCCAAACGCCCCTGTTAGTCGTCTCTCCTCCTCCCGCATGAGTGGTATGTAGTAGCCTAGGAACGCCGCTGTGACCACGATAAGTATTGTGATACTTCCGAACGCTAGCATTATTCCGATATACCCTAGTAGGCTGAAGAAGTAGAGGGGGTTGCGGGTGATGGAGTATGGTCCTTGCGTGATTAGTTTTTGTGTTTTGTAGCCTGAGATATAAACAGACGAGTACGCCCGTCCTGCCATTGCGACCCCTACTAGCAGTATGCCCACGTACCCCATTAGTGTTTGCAACACCGTACCGGTCAGCACTGGCTCAACAAACAGCAACGCCACAAAGAGACCTATCCCCCCTATGAAACTCAACATTTTTCTAAATTTTGTAAATTTATCCACTAGGCTAACTCCCAATCATTTATGATTTTTTGTATCCAACTACGTCGTTGTTAATATTGTCAATATCCCTAAAACTTAAACTCGAACTGCCCTAAGACATGGGCAACTTTCTGAATAATTCGAGATTCTTCGTCCAAAGTTTCGGCTTCGAATGTTGCGGAAAAACGTATGTATGCACCAGAATCATCCCACGGAACCGACACAATAAACGCCTCACTAATGAGGAATGTGCAAAACGACTGAGCATCGGGGAAAGTAGTTACCACACCATCTACTACCACACCTTGTGGTGCCTTGATATAAAGGTAGAATGTGCCCTGCGGAGGCAACACCTCAAACCCCAAACCTGTCATAACGTCATGGAGAGCTGTTAGACGACGATGATACTTCGCAACCAAGGGGGGGGTAATCGCCTCGGCGTTGTCCAAGGCATAAGCACCAGCATGCTGAATGGGACGAAACTGACCGCTGTCAAAGTTGTCCTTCACCGACGCAAACGCACCAACAACAAGGGGACTACCAACAACAAATCCGAGACGCCAACCTGTCATGTTAAACATTTTCGACAGGGAATACACCTCGATGGCACACTCCAACCCTCCCGGAAGGGTGAGGATGGATGGTTGACGTACCTCTGCACCGCCATCGCCACCTGCACCACGCCCTGCATCGCCACCGTAAACTAACTCGCCGTAGGCAACGTCGCTTACTATTACAATACCGTTTTTGCGTGCAAAATCTATCGCCCGCTGAAAAAATTCTGTGGTGGCAACAACTCCTGTAGGGTTGTTCGGGTAGTTGAGATACATGAGCTTCGCACGTTGCAGAATGCTCTTGGGCACAGCATCGAAGTCGGGGAAAAAGCCGTTCGACGCCTCAAGGGGCATGTTGTAAACCTCCCCCCCAAGATTTTTGGTGGCAGTACCCATAACAGGATAACCCGGAACAGTCATTAATGTGACATCACCAGGGTTGATAAACATGAACGGGATCATGGCAAACGCATTCTTCGTGCCAACAACGTGATTTATCTGCGTTGAAGCGTCAACGTCTAAGGCAAATCGCCGCTTCAGATAACGACCTGCACTGTTGCAAAACTCGGAAACGCCGTTGTCGGAGTAGAACCTGTTTTCAGGCTTTGAAGCCTCGCGATACAGTATCTCCACAATGGCGGGATCCGCACCCTCGTCGGGCTCCCCAATCCCCAAATCTATGAGCTCAGCAGCAGGATTCAACTCCAAAGCAGACCGCTTCGCACGCTTAATCTTTTCAAACTTGTAAACAGTAGTATCCGTGCCGTATTTATCGCCACCGAGACGTTGAGCAATGTTACCCCGAATAAGGCTCTCCCTTGCACTATCAGAACTAATCATCGTCCCCCTCCCCCGAACTATCAACTCCTAATGGTGGAGCTACCCAACGATCGAACTTAACCCAAACAGAAAGTATCCCCACAAATAAAGACATTATCGCAATAACAATAAGAAAACCCATTATCGAAGCAACCACTAATGCAAAAACCTTGGGCAATGTGTAAGGGCGATTAGAAAACACTATCACACGCATGGTGTCTAAACCGATGTAAAAAAATATGGACACAGGTATCGCAAGCAAAGCATAAGTCAACGGTGTGGGCAGAACGGGAAACTGTGTTGCCATGAAAAATAGTGCCAAACATAAAGACAGAAGGGCGTAAGACTGATTACGCGTAAAATGAATAGTGAACGGACTAGAAACAGAAACAGAACGAACACCCGTAACTCCACCCAAACGCAACAACCTACCAAGACGACCAGTCATAATCAAGGAATGATAAAGAACACCACCAAGATACATGTATGTTACTCCGTTGAACACCACTGCCATGTTGATAATAATAAGAAGAAAATCGTACAACGACTCACTAGCAATACCCAACTCTGAAGAAAGATCCGACGCCGACATGTAACCCATAATAGCCGCAACAAGATCATCGTAACCATGTAGCATCACAGAACCGTAGAGAGCCAACAAAGACGAGACACCAGCAATAATCAAAGGGAATAGCAAATTATACACACCACGTGAATAAAGTACGAACAATGCGACGGACGGCGGTACCACAAGAACCAACGAACCTAACGCCGAAACAATACTGAAAGAGGATCCAACAAGAAGAACCATCGCCAACACAAGATCTTGCCACACGATGATACCACCAACAAGCTGAGGAGACGATGATGAACCCACAACACCCCTATTGCCCATGGAGATGGAGATGGAAACAGCACGACCATGCAAATACAGTAGGAGAAGTAGGTTGGAAAATATGGCAAGGTAGACGATTGGAACAGTATTGGACGATATGACCAACATGGACAACATGCCGAAAAACAAAAACCTGCTCGAAGAAAGCATACTCGACAACCCACCCGCTTCATTATCCCTATTATTACGACTTGAATCCATTGTTAGTGCCTCTAATTTATTGAATGTGAAACATACAAAATCGTACAGAATGACCGCGAACGAAACACAGCCATGAAATACACGCTAGACGATTATGTACATCAGATTGGGGCTCGGGGCTCGGGGCTCGGAACCCAGATGCCGGAACCCGACTAAGCATCGGGATGCCAGAACTCAGAACCCAGAACCCGACTAAGCATCGGGATGCCAGAACTCAGAACCCAGAACCCGACTAAGCATCGGGATGCCAGAACCCAGAACCCAGAACCCGACTAAGCATCGGGATGCCAGAACCCAGATGCCGGAACCCGACTAAGCATCGGGATGCCAGAACCCAGAACCCAGAACCCGGAACCCGACTAAGCATCAGGATGCCAGAACTCAGAACCCAGAACCCGACTAAGCATCGGGATGCCAGAAGCATGGGGGTGTTCGGGCTTTAATCAGCAAAAAGGGGCACAATACTAAAGCCTAAGTAACACTCATGCTCCACGCCATTGCACCCCCCGTCTACCCCCGCCCTAAACAGAACCATAAAAGAGCGTCCGCCCGTCGAGAGGTTCGACAACTTCTCGCCATGCAGCTCCCGCCCTAAACAGAACCATAAAAGAGCGTCCGCCCCTGTGGTATCCGTTTATTTTTGTACGATCAAGCCGTAAGGGATAAGTGCTATCGTTCTAGAAGTTTTTATCGCCCTTGTAAGCTGTCTCTGATGCCTGTCACAGTTACCTGTTGCACGTTTTGGCAATATTTTACCACGCTCAGTTAGGAACGATTTCAACAGTTTTGCATCTTTGTAATCGATGTCGATTTTATTTTCGCAAAAACGACAAACCTTCTTCCTAGGGTGCCTGCGTTTGTTGAAACGATACCCCCCACCAGTGGAGCCACCAGTGGAGCCACCACGGGAGTAACCACCGCCATACCTTGGTGTGCCTGACGTTGGCGTGCTTGATGTGCCTGACGTTGGCGTGCTTGATGTGCTTGATGTGCTTGATGTGCTTGATGTGCTTTCTTGATTGGCAACACTGCCAGTACTATGTTCAGTCATAGCTAGTCCTCGCTTTTCTCTGTTCTTTTTCTTAATTTAAGTTTAGTTAAAATGGCAAGTCGGATTCGTCAATATCGCTCGGTGGTGGAGTGTTGTGGTTAGGTTGCGACTGAGTTTGCTGTTGAGCCGGTGCACCGCCAGCATTATCTTGTCGACCGCCTAGCATTTGGAAGTTTTCTACAATAACTTCATGTTTGCTACGTTTGGAGCCATCGTTTTTGTCTTCCCACTGCGAGTAGTTGAGGCGTCCTTCGACAAGTATTTGTCGTCCTTTGCCCATGTAGTCCCGCATTACTTCTGCTTGACGTCCAAAGGCAACTATGTCGATAAACATTACCTCTTCACGTTGTGATCCATCGGCAGCTTTCCACCTGCGATTAACCGCAATAGCTGTTCGCACGTTGGTTGTTCCACTATTTGGCAGTGTTCTCACGTCCAAATCCCTTGCAATATTTCCGAGTAAAATAACTTTGTTCATAACTCATCCCATATTTAACTTAAAGTTTAGGCTTCGCTTATTCGGCTGTAGCCTTGGGTCTAATGTTTAGTGTTTTACGATTCGGAGCTTTCGCTTTTGTCCGACTCGGTGGTAGCAGACTCGGGTGCTTCGGCAACAGGTGCTTCGGTTGCAGGTGCTTCGGTTGCAGGTGCTTCGGCAACAGGTGCTTCGGTTGCAGGTGCTTCGGCAACAGGTGCTTCGGCAGCAGGTGCTTCCTCTTTAATGTTAAACTGCACTTTGCTATCCATTTTGAATTTTTTGCCGTCAATGCGTACAACAATGTTCCTTAGGACATCATCGTCGTAGCTGTATCGACGTGCAAGTTCGGTGAGTGCTTCCCCTTCGCCTTGGAATTGTACAAGGTAGTAGAATGCTTGTGAGTATTTTTGGATAGGGTAGCTAAGGTTCAGCTTGCCCCAGTATTTTTCGTCAACGATTTTCCCACCGTTTTGTGTGATAACCCCTTTGAAGAATTCCACCTTCTCCGTTTGTGCGTTGGCGTCCAGCGTTGGTGCCAACAAGAAAACTGTTTCATATGTATTCATGAAACCGTACCTCCTGGTCTGTTTTATTCAGGTTGGCAACCTCTGTTTTGCTTGGTTATTCATGGATTATTTAGCGTTATCCAGCCTTGTTGCCAACAAGGACTATTATTTTACCACACCCATTATTCGATGTCAAGGGTAACCATACGTTGTCATCTTCAGCCCGCTCGAGTAAATCTACAACCGTGGGGTTGGCTTATTTTATAAACTGTGCTACCCTGTCATATTAATACTAGATTTGTCCCCCTACTTTAAATCAATCAAGCTCTAAATCAACCAAGGTGGTGTCCCATGTTCTCACATAAATTCCTGCCCTCCCAAGGGTTAACATTCGATGATGTTCTGCTTGTCCCTAATGAAAGTTCCGTGTTGCCTTCAGAGGTCGACACCGCAACATACCTCACCCACAATATCAAACTCAGCATCCCACTGATTAGTGCCGCAATGGATACTGTTACCGAGTCTGATATGGCACGCGTGCTGTCCCAAGAGGGGGGGATGGGGATTATTCATAAAAACATGCCCATCGAAATACAGGCTCAAGAGGTGAACCGTGTTAAGAAATCTGAAAGCGGTATGATTACCGATCCCTTCACCGTCACACCCTACCAAACCGTTGGCGATGCGTTGAACCTCATGCGTTTGTACAAAATTAGTGGTGTACCCGTTGTGGAGGGCACCAAGCTCAAGGGGATACTCACCAACAGAGACCTACGATTTGTGACTGATACCTCCGCCAAGGTTGAAACCTACATGACCAAAGAGAACCTCATTACCGTACCCGTTGGCACATCCCTAGACGATGCCTTGGAATACTTCAAAAAAACCAAGGTGGAGAAACTACTCGTCGTCAACGATAACTTCGAACTCAAAGGGCTCATCACCATCAAAGACATCAACAAACGAAACAAATACCCTAACGCCTCAAAAGACTCTTTCGGTCGACTACGCACCGGTGCCGCCCTCGGCGTTACACCCGACACGCTACAACGAGCATCAGCCCTCATCGATGCCGGTGTGGACGTACTCGTTGTCGACTCAGCACATGCACACTCAGCTGGCGTTATCCGTACCGTTGAAGAGATACGAGCATCATACCCCGACATCGACCTCATTGCAGGCAACCTCGTCACACCCGAGGCGGTACGTGCCCTTGCCAAAGCAGGCGTCGACGCTGTGAAGGTCGGCATCGGACCCGGCTCAATATGCACAACACGCATTGTTGCCGGTGTCGGTATGCCGCAACTCAGTGCCATCCTCGCATGTGCCCAAGAAGCACACAAACACGGTATCAAAGTTATCGCTGACGGGGGTATCCGATACTCCGGCGACATCGCCAAAGCATTATCCGCCGGTGCCGACACCGTCATGATAGGCTCACTATTTGCCGGCACAAAAGAATCCACAGGGGATATGGAACTCTTCCAAGGAAGACAATACAAAACTTACCGCGGAATGGGCTCTGTAGGGGCAATGACAGGGGGCAAAGGGGATAGGTATTTCCAAGAAGACTCCGGAAACAACAAACTCGTACCCGAAGGGATTGAAGGACGTGTTGCCTACAAAGGACCCGCAAGCGAACTCATCAACCAACTAATGGGCGGTATCAAAGCAAGCATGGGGTACCAAGGAACACCAACAGTCGAACTCATGCAAAAAGAGAGCCGTTTTGTGCAAATATCACTAGCAGGACTCTCCGAAAGCCACGTACACGGTGTCTCAATCACCAAGGAGGCACCAAACTACTGGCGAGGACAGTAACGTGCCACGTACACCAACATCGCACCAATATCGCACCAACAGAAACAGCCCTAAGCAGAAAACAGAAAACAGAAAACACAGGACTCAACACGCAATGAATAACCATAACAACCAAAAAACACAACCGCAAACCATCCTTGTTATCGACTACGGCTCGCAATACACCCAGATTATACTGAGACGACTACGCGAATCATACATCCATAGCGAAATCGCATACCCTAGCATCACCCTAAACGAAATTGTACGCAAAAAATACCTCGGCGTAATACTCTCCGGCGGACCAAACAGCGTCGACGATAACGGTGCACCACAGATACCACACGGTCTGCTCCAAAGCGGTATCCCCATCCTAGGCATCTGTTACGGACTACAACTCATCGTCCATAACGAAGGGGGACGCGTTGCCTCTGGGGGCAAACACGAATACGGCGACGCAACCCTCATCGTGCCACCAAGTAGCCCACACACACAAGCACACCCCCTTTTACAGGGTATCCCACACGAAAGCCGAGTATGGATGAGCCACGAAGATGAAGCACACACGTTGCCGCCCCATTACCGTGCCATCGCCTCCACAGACAACACCACCAATGCTGCCATTGAGCATGTTAGCAAACCCATTTACGGCATCCAATTCCACTGTGAAGTTGCCCACACCGAATACGGCACCCTGCTCCTCGAAAACTTTGCGAAAAACATATGCAACGCACCCCAAACATGGACGCCGAGCAACCTTGTTGACACCTCTGTGAAGCAGATACGTGCAGAATCGAACGGCAAGAAGGTTTTGTGCGGTGTTTCAGGGGGGGTGGACTCCACTGTTGCTGCAGCACTTGTGCACAAAGCCATCGGCAACAACCTCACATGCATGTTCATCGATAACGGCTTGCTCCGCGAAGATGAGGTTGCCAATGTGCAAGCCATGTTTCGTGATGTGCTCAAACTGGAGCTCCACACCATCAATGCCAAAGACAGATTCCTCAACGCCCTTGCTGGCATAACCTCCCCCGAGGAGAAGCGTAAAATTATCGGTGAAATGTTTATTCGTGTGTTTGAGGAGCACGCTCGCAAGCTTGGTGAGTTCCACTACCTTGTACAGGGCACCCTCTACAGCGACGTAATCGAGTCCCTTGCTAGCAAGGAGGGGGTCTCCCAAACAATCAAGAGCCACCACAACGTTGGCGGATTACCCGAGAATATGCAGTTTGAGCTGATTGAGCCCTTGCGTCATCTGTTTAAGGATGAGGTACGCCTCCTCGGCAAGGAGCTCGCCATACCCCACAACACCCTATGGCGACACCCGTTCCCCGGTCCCGGTCTTGCTGTTCGCATCCTTGGTGCGGTGGACGACGAAAGTTGTCGTATCTTGCGTCAGGTGGACAAGATATTTACCGAAGAGCTCCACAACGCCAACCTGTACCACCAAATATGGCAAGCGTTAGCAGTACTCCTCCCCGTCTACACCGTCGGCGTCATGGGGGATCAACGCACTTACGAACGTGTTGCTGTTTTGCGTGCCGTTGAGAGTACCGATGCCATGACTGCAACATGGTTTCACATGCCCCACAAAACGTTGGAAACCCTTTCCAATCGCATTGTTAACGAGGTACGCGGCGTCAACCGTGTTGTGTACGATATCTCCTCCAAGCCACCCTCAACCATCGAGTGGGAGTAAACGCAGACGTAGACGCAGACGCAGATTAAATTAAAATAAATTCAACATCAAAGCAGGTAGCACAAACTATGGACATGGTACTAATCATCACACAAGTGGCCCTTTTCACATCCCTCATCATCATCGTGGCAATCCTCAAAAAATATTTTATCTCAGACTGGGCAACCCTCATCAGAGTCTGGGGGTGGGCGATGATAGGCATAGCCTCCCTCACCATGCTAACAGTATCCATCATGCTACTATTCATGGGCAACACAACCTCAGTTTTGCTCCCCATGGTTATCGGCTCCATGGCCGGCATAATATTTTCGTCCCGAAAGTTTTTCCCACGCCTATTTCGTCGCGTACAATCGTTCGTTATTGTTGCCTATGTTGCTGTGTCGTTGGGGCTGGTGGCGTTCCTCTACAATAGCGGCTCGTTTTGATACGCATGATTTGTGTTGAATTCCCCTTGACTTATCCCCACTAGTTGGGTATTAATACTTAAGTGGTGTTAATTAGGCGACAAAACAACCACCCTAGGAGATATATTATGATGACCTTATTCGACCTCAAAAAAGGGGACACCGCAACTGTCGTACAAATAGACGCCGATACCGAACTTCGTGACCGACTATTCTCCTTTGGCGTCCGTAGCGGTGCCGTTCTGAGTGTCCAAGAGGTGTCACTCACTCGCCAAACAGTCAAAGCCAAAGTCGGTGCCAGCATGATAGCTCTACGCAGATCAGAAGCACGTAGTATCATGGTGATAGCATCATGATCTCCTACAAAATAGTCATGGTGGGGCAACCCAACGTCGGCAAGAGCATGCTCGTCAACGCCATGTCCAACTCCCGCTTCAAAATCGGCAACTTCTCCGGCGTCACAGTAGACAAAGCACAATCAAGTGTTGTCCACAACAACAACACCAACCTCTGCTTCATGGATCTACCCGGAACATACGCCCTCACAAACTACTCCCAAGAGGAACGCATCACCAACGAATTCATCAACGAATACGAGTACGACCTCATCATCAACGTTGTGGACTCCACAAACCTAGAACGGAACCTTCTACTCACCGCTCAACTGTTGGAGAAAAACCGCAATATGATCATCGTCCTAAACATGGACGACGAAGCGGAGAAGGAGGGTATCAACATCGATGCCAACCTACTTAGTCGCACCCTCGGTGTGCCGTGCATCAAGGTTTCCGCCACCACCAAGGAGGGTATCCCGAAACTACTCGACACCATCATCCAAGTCTGCAAATCCCCCAAACCTACCTATAAGCTTGTTTACAGCAACACTGTGGAGCAGGAGATTGGCAAGATAATCGCGGTTCTGCAAAACAAAGGGTTCAAGGACAACCTCGACTATCGCACCCTAGCCATTGCCCTGTTGAAAGAGAACCCTGACGTTTTCAAACGACTCCACAGCCACCCCATATGGCTAGAGCTTTCGCGGGTGGTGCAGAAATCCTTGGAGCATTTATACGTCCACTACAACACCAAAATTGTTCGCGATATCTTTGCTGACGAGATATCCGCATTTGCCAAAGGGACGGCAACAGGTGTAACGAAGTCTGTCCATGGCAAACATACTGCTACCTCTCAACAATCTATCACCAGTAAAATCGATGCCCTTTTGATACAGAAAATTGTTGGTCTCCCCATATTTTTATTTTTGATGTGGGGTCTGTTCCAGCTCACGTTCCGCCTTGGACAGATACCCATGGACGGCATTGAATACGTATTCGCCACACTTGCCAACTACACCAAAGCTACCCTCGGCAACAGCCAATTCAGCTCCCTCCTTGCCGACGGTATCATCACCGGTGTTGGTGCTGTGATTATGTTTTTGCCCAATATTCTTATCCTCTTTTTGGGTATCGCCCTGCTAGAGACAACGGGTTACATGGCACGAGTGGCATTTTTGTTGGACGGATTTTTCAACCGCTTTGGTCTCCATGGCAAAAGTTTTATTCCCTTAGTTACAGGTTTTGGTTGCTCCGTGCCCGCCTACATGAGTGCCCGCACCCTGAAGAATGATCGCGATCGCCTCCTCACCATGTTTATTATTGGGTTTATGAGTTGTGGTGCCAAGCTCCCCATTTATGTTCTGTTCGCTGGAGCCTTATTCGGGGTGGAAAACGCTGGTAACGCCCTATTCGGCATTTATATCCTTGGTGTTGTGTTCGGTCTTGTGTCGTCAAAGATACTCAAAGTATTTGTGTTCAAGGGCAAAGACGAGCCGTTTGTTATGGAGATGCCCAAATACCGCCTCCCATCCCTCAAGCTTGTGTGGCATATGGTTACCCTGAAAGGTATCATGTACATCAAAAAGGCAGGAACATTCATTCTACTTGCGAGTATTCTGGTGTGGTTTGCGAGCAACTACCCGAACCAACCTAAACTAGAAGCCTTGTACGATGCTCAAATCGCGTCTGCTCAAACTATTCAGGAGCAGGATATGCTCGCCAAGGAGTATGAAGAGGCAAGGCTGAGCAGTAGCTATTTAGGAACCTTGGGGCGGGTTGCGACTCCGTTGTTTGCCCCATTAGGTTTTGATTGGAAGCTAACAGTCTCTATCTTTACCGGTTTGGCTGCCAAAGAGGTTGTTGTTGCAACCATGGGCGTTCTCTACACCCTCGGTGCGGACGTGGATGCGAATAGTGATAAGCTACTGTCGGCGGTGTCTGAGAATGTTCCTCCGGCGGTGATGGTATCGTTTATCCTGTTTGTGATGATCTACCTCCCCTGCATGTCTGCAATTGCTGTGTTTACCAAGGAGGCGGGTGGGGTTAAATACGTCTTCTACCTATTTGTGTTTACCTCTGTGGCAGCTTGGTTGGTGTCGTTTGTTGGTTACAACTTGGCACGTTTGTTTATTTAGTTGTTGTGTGCGTTCTTTTAGCTCTGTGTTGCCTAGCTCTGTGTTGCCTGTAGCAGATCCTGTATTTTGCTGTTGGAGAGTTCGATGCGAAAGGAGTCTTTGTACTTGCGTTTGAGTCCTACTTTGACCAGTTCGCCGTCAGTTAGTTTGTCCAGTTCTTTGCGTGAGACTGAAGGCACATTTTCGATACAGCTCAGGTGTCCATAGCTTTCCAGGTTTTTGATTAGGTCGGCAACTTTTTCTTTGGATCGTGGCACAGCTAGGGATGTTTTTTGGTGAAATCCTACGATTCCGTAAACCATCTCTTTGGCACGTTTTTTGGCGAACGCCGATTTATTGTCTTCGCAGAACCCTTCTACTAGTTGTTGCATTCGTTGTTGTTCTTTGATTAGTGGTTTAGCTTCGTTCCCGTATTTCTCTTTAGTTTCGCCTATTTCTTTTGTTTGTTGGTATTCGATATTTGTGATTGCGGCATTGAGTGCACATAGTTCTTTCAGTATTTTGTCGACGTCGTCGAAGTTGTTGATTTTATTTTCGTTGTTCATTATTTTCCCTGTGTTGTTTGTTGTTTTCCCTGTGTTGTTCATTATTTGTTATGTTTTTGCGACCCCTTTGATTTTTTCGAATGTACGCAATCCACCCATTCCGAGTAGTGCCATTGTTAGTGTCATGAGGTCTGAGCTGTCGTCCAACCTTGGTACGTTTTCCAGTCCGATGAAGAGTCCTAGCCACAGGGATAGTAGGAACTGCCATGCTAGTGCGGCCATGCAGACTATCCCTATCCCTGGACGCCACATGGATGCTAGTCCGCCCCGTTTCCCTTCCGCTTTGTTTATTTCTAGTTGTAGTGCATCCACTCCTACTTGCAGTTTCATCGCTTCGAGTGCGATTTTGTCTTTTTGTATCTCCACCCCTTCGCCTGTGATTGCTTCTCGAATATTCACTGCACTTTCGCTAAGGTCTCGTACTACTCTTCCAAACATAGTTTTGCTCCATATTTTATTTGCTGTATCGGTAGTAGTCCCACTCTAGTTCTTGTACTTTGTCTTGATCGATGTCCACGTGGATGAATTTTTCACCTATTCCGAATCGAACAAACCCCACCCTGTCTAGTGATCGATGGATTCGTCGTCTTGTTCTTGCGTTGGGTGTTGCAATGTCCACTGCTAGCCCTTTGCAGTGTGAGCTTGTTTCTTTTGCTCCAATGGCGTCGTTGTGTTGGAAGCACCGGAATCCGCTAGTAATGACAAACGGCACCTTTGCTAATCGTCTTGCATCGTCGAGCATCTCTTGTAGTTTTGGTACAATCCCACCGCCAGCACATTTTCCGCACCTGCACTTAAATTCTTCCTCTTTGAAGTATTTCATCCTCTCCTCCTCGTTTGAGTATCTTGGTTGAGGCTACTACTTTGCGGGTCTATTGTTGTTGTCGTTCTTGGATAGTTGTGTTGGCTGTTGTTTTTTATTACAGAATATTTCTTACAATTTGTGCAATTTTTTCATTATATTTTCTCATAAAGTGAACTTTTTCCATTATGCTTAATCAGACCTTTAACATTGTTCGTAAAATAATTAGTCAATATTAAAACTTATCCAAATATGAATATTACTTTCAGGGGTAAGATTTTTCGTTGCCTGCATTTACGCACATTGTGTTTAAAGTATAAAAATAGTAGTACCCTGAATATTCCATATCTTTGATTTTCTGGAGGACGAACTATGACAACAACCGTAAACAAAAAGACTGTAACCCGCCTAGGGCTTATTGCCCTAGCAATTCTCACAGTACCATTGGTGCTTGCATCTTGTGGTAAGACAAATAAAGATGATGGCAAAGAATCTGTTATCCCTGCCTCTTCAGAAGTATTCCCCGCAAGTTACCGCGATGGCACTGACGGTAGCCCCTACAGTATTGTGAATATTCACATCGATCAGGACAACAGCCTCAAAAGCTCCCGTGTGCTCCCCATAAACTTACTGCCAATGGGTAGCAACAGCGTTAACCTTAGTGTTATGAACGGCAACGCCGTATCCACTGCACTCACTGCTGCCCTTGAAGGGGATGTGGTGACCTTTACCCGCATTAGTGCTGACGTTACAGCAACTAGCCCTGCCGAAACCCTAACACTCAGCGTAACTGCTGGTGCTAACACAGAAACCCTTCCACTAAAGCTTGTGGACGATGCACAGTGGGTGACCTTTGACAAGGTAACCGTAAACGCTATCGGTGCTGGTGGTGTTGGTACTGTTGGGGATGTGGTGAGTGTTGCAACCGAAGCTGATCTTTCTGGTGCAACTGTTAGCGACGTGCCCATTGTTACTGCTCCTGTTGCGGAAAACAAGTTCCGTGTGTTTTACGACCAAGGCACAGCTTCCATCAACCCTTCCAACCCCGACATCTACGTAACCAACAGCAACCCAGCTTTCTTCAACACCAAACTAGTTTTTGCTGGTGGCGAAGGTGTTGGTAAAGGTTGGTATTTTATCGTGTTGCCTAAGGCAAACTCTGCCGACAAGACTGCTACCTTCACGGTGAAAACTGTTGAGGGCAATCTTGTGGCTATGTTTAAGGTGAAATCAGTTCAGTCTGATGGCATCGATAGTGCTGACCTACCAAGCAGCTACGTTACTGGCACACCTGAACTCTCCGTACGCCTTGACAGCACAAACACAACAACACCTGTGTTCTCCGATATCGACGTAAGGGTTCCCACAGCTACCGGAAAGAGTTCCCGTACTCTCCCCGTATCGTTCTTCCCCGAAGGCACCAACATAGACCAGCTTGAGCTCACCCTGTACAACAACAGCACAACAGGAACAATGCCAACCAATATTGTTGCTGAGTACGATAAAGCAACAGGGCTGATTTCATTTGACTTCAAAGACGCAACCCCTGCAACCGACTTAGACAGCTACTACACCCTCAAACTTACCCTTGCTGAGAATAAGTTCTTACGAGTAGGTATTCAGCCTGTGTTGGACAGCAGTTGGAAAGCAGTAACATCCTTGGACTTGGTGCAAGCTAAAGACCGTAAGAGAAGCACCGCTGAAGGTGGTGGATTAACTGATGCCCCCGCGGTAAGCAAGGCTACTGCCGCCGACTTTGCTGCTGGTGATGAGATTATGGTCAACTACTACGCAGCTGGCGACAAAGGCGTACAATCTCCAACTACCACTAACGGCGACCTCAAAAATGAACCGGGTGAAGTTGACGTTACCAACAAATTCCTTGTTCGCTTCAACAACAAGGATGTGGAAAATAGGGCTGAATCCAACAACCCTGACGTGAAGGTTGTTATCTCCGGTACGGATGCTTCGTCGTTTACATACGACCTGTTCCAAATAGGGGACCACTCGTACTGGTTAAACATTGCCGCAAGTGGTGCCAACAAAGAGGCTACTGTTACCGTTACATCCCTTGAAGATAGCACTAAGGTGGCTGTACTCAAGATAAAATCTCAGCAGTACTCGTCAGGATCATCAACCACAGCTGTAACTGTAGCTCCTGTATCCCCAATCATCTACTCCAAATCAGGTATATCAACCTCAGGGTCAATCTCCATCGGATTTACCGTTAATAACGCCCCATCTGGAGCAAAACTCAAGATAGCAACCAAAAGTGGTGGTACAGATTATTTCACATTTGCAACTGACGACAGTAATGGTAGGGCAATTAGCAGTAACAGCGTTGTTTTCCCCCTTAAACCTAAAGCAACAACTGCCACTGGCAACTCCGCCTCCCTCACCGCGACCCTAGTGGATAGCAGTACAAACTATTGTTAGCCTCGACGGTAGCCAAAAAGTTGCAACTGGTGGTTCTGTTACCAACAAAGGTGCTTTCCTTTGCCTAAAAGATGAAACCGGAGCTAAGAAACTTACCTCTGGAGCAAAAGATTACAAAGCAACCTTCAAGCTATCCAACGCGCCACAAGCTCTTGGCAGTAACAACAAGCAGAGCATTACTGCCGTGCTCAACCTAAAACTTGGTGCTATCTCCAGTGGTGCTCTCGTTGAGAATAGCGAGCACACAATCCCTCTAACAGTTGGCGTACAGTACGATGGAACCACTACCATCGATGTGGTAAGAGGCGGTACTACAGCAATATTTGCCACTGGTGCTGACGCCCCCTCAGTTCAGGGCAATGCTGGCTCCCGTACAGTAAAGTTTAAGCTTGCGGCGAAAACTCAGTACACTTCCAGCGAGAAAGGTACCCTCAAAGCCAAAGTAGGTAGCGTGGAAAGTAACGCCGTTGAAGTTGCCCCAACTGATGGCACAAAATAGCCCAACCCCGTCGGTTGTGGTTCATGCAGTTTAGTTGCACGAATACACAGCCACAACCACTGCAGGGGTGTCCAAGGTGATTTATTCCCCATGGGCACCCCGTTTTTGCGTTAACCAGCGAGCTTCGTTAGGCATGAATATTGCTAGGTAATACGCATTATTACCAGCAAGCCAGCTCCACCAACAAACACAGCACCAACCAACACACCGCTGTAACCGCTGTACCACTCCCCCACCCCAACACAGTACTACCCAACACAGCACTACCCTACACAGCACTACCCTACACAGTACCACCCAACACGGTACACAGCTACTTCGCTGATAAGAACACAAGTTTAGGCAAAATAACCCCACCCAAACAGGTATTTTATCTAAACTATTACAAAATAAGGGCGATGGTATTACTATGATGGGTACGCTTCATGCTAAGGAAGATTATTCTCAATACCCTATCAGCGATAGTCAGAACGACCACGATCAAAACAACTTCGGTCAAAACGATCACGGTCTTGCTGGCTTCAACACTCAGGGTGAGACCGCAATCCCTGCACAGCTTGAACATCACACAGAAACCGATCAGGTTTCTGAACGTGTGCGTTCTATCATCGGTGGTAAAAACATGTTTCGTGTGCATACCCCCAGCGATGACAGTACGTGGCAGGACGCCACACAAAAAACTGCACACTGGGGCGAATTAAGTGAGGGTGGGGGTCATGCAGGGACGCTCCCCACCCCTCCTAATACACACAACCTCACAACACACAACCTCACAACATTAACCTCACAACATCAACCTCACAACATCAACCTAAAATCAAGCATGCTAGAAGCAACCATCAACAACTACTGCATCGCCGAGCAGTTACAGTTGCGTTCCGACAATTCCCAGTGGGAATTGCTCCCCAAGGGGTGCACCGACGCCATGATCAACAGCGAGTTTTGCTACGGCGATAGTAGCATCATGGGAGCACGGCTCCAAGGAGCACAGCCACACGGAGCACAGCCACACGATTACGATTCACAGCCACACGGAGCACAGCCACACGGAGCAGAGTCACACGGAGCAGAGTCAGAGAGTATCGGTAAGTATCTGTTGGATATTGGTAGTCCCCAAGATGTTGCTGCGGCTTACTCGTCTATGTCGTCCGCGTCAGGTGCGTCGTCCGCGTCGGTTGCGTCGTCTTCAACGCTGTACCGAACTCTGTCCAAAACTCTGTCCAAGGTTATGACGTCCTACACTGAGTCCACGGACGCACATGGTTCCATTTCCAACAATCGCCATGCCTTGGAGCTTGTCCGCGATATTGAGCGATCGTTCCACGGCAAGACAATTACTGTTAGTGCCTAGCGGTTGCACCACGCACCACGCACCACGCACCACGCAACGGCACCGCCACCCACAAACGTGCACCCTACTCATGGTTGTCGCGGTCATGGTTGTCGCGGTCAATATTCTTCATGGTTTTTGACGTTACCGTTGTTGCAATTTCGGAGGAGAACCCTCTGTATGTTAGGTGTGAGTAGATACCTGCTCGAATCTTGTCCACACTTTTACGGCGATTTTTTGTTGCATATTTTTGTGCCAGCGATTCGGCGACTTCCGTCTCAGCGTTCGACTCTTCAAAATGTTCAAACATCTGTGCATTCGGTTCAATGCCTTTTCTTTTCAGATTTTGTCGTATTCTGTATTCGCCGTATTTCTTGCTTTGCGACCTTACGAATTCTTGTGCAAACCTCTCGTCATCGATGTACCCACGCCCTTTCAGCTCGGTCATAATCCTGTTTACGGCATCGTCCATTATGTTTGCGTCGGGTGTGTCGGGTGTGTCGGGTGCGTCGGGTGTGTCGGGTGCGTCAAGCGTGTCAAGCGTGTCAAGCGTGTCGGGTGTGTTTGTTGTTTGTTGTTTATTGTAGCTGTCTAGGAAGTCTAGCCCCGTGAAAATCTCCCTTTGTTCCTGTTTTTCCCTCTCCCGCTCCACCATATTTTTGTACAGTTTGTCGTATTTCTGATAAAGTTTTTGCGTCATCTGTTCTTCGGAATAATCTTTCTTCATCAGTATACGCAGGGCATACCCCAAGCATTTCTTTTCAATTTTGCTATATTTTTTGTGCATTTGGGTGTTTGTCCCCTAGTTGTTTACGGTTGTGAAGTGTGTTTGCAGTAGTTGGGTAGTGTTGAGGATGGCTCTGTTGGCACTGGCGTTTCGAATGGTATCCCGTCCTAGGACCTTGAGGTGTTCGGGCACCTTAGTATTTCCATGGAGCATTGTTGGCATGGTCTGAAAGTTGTACTGACAGCCGTATTCCGCCAATACCTCCGGTTTGTTCGAGCTGTTGCCACGGGAACATATTGCCACATGGATAAACACCAACCCCACAGGCTTGCCACCCTTTTCGGTATCAGAGTCGGGTCCAGCGATGCCGGTGATGCTCACAGCAACCACATGACGCCTACGACCACTTTCCGCAACATGCTCGTCAACATGCTCGCCACCATGCTCGCCACCATGCTCAGCACTGTTGAGGGCAGTTTTCGCCACACCTAATGCCATCTCTTGTGCACACTGCTCACTTACGGCACCATGTTCGACGAGTGTACGTGTTTTTACCCCGAGCAGGCTCTGTTTGATGCTGTTGGAGTATGCTACAACGCCGCCGGCAAAGACCTTTGAGGCTCCCGGCATGTGTGTCATCATCCCCGCAACCAGCCCACCGGTACAGCTCTCCGCCACAACCATCTCCACATTGTGCTTATTTAGTGTGTCCATTAGTATCTGTACTAACGTGCCACCACCCTTGATAACAGGGGGGTAGGGGAGTTCGCTGTTGGTGGTACTGTTCACAGTAACTTTTGTTGGCGGTGCAATCCCAACCCCACGACCCTGAGTAACACTATCCTGCACCCTATCCTGCACCCTATCCACAATATTGTTAAACATGGTTGGCGTAATATTTGTGCCTTGTGCAACACTAGTGGCGTGGGGGATATTGAGACGCATGTAAGCCCCATAGGGGTAGGCGTTGATGGTTATTTGGCTTTCGTCATAGTTGGCAAACTCGCCACCGCGGGCAAACAGGGCATCCATGGCGTTGGCAATAGCCGATTCCCGCACACCCATGAAAAACCCTTCAGCAAGCTCAGTGTTGTGTGCAACGTGAGGCGTCGTTGTATCGTGATTCAGAATATGGGGGACCACAAACGTGTGTAGTAGGTAGTCCATCTCCCGCGGGACGCCCGGCAAAACGTAGATGCGTGTTGTGCCAGTGCCAACACGGTCGGACGACACAACATAACCGTGAACCAGCCCCATACCGCGTGAAGAGACTGTCGCCCCCTTGGGTAGCATGTATGTTTTTTTGTACTGTACGGGGATGGTCGTCTCCAAGTTGTGGGCAGTAGCGTTACCGTGAGCAGTAGCGTTACCGTGGGCAGTAGCGTTACCGTGGGCAGTAGCGTTACCGCCACCATTACCATTGCCCGCCAGCCCCTTGGCGATGATGGTGTTCATCACGTCAGCAGAGGGTTCGAGATCGAGCCCACACAGCTTTGCCACACATTGTGTTGTAATGTCGTCGTGTGTTCCCCCCAGTCCACCGGTAACGATGATAATGTCCACCCGTTTCGCCCACCCATCCAAGGACTGCACAATCCCCTCTTCGTCATCGAGTATGGAGGTGTTTGCAATATTTTTGACCCCGATGCGTCTTAGAGCACGGGCGATCTCCACCGTATTGGTATCCATTACGTCGCCAGCGACAAGTTCGTTGCCGATGGTGACAATCGCAGCTGTGCTCCATGGCTTGGTGGTGGTTTGATTTTTGTCCTTCATCGGGTAGCCGTTTTAGAAGATGAAAGTGATAATGGCGTAGGCGACCAGTGTTGCAGCAGCAGCGGCAATATCGTCCATCATTACGCCCAACCCGCCGTCGATTTTTTTGTCCACCCATATAATGGGGAACGGTTTTACTGCATCAAAAAACCTAAACAGGGCGAATGTGAGAATAAACATCCACATTGTTGGTGCGAGGAAGATGGTTATGAGTAGGTACGCCACAAATTCATCGATGATTACTTCTGATGGATCGTGGCTCCCCTTTGCGTCCATGTATTTGTTGGTTGCGACGGTTCCTAGTGCGAAGATGATTGCGACGATGAATAAGGATACCATAAATGGCACGTATGCGAGTATTATGGCGAACGGTATTGCTAGCAGTGTTCCGACGGTTCCGGGTACTGGCACCGATTTGCCGTGCAGGAAGCATGTGGCAACAAGGCTTGAGACGCTCATTGGCACTTCTTTTGTGGATGATTCCCCTTTTAGTTTGTCTTTCGAGAAGTTGTTAAAGTAGTTACTCATGTGTTGTCCCCTTTTTAGCGTTTCACTCATGTACATTTTACAAGGTAATAATATGTTTTTCAAGTTAATTATTTCCTGACACCGTTAAATTACAGAAATTTGTATTATGTTTCATATTTTTGTTGCTAGCTATTCCATTACCTTGCGGTGTGTGTTATTATGACTGTTTGTAAGTACTGTTTGCATACCTTTCGTCGCATCTACGTACTGAATGAACTAAAAACATCCTAATGTTTCTTTATTTTTCAAGGGGAATACAGCCATGATTGCCATATTTACGAAGGTTCTTTTTAAATCGTACCAGGATCGTATCCTAAAAACTGCCAACCCCATTGTTGACAAGGTCAACTCCTTCGAAGCATCCATCCGAGAGCTATCCGACGACGAACTTGCCGCGAAAACCGTGGAATTTCAACAACGTCTTGCCGATGGCGAAAAACTTAACAACATTATGCCTGAAGCGTTTGCCGTTGTTCGCGAAGCCTCTGTTCGCACCATCGGAATGCGTCACTACGACGTTCAGGTTGTCGGCGGCTACTTCCTCAACAAAGGCAACATCGCTGAAATGAAAACCGGTGAAGGGAAAACCCTCGTCGCATCCCTCGCCCTGTACCTCAATAGCCTCACAGGCAAAGGGGCACACCTTGTTACGGTGAACGACTACCTTGCACGACGTGACGCCACTTGGATGGGCCCCATCTACAAATTCCTCGGCATGAGCGTCGGCATTGTCCAGAGCAACAACACCTCCTACATACTCGAATCCGACACCAACAACAAACACACCACCACAGCCGTCGAAGCAACTCGCACACAAGCTTACGCCGCCGATATCACTTACGGCACCAACAACGAATTCGGCTTCGACTACCTACGCGACAACATGAAACACTCCACCGAAGAATACCTCCAACGGGGACACAACTTCGCCATTGTTGATGAAGTTGACTCAATCCTGATAGACGAAGCCCGCACACCTCTGATTATCAGCGGTACTGCACCATCGGATTCCGAAGGGTTTATCATGGCAAACGATATCGCTAAAAACCTCATTCGCGACACCCATTACGAAGTCATCGAAAAAACCAAAACAATCAAACTACTAGACGCAGGTATCGATGAAGCTCAAAAACAGCTCGGCGTCGACAACCTCTACCACACCTCAAATGTGGACAAAATACACTACATTAGCAACGCACTACGTGCTCACGGTGCCTACAAACTCGACGTTGACTACGTTATCGACGACAACAAAATAGTCATTGTCGACGAATTCACAGGCAGGATGATGCCCGGTAGACGATACGGCGAAGGTCTCCACCAAGCCATCGAAGCCAAAGAGGGGATAATCATCGAAAGCGAAAACCAAACCCTCGCCTCCATCACCTTCCAAAACTACTTCCGCATGTACGACAAACTCGCCGGAATGACCGGTACAGCACTCACCGAAGCAGAAGAATTCCAACAAATCTACAAGCTGGGCGTTATCTCAATACCCACAAACGTACCCGTTACACGCACAGACGATGTTGACGTCATCTACAAAACTCAAACAGCCAAATTCAACGCCATCATCAAAGATATTGTCCATATCCACGAACAGGGTCGACCAATACTAATCGGAACCGTATCCATCGAAACATCAGAATTCATCAGCTCCCTACTCAAAAAACACAGCATAGCACACAAAGTTCTGAACGCCAAACACCACACCCAAGAAGCACACATTATCGAAAGTGCAGGACAACTCGGAGCTCTCACCATCGCCACAAACATGGCAGGACGTGGTACCGATATTAAACTTGGCGACGGCGTTGCCGCAATCGGCGGACTCCACATCATCGGAACAGAACGACACGAATCACGACGCATCGACAACCAACTCCGCGGTCGTGCCGGCCGACAAGGAGACCCCGGCTCATCACGCTTCTACATCTCCATGGAAGACACACTCATGAGGATATTCAACGGCGACAAAGTGAAATCACTCATGAACACTCTACGCATCCCAGACGACGAACCTATCCAAAATAAACTAATCTCACGATCCATTCAATCCTCACAAAAGAAAGTTGAAGCTCACAACTTCGAAATCCGCAAACACCTACTCGAATACGACAACATCAATAACGAACAACGACACGTTATCTACGCCATGCGTAAAGAAGCCATCAACAGCAATAGCGTCGACTACATCAACGAAGTTACAACAGAATTCCTCAACAACGTTGTCGACACCATCGTACAAGAATACACAACACAAGGCACACCCAACTACCACAACAAAGACTGGCTGAGGGAACAACTACTCTTACAATTCGGCATACAGGTGGACGAAAATGGCAACAACCTAAACACCGACGCCGACGCCGACGACAACCTCAACCTGTCAAACGGTGCCACACTAGCCTCAGATATCATCAAAATCGTCGAAAAACAGATACTGTCACAAAAATCCATGATGGGAAGCCTCTACCTCGAAGTTGGCAAGGATATTATGCTCCGTTGCATCGATACCAAATGGATAACCCACCTACAAAGCATGGCTCACCTACGCGACAGCGTCTCACTGCGTGGCTACGGACAAAAAGATCCACTCATCGAATACAAAAAAGAGGCGTACGGCATGTTTGTCGAACTCCTGCAATCCATCGAAAGCGAATACCTACGCCTACTCCTTAGTGTACGACTAACACAAGGAACACCACCACAAAATAGCAACACCCTCAAAGCAGCCAACGCCAAAGCTACACACCAATCCCACGGCTCACTACTAGCACCATCCGCCGGCGGAAACCCAAACACCAATGGTAACAGTAGCAGTGGCAGTAGCAGTAGCAGTGGCAATCAACCCGAAAAGCCGAAAGGGGTAACAATTCGCAACACCGGTCAGAAGATCGGGCGAAACCAACCATGCCCATGCGGTAGCGGTAAGAAATACAAGAACTGCCACGGCTCCCTCACCACCAAGGGGTAGGGGTCACGGGGGTCACGGGGGTCACGGGCATCGTGGCATCGTGGGCAACATGCTGAGCACGCTGAACACACTCAACCCTCGCCACCCCCAACTCCCCCCTTGACGTATGATCAAATATGTGCAATAATAAGTGTCTGACAGTGTTAACACACTCGAAAAACATGCTCCTAGGGTAACCTAGGTCATCTAAAATTTTAAAAAAGGTGGTGATTGTTTTGGCTGTCAATGCTATTGTCCGCGTGGACAACAACAACGTTGAACAAGCTATTCGCGTCTTGAAAAAGAAGATCGAGCGTGAAGGGCTAATACGTGAACTTAAGCGTCATGCATTTTACGAAAAGCCTACGGAAGTACGCCGTAAGCAGAAACTAAAAGCACAACGCAAGCAACAAAAGTTGCAGTACAAGAGTCGTTCTAGGTACTAGGGCTTCTTCGTTTGTACCCCATCAGTACGGTGGCGATACACTTCGATACCTCTTCACTACCCCCATTGTGTTGCTAGTTTCGTTGTGTCGCCCCTACTTTTGCGGGCACGGCAACATATTTTCAGGAGCTTTCCTTGGTATGGCAAAATTTAGCCTGACTCACACAGACAAAACTACTCACGCACGTGCAGGCGTACTGGAGACCCACCACGGCACTATTCATACCCCCATATTTATGCCCGTTGGCACCGTTGGCAGTGTGAAGTCCCTCTCCCCCCAAGACCTGAACGATTGCGGTGCTGAGATTATCCTCGGCAACACCTACCACCTTCACTTACGCCCTGGTGACGAAACTGTTCGCCATTTCGGCGGTCTTGCCAAGTTTAATGCTTGGAACAAACCTACCCTCACCGATTCCGGCGGTTTTCAGGTATTCTCCCTTGCCGACCTCAACAAAATCGACAACGACGGCGTTACGTTCCGTTCCCATATTGACGGTCACTCCATCCGCTTTACCCCTGAGAGCGTCATGGGTATTCAACGCAACATCGGTGCCGACATCGTCATGGCGTTTGACCAATGTGTCAGCAACCCCTCCGACAAGCTTACCGCCTCCGCTGCCCTCAATCGCACCACAGAGTGGCTTCATCGCTGTGCTTCCGTTAATCTGCAACCCCACCAAGCTCTGTTTGGCATCGTACAGGGTGGCACCTACGAGGACTTGCGTTTGCAGAGTGTTTCTGCGTCTGTTGATCTTGATCTTCCTGGTTATGCCATCGGCGGTCTTGCTGTTGGCGAGCCCAAGGATGTTATGTACTCCATCGGTTCCCTTGTTGCCAACGCCTTGCCACAGCACAAACCGCGGTACATGATGGGTGTAGGGACTCCTCTGGACATTGCGATCCTCATCGGCGAGGGTGTTGACATGTTCGACTGTGTCATGCCCACTCGCAACGCTCGCAACGGTCAGCTTTTCACCTGGTCTGGCAAGTTGAATATCGGTCGCGAAGAGTTTATTCATAGCGATGACGCTGTTGATTCTCAGTGCGATTGCTACACCTGCAAAACATTTTCTCGCGGATACATTCGTCATCTTTTAAAAAGTAATGAACGTTTGTACAGTAAACTTGCATCTATCCATAACATATACTATTATATGGAGCTGGTACGCCAAGCTCGCACCGCTATTTTGTCGGATAGTTACCCCCAATTTTTGCGAAAAATACAAAATATTTACACAAACTAATAACTATTTCAAGGAGACTATCTTATGCTTTTCACATCTGTAGCCTACGCAGCCGAACCAACGGCAGCAACATCCCCATTAGTGTCATTTATGCCACTTATACTTATCGTCTTGGTATTTTACTTCCTCATTATCCGACCAAACTCCAAGAAGAACAAACTCCAACGTGACATGCTCAATGCCCTGTCAGCTGGCGACGAAATCCTCACTATCTCCGGTATTCACGGCAAAATTATTACCGTTCTTGACGACGGCAATCTTATTGTTGAAATCGCCCCCAAGATAAATGTTAAGCTTGCACGTAAGGGTGTTAGTGGCAAAGTTGCCCCTACTGCTCCCGCTCCTGCTAAGGAAGCTCCTGCCAAGAAAAAGAATTCCAAGAAGAAAGGGGATTCGGGCAGTGATAGCGACAACAGTAGCGACAACTCTAACGACAGCAATGACAGCAACGACAGCGACAAGTAGGCTTTTGGCACACTAATCCATCGCTTCGTTTAGGCAACCCTGCCACACCCATCAGAACTGTACGCCCCTTGCAACTGCGTCTTTTCTGATGGTGTGGCACCTGTGCCGAGACACCTGTGCCGTAATGGCAAATGGTATTT
Source organism: uncultured Deferribacteraceae bacterium (assembly GCA_947313855.1). Classification (GTDB taxonomy): domain Bacteria; phylum Chrysiogenota; class Deferribacteres; order CAMZNJ01; family CAMZNJ01; genus CAMZNJ01. Next base: position 42,493 of record CAMZNS010000001.1, read on the forward strand.
GTGTAGCATACCCTTCAAATATTTACATAAATGTTTGATTGATATATTATATAAAGAATCATCGGTGTATATTGAACACAACCCCTCGAAGGCGGGTCAGCACCTGCAAACGGGTCAGCACCTGCAAACGAATGATACAAAAAACTAAGGAGCTCCATATTATGAAATTATTACAACGATGGGTGGTCATCGTCGCGATTATCTCCACCGCTCTTTACCTCATGTACCCCCTGAGCGAAAAAATAAAGCTTGGACTCGACCTCCAAGGGGGTATCCAACTTATCCTCTCCGTTGATCTCGACAAAAGTGTGGAAAGTGCCCGCGACAACCTCATCCAACAGCTCCAACGCGACTTACGCAACGAACGTATCTCCTACTCACGCATTCAACCTGGTGGCAGTATCGACTCTGTTGTTATCCGCCTCACCGGTCGACCTGGCGACAAGCTTGAAGACTACGTTACCCGCAACTACCGTGGGATACTCAACCCCCCAGTCTCCACGCCACGCCAACTAACCTACACCTTCACCGATAACTACACCAGCAACAGCAAACGTTTCGCTGTGGAGCAATCCATCGTTGTTATCCGCAACCGTGTTGATGCTTTCGGCGTCAACGAACCTGTTATCCAAAAGCAAGGTGTTGACGAGATTGTTGTTGAGCTTCCCGGCATAGACAACCCTGAGCGTGCTGTTGAGCTCATCGGTAGAACCGCGTTCCTTGCGTTCCGTCTTGTCAACCAGAGTGCTTCTCAGGCTGCTCAACGCAATCCTAACTTCCGTCCAAGTGGCGACGAGATAATCATGTACGAGGATATTGTTGATCCCTCCACAGGCAAGGTTACCGGCTCTATCCCCTTTGTTGTGAGCGGCACACCACTCCTCACCGGTAGCAACCTCCTTGATGCCTCCACCACTGTTTCTCGTTCCAACAACGAACCTGCTGTTAGTCTCACCTTTGACAGCACTGGTGCGAAGATATTCGGCGAAGTAACCTCGCAAAACACAGGTGGCGTGCTCGCTATTACTTTGGACGACAAGGTTTTCTCCACCCCAAACATCAACGAACCCATTTACGGTGGTAACGCTCAGATTAGCGGTGCCATGAACTACACAGAGGCTCACGATCTTGCCATTGTGTTGCGTAGCGGTGCCCTTCCCACGAAAGTTGTTATCGAGCAGGATACGACCATCGGTGCCTCCCTCGGTGAGGACTCCATCCGCATGGGTATACGTGCTATTATTGTTGGTACAGCCTTGGTCATGCTTTTTGTGTTAGTCTACTACCGTTTGTTCGGTATTGTTGCCAACATCGCCCTCATTCTCAATTTCGTGTTGGTTATGGGAGCCCTGTCGGTAATCGGTGCTGCCCTTACCCTCCCGGGTATTGCTGGTTTGATTCTGACCCTCGGTATGGCTGTTGATGCGAACGTGTTGATATTTGAGCGAATACGGGAGGAGCTTCGCCTTGGCACCCCCCCCGAAGAGGCGATCGATTTGGGTTACGCCAAAGCCTTTTCGTCCATTTTTGATGCCAACGTTACCACCCTCATTGCGGCATTGGTGCTGTTTAGTTTCGGCACAGGTCCTGTTCAGGGGTTTGCGGTTACGCTGTCCCTTGGAATTATCGCGTCCATGTTTACCTCCATCTTTATTACCAAAACCATTATCCATTCCGTAATAAAACGTAAAACAACCATAAGCAAGCTGTATATTTAAGCAAGGGGAGCAATATGTTTCAACTGATTAAACCGGGAACGCATATCGATTTCCTCGGTCACATAAAAAAATTCTACATCCTATCGGCAATACTACTAATAGGCTCAGCAGGTCTAATCGCTGTTAAAGGGTTCGACTACGGCATAGATTTCGCTGGAGGCACACTTGTCCATATTCGTGCGGAAAACACCACCCTCGATCTCAACCAAATCCGCTCTGAACTCAACGACAAAGGGTACAATAGCGTGACCCTTCAGTCTGCTGGTGGCAACAAAGAGGAACTTATCATCCGCATCCCCACACTGGATCAACCCCTCAACATCACCAAGTCACAAGTATCCGATGCACTTCACTCATCCATCGGTGGCGACAACTATGAACTCCTACAAAGCAGTCAAGTGGGACCTCGTGTTGGCGATGCCCTGAAAAAGCAGGCACTACTCGCAACCCTTTACGCCCTACTCGGTATCCTCATCTACGTTACCATACGGTTTGAAGTTCTCTACGCTTTCGGTGCCATCGTTACCCTCGCCCACGATATTGTTATTCTCATGGGATTCTACTCCCTCTCATCCTTGGAGATAAATCTCACCGTTGTTGCTGCTGTTCTCACCGTCGTCGGCTACTCCCTCAACGACACGATTATTATTTTGGACAGAGTTCGAGAGATGAAGGTAAAGTTTACCACCGAAAACCTCGACTCCGACACACCCATGGACGTCAAAGCTGTCATGAACGACGCCATCAACAGCACCCTCAACCGTACCATCCTCACCTCCTTCACAACCCTCATGGCATCGGGTGTCATACTCATCCTTGGTGGACCCGCATTACGAGGTTTTTCCGCCGGTATCACCATCGGCGTTGCCATCGGTACATACTCGTCCATTGCTGTTTCTTGCGGTGTGATTTACCACTTCTCCAAGAAGTATGGATCGAAAATTGTGGATAAAACCAACAAGAAGCATTCTGAGGTAGAGGAACACGCCGACGGTGCACGCATCTAGGTGCACGCATATTTCTGCTAACTACAAAAAGGGGGTGGGCATGATACTTTTCAAAGGAGTTGCTACAATGAGCAAGCAGTATTTCGGTGGTTTGAGGCTGATTTCCGTAGTCGGTCGCCCCATTGTTGCGAGCATTGTAGCGAGCATTGTTATCGCAACCCTTGTTGTTGCGAGCATTGTTGTTGCGAGCATTGTTGCGACCCCTGCCCCCGCCCTTGCCAACACCGTGGATATTACCACAAGCCACATTGTTACCCCTTTTGCCACCCCCCCCAAGGCATCCCTCAACGTGTCCGACCTCTACTACGGCGGCAATATTGTGGCCATCGGTCATGCCCCTTACAGTATCCCCCTCGGGAGCTCCTACTACCAAGCCAAATCCAACGCCCAGGATCAGCTTTATTCCTCCCTCAAGGGTATTACCATTGCGGGTTCCCTCACGGTGGAGAAGGGTGTCAAGCTTTTGGATGTGCCCCCCCACAGGCTCCTTGGGAACCCCATCCTTTGCCATACCCCCTACGGCTCGGGCATTAGTCACAACTTCACGGTAGCAGACATTTGCCTGTCTACTAGTTACGCCAAAATCGCCACACAACTACTGAGCAGTGCTGAAATATCTCAAGGTATTTTCAATCTTCTTCCTGCCTACAAGGGTGATACGCGTTACTCTATTTCACAAACGGTTAGCGTCTCCACCTACGATGCCATTGTTATCGATGCACGCGGTTTGAATGCCTCCATCTCCATCTTGCCTCGCGTTGTTACAACCGATGGTGATGTTGTTTTTACCCCCCTTGCACTCAACTCCACTATCCTTAATCAGGGGCGATACTACACCTTCCAGACTCAAGGCAACTCTTTTGTTGGCAATGATAATCGCTATCGTCGCCCACTGCGTATCAAGGCTTCTGCAATACGCAACAACTCCGACTTTGTTGTTAGCGAATACAGTGCACTCCTGATTCTCTCTGCCAATCGCAGGTTCGGCATGCTTAGTGATGGCTCCGTATTTTTTATTATCGACTAGACAGATCCCCCCTCCCTGCATATATTTCATATTCTGTTGGTTGTAGACTATTTAAATAGGTATATTTTAATGAAAAGGTTTAGGCTCAAGTTCCCCTCCGAGAAGACTTTGAAAAAATACCGCTACCGCGAAGCTCTCCTTATCGCCTTAGTCAGCTTTTTTGTGTGGCTACCTAGTGTTCAAGTATCCTTTATTCAATCCCCCATGCTCCGTGAGGCAGATTTTCGTTTCACCCTACGCAACCTGCTTGGTATCGAGTTTTTGCCTAACCCCAACGTTGTTGCCGTTGAGATAGACGAGCATGCTGTGAGCCAAGTTGGTCGTTGGCCATGGGACAGGCGAATTATTGGCGACCTACTGAGCAACATGAGCGAAGCGAACTCCGTTGCCATGGATATACTTTTCTCCGAGCCGAGCAATGAGGCGTCCGACGCCTACCTCGCCAACAAGATGATTGATGCCAACAACGTTATTTTGGGTTACATCCTCCTCAACGACAACACTACCAGTACTGTTTCCAGCGATCAGATATCGTCTCTGCTAAGTTGTGCGTACAGTAATATCGACTTGGAGTCTGAAACCACCAACATCACCCTCATTACCAACAGCCAGCTGAGTCTTAGTCGCTTTCTCAACTCAGCCATGACCTGCGGTTATTTCACCATCCTTCTCGACAGCGACGGCATCTATCGTCGATACGCCACCGCCCTTGTTTACGAGGAGTACCTCCTTGCCCCCCTTGCCATCCAATCTGTTCGTTACGGTCAGAATCAGCTTGAGCACATTATTTTGAATGAACGCGGTGTTAAGAAGTTTGAGTTGGGCAACACCTCTCTTACCGATGCCAACTCCATACTGGTGAATTTTTACAACAAGGAGGACGTTCAGAAAGTCTCCGCATACGATATTTATACGGGTGCCATCAGTCCGTCGTTTTTCAGGGGTAAGTATGTTGTTATGGGTGTGACCGATCTTGGTAGCTACGATATTCGTCCCACCCCCATCTCCAAGATCTATCCCGGTTTGTACGTTCATTACTCCATGCTGTCCAACCTCCTAGACAACACTATTTTGGTGACGAAACCCTACTTCACTAGTCTTCTTATTACCCTTGCCATATTTTTTGCGTACCTTGCTAGTTTTATCCGCCAAACTGGTCGTCGTGTTGCCATGTATTTCGTGGTGATTCTGGGTGTTGCCCTCATTAGCAACCTTCTGTTTTTCACCAACCTCTACCTTGTTTACGCCTTTTATGCTTACGTTGGTGTTATTTCTTTCGCATTGTTTAAGGAGTTTTTGAATATTCTCATCACGGAGATAAAGTCTTCCAACCTGCGTAAAACCTTTGAGACTTATGTTTCCACCGAAGTTGTTTCCGATATTTTGAAGAACCCTAGTAAGCTGAAGCTTGGAGGTGTGTCCAAGGAGATTAGTATTCTGTTTTTGGATATTCGCGGGTTCACCTCCATCTCTGAGCGTTCCACCCCTGAAGGTCTTGTTAAGGTCATCAACCACATCTTTAACCGCTTTACCCACGAGATTGTGAATAATGAAGGTCTGCTGGACAAATACATCGGCGACGCCATCATGGCACTGTACAACGCTCCCCTCGATATTGAGAACCATGGCGACAAAGCCGTTATCTCCGCACTGAATATTATGAGTGCACTTGACGAGCTCAACAAGGAGTTTGAAGCCAACGGAACACCCCACATCGGCATCGGTATCGGCATCAACACCGACGAATGCATTATCGGCAATATCGGTAGCGACTTCCGATTTGTTTACACAGCCATGGGTGACGGCGTCAATCTCGCTGCACGCCTCGAAAGCATTACCAAGTTCTACCAATGCAACATCCTCATCTCCGACAACACCTACAACAAGCTGTCTAACCCATCAGCCTTTCATATTCGCATGCTGGACAAGATAGTTGTCAAAGGACGCACCGAGCCCACATCCATCTACGAGGTTCTTGCACACAGCAACACGAACAACAACACGAACAGCAACACGAACAGCAACACGAACAGCAACACGAACAACAATTACGACGAACTCATACGCCTCTACCAACAAGCCCTTCACCTCTACATGAATCGAGACTTTGTTGGGGCGTCTAAGATATTCATCCACCTCTACCGCACCCACAACGACTACCCCTCAGGGATATTCATCAGCCGATGCAAATACTTCTTGCAAGGGAATATGCCACCCGACGACTGGAACGGTGCATACGTGATGACTAGCAAGTAGCAGGTAGACAACAGCTCCACAGCGTACAAGCCACAGCGTACAAGCCATGGACAAGATAAGTAAGGAGATATTTTTATGCTAAAACTTTTAACCAGTATCGTCGTACTGCTAATATTTTTAGTCATCGGTATGCTATTCCTCATACCTTCAGACTTCACACGCAAAAATATCGACCTCACCACAGGGAAAATTAGCCAGTACTACGACATCAACAACAACATGCTCACACCCCTACTCAACACCATCAGCTACAACGACCCCATGGTCGACACCATCGCACAAAGAGTGCAATCCACCTGCCAACTCATGGACAATACCTGTCTCACGTTCGAAACATTTAAACTTCTGCACAACGAAATAACGTACAATAATACGCAGGAACGCATCATCAAGTTCCCCTCAGGAACAATACGCACCGGTCAAGGCAGCGATAAAGATCTCACCGTTTTGACCGCCTCAGTCCTCACATCCCTAGGTGTGCCCAACTACCTAGTCTACAACGGACAAACTTACCACAACATGGTGTGCAAAGTGCCACGCGACAAACTCTACAAACTCATCGATCAAGATATCAACAACAACACCCTCGTCAACACCAACCTCACCCTCAACCGATCAGAAGTATGGCAAGCAAGCCCTGAACCCAATATTGTAGGGAACTACCAGTTTAAAATCAACGCCAGTGCACCCGTAACCTTCGCTCTATTCCTCAACACCGACCTAATGTCAGCATACCTCAGCAACAGAAACGAACTCGGACTAACAACATGCATCGCCGAAGGACAAAACATTAGCCTCACATGCACAATCACATCCCAACGCAATACCATGGTCATCATTGCAGGCACCAAGGTCACAACAGTCAACTTACGCATGCTCGATGAAAAACTCCTACTTGGCGACCTAAAAACCTACAACGTCAAAGGGGAACAGTGCCTACCACTAGACCTAAGCCTACAAAAAGGGTACGCATACCCCGGACGAAACGACAACAACAACAAAGGACTCATTATCATGAAGGTTCCACCCGAACCTATTACCCTAAAATAAGCCAAATCTGTAGCAAGCCAAATCTGCATCAAAACTAAATTTTGGTTTGATTAATAAATAAAGTTTCTTTATACTAGTTTCGGGGTAACAAAATGATTTCAGCTGAGGGGCACATGACACATTCAGTTAATAGTACCGAGCCTAACACCACCGAGCCTAACACCAAAATAACCATCGGATCCATGGAATATATCAACATCTTCCCGCTATACTACTATCTCAAAGACAACCCCCGATTAGAGTTTGTAAAGGGAACCCCACAAAAACTCAACAGCATGCTCGATAATGGCGAAATCTCATGTGCCTTTGCCAGTGCTGTTACTTACCTGAACTCCCCAGAAAGATACGACATACTACCCTTCTGCATCGGTTCCTACCAAAAAGTTGAGTCTGTCACTCTTTTCAGCCAAGAGCCCATCGAATTCCTACACGATAAAAGTATTTACCTTACCGGAGAATCCGCAACCAGCTCCCTACTACTCAAACTCATCATCAAAAAATTCATAGGGATACAACCAAACTACACCACCAATGTGGAGAATCGTAACAGCAGCGTTGCACAGCTACTCATCGGCGACAGTGCCTTGGCACGCTACCACAACGATCGAGCACCCTACACCTACGATATCTCTGAGCTATGGAACCTCCTCACAGGACACTCATCAGTTTTTGGACTGCTCCTCGTCACCAAAAATACCCCTGTGGAGGTTAAGAAATACCTGCACCAAGCACTCACAACAGCGTACGACCAACACCTTAACGACCTCGACCTGTGCTACGATTCGCTCGACGAAAAAGACAAGTTTCTGCCCAAAAGCACCATCGTCAACTACTGGAAACTACTGGAATACCAACTCAATCCGGTAATGCTGTCTTCGCTTCTAGGGATGTTTGCCATGATTGAAAGTAATATTTTGCAGCACCTCGACGCATCGCAAACAGCTTACACCCTCACCGGTGCCGTATGCAAGGGCAGTCAGCTTCAGCCACCCCAGCAGTTTGAGAAGGAGGACGATAGCAAGCCATCACCTAAGCTTAGCCTGATTGATGAGCATGGTGAGACGTACACTATTTAGGTTGCGTGTGCGTGTGCGTGTGCGTGTGCACCGCCTTGCGTGTGTGCGTGTGCGTGTGCACCGCCTTGCGTGTGCGTGTGCGTGGTTGCGTGCAATGTGTGCACCCACCGTCTATCCCATTTCTGGATTGTTGTCGTAGTTCACACTGTGCAGGTACAAGCCGTTCGGCGGTGCCCCATACCCTGCTTTCGCCCTATTTCGCTGACTAAATACCTCGTCCATTCGTGCCTTTAGCTGATCATCTGTTTGGTAGTCCCTCATGTTGACCACTGCTAGCCCCACCATGGAACGCACCATTCTATGCATAAATCCATCCCCTGTAATGAATATGTCTATGGTGTATCCGTTTGCGGTGTATCCGTTTGCGGTGTGTCCGTTCGTGCCACAGCCACCATCAACGCCACAGCCACAGCCACAGCCACAGCCACAGCCACCATCGTCATAACTAGTTTTCACTAAAGAGGCACGTGCACTGATTATTGTGCGGTAGGTATTGTCCCCTTTGAGGCTCCTCGAGGCACAGAACGACGCGTAGTCTTTTTCCCCTTGGTAGAGTGCCAGTATTTTGTTGAGTCTGTTGAGCACCAAGTACTGTTCGTCATGGTGTTGTCCTTCGTTCAAGTACCTTTTTGGTAGCATTGTTTTGAGTGGGTAGTGCCATGCGTATCGGTAGTTAAAGGGTGAGGCATCGTTGTATGATTGAGAGTTTACCAGTCGATATTTGTATGTTTTTGAGGTTGCACTCCTTGATGCGTGAAAGTTGTCATCCACGTCCACGGTTTTGAGTATTCGGATGGTTGGTGGCAGTTTTGTGTTTAGAGCTTTTGTGAGTGCTTCTGCATGGATATTGTAGTTTACGGGGTCGAAGTGGAACACCTGTCCGAGAGCATGTACTCCAGCATCTGTCCGTCCCGACCCCATAATTTTAATGTTCCCTTTGTAGATAGTGTTGAGTGCGTTGGTGATGGTATCGGCAACAGTTGTTCTTGGACTTTGATGTATGGATTGGGTTTGCCATCCGTTGAATATGGCTCGATCCCCATCGTATGCTACCACACACGCTTTGCGTTTCAGTTGTTGTACGCCTTTTGTTTCTGTTGCCATTTCTGTTGCCATCTGAGCTGCTACTCCCTGAGCTGCTACCCCCTACTTTATTGCTACTTCCTACCTACTTGCCAAATAAATATCGTAAAAATGTCTTCTCTGAAAGCATCATCACAAGACCCAAAAGTATAAACACTGTCTCCGCAACAGGCATCACAAGTATGATTACTATCGGCGACCCAAACTCCAAAGCAAGAAACAGCAGCGGTACCTGAACAACTATCTTCACCATCTGGATACTACCACCCAAAACTCCACGACCCAAAGCAACTAAATAATTAATATACAAATCAATGAAACCCATAAAAAGAAAGATGGGAGACGCTATTCGCAATGAACGACCAACAATATCCACAACCTCTGAATCCCTAATGAAAAACTCAACAATCTGATAAGGAAACACCATAAACATAGTAAATATACACAAACCAATAAAACCGCTTGAAATAGTCGCAAACCGAATAGTCGACCGAACCCTAACAAAATTCCTCGTACCAAGGTTGTAACTCAGAAGAATACGAACAGCATGGGAAAAACCCCAAACTATAAACATGGGAAGCATCGTAATCGATAAAAAAAGACCGTAAGACGCAATAATATCATCACCATAAATCGCCGCAAACGCCAAACCGATACCCATCACAACGCCCTCGAGCATGCCACCAGAAAACTCAGGAAAACCACGACGAAACGACTCCCTAATAAACTTCCGATTCCACGAAATACGTGACCGAAACCGAACCATGGAACCACCAAATACATAAAAAGCAACCATACCAAATATGGCTATCAAATGGGAGGAAACTGTCCCCAAAGCAGCACCAACAATCCCCCAACCGAACACAAACATCATAATCGGAGTAAGAACTGTGTTCAACAACACCGACGCAACAAGGGAAAATGTTACAACATTAACAGCACCCTCACCCTTCACAAACATACTCATACCGATAAACAGATAGATCACAGGCAAACCAGCAAGCATCGCGTAAGTGTAAGACCGAGTCGCATTGTAGAGAGCAGCATCGGGGGTGAAAAGGGCAACCCACGGCTCGAACAAAGCAAACGCCAGCAAGGAATAGATGATACCAACAGCAACCATGAAAACGATACCATTGAAACGTACCGAACTAGCTCGTGTTTTGTTGATGCCAAGAACATACGTGAAGTAGGACGAAGACCCAAACATAAACACGCTCACCAAACCAAACCCAAGCATAAACACGATGCTGAAAAGGTTGGAAGCAGCAACCTCGATGGAACCAAGTTTGCCGAGGTAAAACTTGTCAACGGCCATGTTTGCACCTTCCACAACCATGGCCAGCACCGACGGCACGCCAAGCACCATCAACGCCCTCCCCACTGATACGTCCCGCATTAGGGCTTCCCGAGAAACCGATCCCTTCGAAACCGCTCCCCGCGTATTGCCCCGCGTATTGCCCCGACTCTTTCCACCCCCATTTGCGGATCTCTTGTTCGTTCCCTTATTCATAGCTTACACCGCTACCTTGCTTGTATTATATTTTGTGCTTGTTTGTATTATATTTTGTGTTAAATTGAGCCAATTCGTTCTAAATTAATCGACACCTACCTCACGTCACAGTACCATTTCTTTCTCATGAAACAAGGTCCTAGCCTTGTATTATACCTTTCACGTAAATTTAAGTAAAGTAAAAACTGTGTTTACATCTTGCGTTGTATTTTGTAGAATGGTGTATTATGCACCGTCTATATTTACGCACCCAACATTTATCGCTTTTGCCCAACATAGCATACCGCATCTGCATCGTCGCCTTAATGCTCCTTGCTAGCAACATGCTCCTTGGTGCGACGCCATCGCCAACACCCCTGAAAACACTGCCCCAAGCAGGCACTAACGTCACCAGCTCTGCAACTAGTAGCCCCGTGTTCATCATTAGCAACACCTACAAGTGTCCGGTGTACCTTCAAATCGATGTACGTCTATCCCCCCCAGTGCCACGAACTCCGCAACCTGTGGCAGGTGTGAGAAATACGCCAACGCCCACCCCTGAAAACTCTTCACCCGACAGGAGCATTCTCATCGGAAAATATGCTGGCGGTTGCCTTGCCCCTCGCCTTGCGTCGCAGTATTTGAGCAGTACCTTGCTCGAGGTTGACAGCACCCCCATCCCACCACTACAGCTAACCTCCATTGTAGACAACAGCAATCGCGAAGTGTCCACCTGTGAAGGCTTTTTGATGAGCACTCAGGAGGGGTTCCGCCCAAGATCCCGTGCCAACCTCAACACATACTACCAGTACGCCCGCATCTGCAAAGCACTTGGTGCGGCAACCCTTGGTCAGCAGGGCAGTATCCCCATCTTCCCACAGTTCACCCTCGAGGCACTCCACTTCATCCCCGTAAGCATCATCCCCCCCCTCACAGTTGCTGAGCGTCGCACTCTCATGGATGATGCCAACAGCAACGAAACCCTGTTTACATACCACATCCGCGGGCTCATCAACTTCACCTCCCCCGACAATACCCGCAATATCGCCGCCACAACACCCACAAAAGACACCCTCTCGTTTACCTACAAGGGTCGCGAAACCAACATCAGCATCCTCGCTGTATCCGACTTCAACCACGACGGCGTAAAGGAGTACCTCCTTGCAACAGAGTCTAAGTCCAACTACGGCACACTACACAAACTTAACCTATCCCTCCTGTGGCTACCAGCCTACAACCAAACTGTTGCCAACTTTGAGTCCGCCTCGATCCTCTGCCAATACGAAGGTCTCAACTACCGCTGTCGTAAAAAATTAGCTAATTCGTTAAAATACTTGGACTAACATGCCGAATAACCATAAAATAGAAGCAGAATAATTATTTGAAAAATATGCACCTTAGGGGAACGGGGAGGGTATCGCAAGCCACCCTGCCCCAAGGCAACATCATTGAGGAGTTAATACCTATGGAATTCTTACCTATGAGAGAACGGATGAAAATCGAACGCACAGACAGACAACGCACCCCTGTGGAGCCCCGAATCAGATCCAACTCACCAACTGTTGTGGAGTTCACCCTCGAGGAAGCACAGCTAGAGGCAAGCAGGTGCCTACTCTGCAAAAACCCCGGCTGTACCAAAGGTTGCCCCTTCTCCAACGATATCCCCGGATTCCTCACCGCTGTCGTTGAAGGGGACTTGGACAAGGCTAGCGAAGTTCTAAGACGCACATCAGCCATGGCATCCGTATGTTCCCGCGTTTGTCCCCATGATGAAGTTTGCGAAGGCTCATGCATCCTAAAGAAAACCTCTCGTCCACTCAATATCGGTGCCGTTGAATCGTTTATCACCGAATACGAACAACAAAAAGCCCTTCTCAGTAGCACCACCGCACCCAACAACAACAAACGTATCGCCATCGTCGGAGCTGGTCCTGCCGGCATGTGTGCCGCCAGCCGACTACTCAAGCTAGGGTACAACGTCAACCTCATCGATCGCCATGAAAAACTCGGCGGACTACTTGAATACGGCTTACCACCATTCCGACTACCACGTCACGCCGTAAACCACGAAGTTGCTCGGTTGGAAAGCTTTGACCGATTTGAGTTCCAAGGGAACACCACCCTCGGCGTCGATGTCCAACTAGACAACCTTGCCAACAGCTACGACGGCGTACTCATCGCCACCGGCACCTCCCTACCCCTCTCATCTCGTGCAAAAGGTGAAGAGCTCAGTGGCGTTCTGTCTGCCATCGACCACCTCGAAAAATACAATACTTTTACCTCTTTCGATGACCTTATCGCATCCCCCTTTGCAGAACAATTCAAAGGGAAAGATACAGCTGTTATCGGTGCGGGCGACACCGCCATGGACACTAGTCGATCCCTGATTCGCCTCGGTGCCAAATCCGTGTCTATCTACTACCGACGCACCCTCGATGAAGCACCAGCCTCTGAAGCAGAGATCGCTTCCATCAAAGAGGAGGGGATTACCTTCCGCGAACTCGTCAACCCTGTGGAATTCCTAGGCAACGACGGCGTACTGCAATCTGTCAAACTCGAAATCATGGAGCTAGGCGAAGAAGACGACTCAGGACGACGCTCACCTGTAGGCACAGGCAGATACATCCAAGAAAACATCGACTACGTTATCACATCACTCGGCTTCAAAGTTGACCCCGAATACATTACACAAATTAACCTTGCACCCGGAAAATATGGCGAACTGCAAACGGATGACAACTACCGAACATCGATGAACAACGTTTTCGGTGCCGGCGACATCGCCTACCATGGTGCACTGGTCTCCAAAGCTGGTGCCGCCGGTACACGTGCCGCTATCTCCATGGACGAATACTTATCGTCGTAGGAAACACGTGACTCCATGTGACTCCATACTCGCACAAGCAAACAAACTTTAGGGTGGTGACTTAGTGGCAACAACAGCTATCGGATTTGATATCGGAACATCTTCAATCAAAATGACCGAAATATCCATCGGGCGTCGTAGTGCGTCCATCACCCGCTTTTTTAGCATCCCCTTGGACATAAACATCATGATAGACGAAGAGGACGGACACTTCGAATACCTAACAAACCTCATAACAAACGCTATCCAAAGCATGGATGCACAAGGGGACGACGCTTACGGCTCTATCAAAGGGAAACATGTTGCCGCAAAACGAGTTATCCTACCCGCACGTAGCAAAAAAGAGTTGCAAGAAACTCTGCTGTGGGATATTTGGCAGTACTCACCCTTCAAAGGGGACGAATACATACACGAATACACCATCAGCAACGAACCGTACGATCGAAAACACTCAGAAATCACCCTCTTCTCGGCACGAAAAGAATCCATCATCAACAACATCGCCATACTTACCGCCGCAAACCTAAATGTTGTCTCCGTCGAACCCGAATCCATGGCTCTCGCACGCCTCTACTCACTAGGCTACTCCACCAATAGCACCATCAAAAGCCGTGCCGACCTCTCCTCGCGTGGCAACCACAGCACTGTTATCGCATGCATCGGACAAGAAACGACCACGTACGCTTTTGTGCAAAACCACAAACTACTACTCACTCTCACAACAAACTTCGGAGGCTCAATACTAACCAACTCCCTTTGTGACGAAATCGACCTCACACCCGAAGAAGCAATTATGGCACAGGTCAACAGTAACGTCATCGAAGAGGAGGTCGAAAATATTGACGCCATCAAAGAGAAATTCTTTGCCGCTTTCGCCACAGACCTCAACAAAGTCATATCACTGCACAATAATCGCGAAAAAGGGGACAAAACCAACGTTAAACTAGCTCTACTCACAGGACGTGCAAGCACCGACATCAATATGGTCAATAGTGTCAACGACAAGATGGACATCCCCGTCGAAATGTTTGATCCCATCACAGGCATACCCAAAATGTCCATACCCGATGGGTACAACTCCAATATCTTCGACGTATCCCTAGGACTTGCACTCAAAAAATTCACCCAAAAATAACAGTAGCAGTAGCATGACCACAACCAACCACCGCTACACCACAAACCTGAAGGGAACAATGATGCGAAAAAACTCACCGAAATACATACGCCATAACCTACACAACACCATAACCCTCACAACCATGCTCATGCTCATGCTCATGCTCACACTCGCTTGGAGCAACACCACCATGGCAGCACAAGCAGGTGGCATCTTCTACTCCACCGATACCGATACATTCCACGCAAGACTAACCAAACCCAAAACAACACTAGCCGAAGGGGAAAAACTCTTCAACCTATACCGATACGCCAGCTCACCAAACACCGTCATCCCCCTCAACAACACACTGCCCTACATACTCACAACCGACCGACGATCACGAAAACTTGCCAAAATCGCCAAAGAATGGGGGGTTCTCAACGGAACCTTCAACATCTACAACGGATCAACACACCTAAACTACGGCGACGACCTACTCCCAAACAACAACCAAACATACACCAAAGTCTACAGCCTCGGACTCAACGCCGTTTTCATCAAAACACACCTCAAAGGCGAAAACGACTACATCATCTACAACCACGATAAACAAAATCACACCATCGAACTACTATTCCACTCCCAAGACATACCAAAAATATACGGTGCTCCAAACTACAACACAGCCATCGTCACCAACCTCACACTACAAACAAAAAATCTCCCGCGTACAGCATCAAGCAAACTTATCCTAACATACACAAAACGTGCACCCGTGGAGATAACTCAAGGACGATACTGGCTAAACATAGGAATAGGACGATTCCAAACCGAAGAAATACTGCCACCAACATACAACTCCAACCTCATCAACACCACAATCCCAACACCACAAGAACTCAACCTACACCAATTCCTACCACCATCAAAAATAACACACGGTACAGGTATCAAACACGTCTCACTACTACCCTCAGGCGTACTGCAAGTCAAACTCGACGGCATGCCGCAATACTCCCTCAAACGCATCAACGCACTCAAATACCGACTCGAACTCCGAAACATTACATTCATCGACAACCCAATCAACATACTCCAAATGTCGGAAAACACCACCATCGCCGCCGTAACACCTCTAAGAAGCATCAACAACAACGCAACCACCCTCGCACTCATCATCGATACACACAAACAGGTCCAACTGCAAATAAAACAAGCCGGCAACTCACTCTTCATCTTCGACAACAACGCTCCCGAACTCATCAAAAACATGCGAACCTCCGTCAGCGTGGTCAACACCAACATGGAACTAACAAACAACGGCATCAAACTAACATACACCATGAGTGCACCAATCTCCATCGACACACACATGGTCGGACGACAACTATTCATCAGACTAAGCAACAATATCGACCTCTCAGACAGCATCACAAACCCGCAACTACTACTCAACAACTACGTCGACCTCACCGCTTTCGGAATCCTATACGGACAAGCAACACTCACAATACTATTCCGACACGACGTGGACGTAACTGTCAGCGGAAAAAATAGCCAACTCATCATCAACATCAAAGGGGCATAAACAAATGAAAGTGTACCTAGTAGCAGGGGAACAAAGCGGCGATACGCACGGAAGCGAAGTCATCGCACAACTACTGAAAATACACCCAAATATCAACCTCAGAGGCGTCGGCGGACAACAACTCGAAAAACTAGGACAACATCAAATCTTCAACATCAAACAGATGGAACTCGTCGGAATCTCGCAAGTACTACGCAACGTCGCGAATATCTACTACATGCTCAACGAAATAAACAAAGACATGGACAACTTCAAACCCAACATCATTCTACTCATCGACTACCCCGGTTTCAACCTCAGACTAGCACAACGAATCAGAAAACATACCAAACACATCAACAACACAACCATAATCTACTACATACCACCAAAAATATGGCTCTGGGGATACAGACGCGTTTTCGACCTCAAACAATACGCAAACAAAGTCTTCTGCATCTACCCACACGAACAAAAAATACTGCAAAACGAAGGCGTGAACGCAACTTACGCTGGCAACCCCGCAGCGAGTAACAGTGATACAAACAACACACGCCACAACAACACCGAAACTCGCACGGAACTCGCAAAACACATACAGTTCCACAACAACGAACAAAAACAACTACTCAACAAAGGAACAAAAATACTCGGCTGGTACCCCGGAAGCAGACAAAAAGAGATTGACAGCAACTACAAAGAAATTCTCAAAAGCATCGAACTACTCAACAACTACTACATCGTCGTCGCCGCACTACCAATCAACATCTCAACAGAACAATTCCACAACATCATAGGCACAACAAACATCAACACCATTCACAACAAAACACACTTGCTCATGCAAAATACGCACACAGCGTGGGCAGCATCAGGCACCGTAACACTAGAACTCGCCATGCACAAAGTACCAACCATACTCTACTACCACATCTCGCAACCATCTCTCACCATCGGAAAAACCATCACCGGAATCAAACGCATCGGCATCGTCAACATCATACTCGACAAAAATATCATGCCCGAACTCATCAACTCACAACTCAACGCAAACAACCTACTCAAACACACCGAACAACTAGAAAAACAACGCACAGCAATTCAACAAGACCTACAAGAAGTCGCAACACTACTCGGAAACCACAACCCAGCTCAAACTGTGGCACAATGGATAAGCGACTCGCAACAAAACACGCATCGCTAGCACGCACGGTTGTGGCACGGCTCGCACGGTTGTGGCACGGTTCGCACGGTTGTGGCACGGTTCGCACGGCTCGCACGGTGGCACGGTTCGCACGGTTCGCACGGCTCGCACGGTTGGCACGGTTCGCACGGTTCGCACGGTTCGCACGGCTCGCACGGTTCTCGCACGGTTGACACGGCTCGCACGGTTCGCACGGTTCGCACGGCTCGCACGGTTCGCACGGTTCGCACGGTTGGCACGATTGGCACGGTTGTGGCACGGTTCTCGCACGGTTGACACCCCAAACGCAAAAAAGGGGAGCAGAACGCCCCCCTCATGGTCACAAAAGTCCCTCGCACACAAACGTGTCGCAAGACTCCGCTACTGGTTACTCGAAAATACTAGTATTCGAAAATATTCTCACCCTCAGGGATAATACTAT
>CAMZNS010000002.1 GCA_947313855.1 uncultured Deferribacteraceae bacterium
AATAACGTAGTCGCAATCCTGAAGGTTTTGCCCCTCAGAAATACAGTCCGTTCCGATAAGGATGTCGATGGTGCCCGTGTCGCCGTCGTCGATCAATGCCCGCTCCTTGGAAACAGGGGAGAACGCACGAAGTATCTTCTGGAAATCTGTCAGCGAACCCAAGGTTGTACGATTCCTCTGACCGCTACCAGTTACAACAGCCGTCTCAAGACCATGCTTGGCAAGCTCAACCGAAAGGTTGTCGTAGAGGTAGTGGGCTGTGTCGGCAAAAGCGGTAAACAGCAGTACCTTACGGTTGCCAGGGTTAATAGGGTCCTCAGCCTTGCGGATAATATGCCTTGTGAGGTTCTGAAGCTTGGAATCATACTCGGGCGTAACAACACACATGCTTGCATAGAGATCGGTGAACACCTGTAAGTCACTCTCCAAACCACGACGCCAACTCTGAATATTCATATGCCTCAAGTTGACCAGAAGCTTAGTGCCGATGAGGAACTCCTCCAAAGTGCGATAATCGTTGTACTCAGACGCAAAATCCGCGATGGATATCTGAACATTATAGTCGGAACGCTCACCCACATGCTGCTCAAAATTGTCCAGCGTTCTCAGCATAGACTCATGACGCTCCTTGAGTCCAATCAATGTTTTGCGAAACGACTCAACAGAACTCTCAAGACGCTTCAACAAATTAATACGAGCCAAACTACTAGTACCAATCTCACGACCACTAGCGTTCGTACTGAAAGAGGTCGTCCCCTCAGTATCATACAGGTGCTTCTGGGTATCATGAACATACGCCACAGGGGTGTACAACACTAGCTCCAAGGTGGACAATCTATCGTAAACCGCCGAAATACTGATGGTATCAGCCAAAGAGGTGAGGGGAATCGCCAAGGACTTAGTCGGAAGGCGTTCCGGGAAACTGCCAACCTCCGACTGACGATAGAACGTCTCGATATGATGGCGGGAACGGGCGACGGTAACACTATCAAGCAGCTTGAAAAAGTCGCGACCGAGTTGTCCCTGAATGGAGTTAGTCGTACGCTCCGACAGGGGTAGCTCCGACCACCGCTTGAAAGTAGACTGAGCACTTTTGAAGACTCTGTCGATACTTTTTTGAAGACCAGCACTCTCCTGCAACCTCACAGGCTCACTGCCGTAACCAAAGGCTAGCTGATTTTTTAGGTCGTCAAAGCGGTTGTTAACGGGGGTTGCAGACAGCATCAACACCTTAGTGTTCCCCCCCGCAAGGATTATCTTATCCATCAACCTTGAGTATCGCGTAGGTCGCTTGGAGCTACCACGGTTGCGGAAGTTGTGCGATTCATCGATTACGAGGAGGTCGAAGCCGCCCCAATTTATCTTGCTTAAGTCGACGCCTGAAGAGGAGAGCCCACTTTTTCGATCGAGATCTGTATGTGCAAGAACGGTGTAGTTGAGCCTGTCTTTCTTGAAGATGTTGGTTTTAACGGGGTTGTTGTAGGTCAACCAGTTGTCTTCTAGTCGTTTGGGGCACAGCACCAATACGGAGTAGTTTCGCATTTCGTAGTATTTGATAACAGCCAAGGAGGTAAATGTTTTACCCAGACCAACGCTGTCGGCTAAGATGCATACGTTGTGTGTTGCGAGTTTTTGGATGATGTTTATTGCACCTTCGTATTGAAAGTCGAACAGTCGTTTCCATATCTCGGTTTTGTTGTATCCGAGGTCTTCGTTTGGGAGATTGTCCGCATTGAGATTTTTCAGGAAGTCGTTGAAGACATGGAAGAGTGTGAAGAAGTATAGAATTTTGGGGGAGTTTTCTTGGTAGAGAGCTTCTAGTCGTTCGCATAGAGCATCGGTCACGTCTACGGTGGTTTTTGTGTCGGTCCATAGTTGTCGGAAAGCGGTTGCGAGGGTTGTGTCACCTGTGATTTTGCTGATGAAGTTTGATGTTTTGGTGCTTTCTTCGTATCCAAGGCTTGATCGTGTGAACCCTTGGATTGGCAGGTATGAGACGCTGTTGTTTATTTGAGTGATGTGTGCGAATTCTTGCAGATCTTTGTTACCGATGTTTGCGTGGAAAGATGCCCTGCCCTTGCCCTTATTTTTGATCCATTCGACACATTTCTGTGCGTTGGCTTTTTGGTATAATCTGTTTTGTAGTGACACTTCGAATTGTGTGCCGTAAAGGTTTGTTTCTTCGAATGGGGTTTCGTTCAGGTAGAATTCTCTATATCTGTCTTCTAGGCTAAGGTTTTTGCTAGCGGTTTTGGTGAGTAGTGGTTTTGTGAATAGTGGTTTTGTGAAGATGAATTGGAATGATTTGAGTTTTTCGAGTTCTGTTTGTAGATCTTCGAATGCGTGGATTGAGAAATCGTTACCTATGATTTTCAGTTGTATTTTGTGTTTGTTTTTGTTTTTGAGTTCGAGTTTGAGGTCGTCGCCCCATCTTTTGTTTATGTTGTCGATTAGTATTATTTCGGTTGTTTTTTTGTTTGTCATGTTTGTTGTCGGTCCTAACATGTTTCGGTTGCGTTCGTTGGGCATATTGTATCATATAACAGTGTTTGTTGTCACCTGTTTTTGTTTGTAGGTGTCGTGTTTCCAGTTAGCGAGGTTGACTTTAACGCGGGAAAAGGTACAATGGATGTAAGTAATAATATCAAATGGGAAGGAGTTTTGTATGGTGAATAGTGTGAAGATTCTTAGTTTCGATGATATCAGAAACTTATGTGGTGATAACTTTAGGTATATACCTAATGGCGGGAATATGGGCGATGCTTTGATAGTCCATGGTGAGTACCGATTTTTTGAAGATTATGGTTTAAACTATCAGGATAAGTCCTCCGATGCACTTCTAGTTCATGGTGGTGGGGGGGGGTTAATAGAGGGCTACTATACCGTTGTGGCAGATGTTCTGGAGCCTCACTGCAAACGAAACAGGGATATCCTAATACTGCCTAGCACCATCAAGGGGCATACCGATTTTTTCAATAAATACAGCTCCCAATTTACGATTATCGTCAGAGATAAAATATCATACACAAGCCTACGCGAAAGTGGTTTCCCCCCTGAGAAACTATACCTAGCACATGACATGGCTTTCTATCTTTTCGAAATAAAGATTCAAGAGAACTACCGCTTTTTACCACCCCTTGGCACGTTGTTGGCTCTTAGAATAGACTCTGAATCTGCTCAAACGGGCAACATTGACGGGAGTATGGACTTGAGTGCTCAGTACGGCTCTGGAACCATGGGGATGTATGAGGTTGAAGCAGTTGTAAAATACATGCTACTATTCCTATCCATATACTCGGTTGTCATTACTGATAGGCTACACGTAGGCATTGCTTGCTCTATTTTAGGGAAAAAGTGTTACATGATGCGTAATTCATACTACAAAAATAGAGCCATTTTCGAGTTGTCGATACAGGGACGCTTCGATTGTGTGGAGTTCGTCGATTCGATTGATGATGTGCCACAATCAGTCCTTGAAGATGTTAGCAAACATGTTGACTCAAACCTTATTGTTAGCAATTTGACGGCTATCAAAGATGCCCATGAGAACCAAGATGGCATCAAACTTGAGAAGTTTTTCTACCAAAAAGTATTGCACCTATCAACTTGCTTCGTCCCAACAGTGAAGCTGAGGCGGAAGATTCGGGCACTATGATGCGGAACGTTCCCGCAAGCCCCTGCGGGGCGTCCACGTGGTAGGAACACCTCCCTTAGGATGTTTCTGCTATGATGTAGAATGGGTCGCTTTATCCGGTGTCTTGCCGTGCGTCTG
>CAMZNS010000003.1 GCA_947313855.1 uncultured Deferribacteraceae bacterium
ACAACATACGTTGTACCGTTGAGCTCATCAACCCTATCGCCATGGAACAGGGTCTTCGTTTCGCTATTCGCGAAGGTGGACGTACAGTTGGTGCTGGTGTTGTTAGTGAGATTTTAGACTAAAATAAAGTAAGAAAAAGGTAGTTTTATAATGAGAGATGTTATAACCCTTGCATGCTCGGAATGCAAAAGACGCAATTATGCCACCACCAAAAATAGACGCAATACTACTGAGAAGCTTGAGCTGAAGAAGTATTGTAAGTGGGACAACAAGTACACAATGCACAAAGAAACAAAGTAGATTGTGCAAGATGCAACCCTCCCGCGAAAACTTGGTGGACTGATTGGTCTTACCCGGTTTTTACGGAGGGTTGCCTTAGTATTTGCTCCCCCGATTAAAGGTGTGGCAGATGTGCTAGCCTTGGGAGGGCGTGCAGATGTGCTAGGCCTTGGGAAGGGCGTGTATCGGTGCTAGCCCTAGGGGGTTACGCCATACAGGAAGTAGTTTGGAAGCAATTTATATGTTAGGGCAGTAACTCAACTGGTAGAGTATCGGTCTCCAAAACCGAAAGCTGGGGGTTCGAGCCCCTCCTGCCCTGTTTTTCATGGACGAAAATAGAAACGGACGCGGATGATGCTGGCGACGATGTACGATGCTGGCGACGATGGGCGATGCTGGCGACGATGTACGATGGGCGATGCTGGCGACGATGGGCGATGCTGGCGACGATGTACGATGCTGGCGACGATGTACGATGCTATTTTTTACACCCCTTAGGTTGCCTTGGGCTTCCCGCCCCTTTGTGGTAGCGTTATTTAGCGGTGTTAGAGGTATATTTGCAATGAAGTATTTAAAGTTTTTTGGTGAAGCTCGTGACGAGATGATGAAAGTTGTTTGGCCTAACAGACCAACACTTATCAAGACAACCCGTGCCGTATTCATATTCTTCTTGGCTCTCACAGCTCTTTTAGGTGTTCTGAATTTTAGTTTTTCAGAGCTGATTAGTGCAATACTAAGATCGTAGGCTCGCTAGTCTGCAGTATTCTCTGGTCGATTATATTTTTGTTAAATGTTTGGTGGTTATATGTCTCACGAGTCGCACGAATGGTATGTTGTTCACACATACTCAGGTTTCGAGAAACGTGTTCAGCAGTTGTTAGAGGACAAAGTTCAGAAGTCGTTCCTTGGCGACGAGATATCTGAGATTTTGATTCCGACTGTGGATGAGCGTGTTGATAGCAAGAAGGTTATCAAAAAAAAGACCTTCCCCGGTTATATTCTTGTTCGCATGAGGATGACGACAGATAACTGGCATGTGGTGAAAAATATCCCCAAGGTTACCGGTTTTGTTGGGGGTCGCGATCCGTTTGCCATCCCCGAAAAAGATGTTAAGTCCATGCTTGAACTTGCCAAAAGCGACGCACCACGACTCGCATCCACCTACATGCCGGGCGATGCCATCGAGGTTATTGATGGACCGTTTACAGCCTACTCCGGTGTTGTCGAAGAGGTAAATACTGAACGCGAAAAAGTTCGAGTTACCGTTAAGATATTCGGTCGCGACACATCTGTTGAACTGGGGTACTTTCAAATCAAAGTCAGTGCCGCAAATTAGTTTTGTTATAAAAATAGAAAAAGTACTGAAGGAGACATTCTCTTTTGTCGCACTTCGGTATTAAAAAAAAGAAAGAGAGGTTGGATTATGTCCAAGAAAATTTCAGGTTACGTTAAGCTTCAGCTCCCTGCTGGCAAAGCGAACCCCGCACCACCTGTCGGTACTGTGCTGGGACCCCGCGGTGTCAATCTCATGGAGTTCTGCAAAGGCTTCAATGCTAAAACACAAGGTCTTGGGGATGTTATTGTCCCTGTTGTTGTCACTGTCTACGAAGACAGGAGCTTCACATTCATTACCAAAGTTTCGCCCATGTCGGATCTTATAAAAACAGAACTCAAACTGGAAAAAGGCTCCACAGCTCCCGGTACAACAGGTGTTGGCACTCTAAATGCCGATCAGATTCGCAAGATTGCTGAAACCAAAATGCCCGACCTTAATACCAACGATATCGAACAAGCTATGAAAATTGTTGCCGGTTCAGCACGTAGCATGGGTGTGGGGGTAGAACTATAATGGCTATTCAAACAAAAAAACTCACAAAAAAATACGCCGCTGCAGTCGAAAAACTAGAAAAAGACAAACTCTACAGCGGTGCTGATGCCATGGCGTTGGTGAAATCACTATCTTACGTAAAATTTGACGAATCTGTGGACTTGGCTGTGCGTCTGGGTGTTGACCCTCGACATGCCGATCAGATGGTTCGTGGCTCCGTTGTCCTACCCTATGGTACGGGCAAAAAAGTGCGTATCCTAGTTTTCGCCAAAGGAGACAAGGCTGAAGAAGCAAAAACTGCTGGTGCTGATATTGTCGGCGATGACGAACTTGTTGAAGAGGTTCGCAAAGGCTTCATGGACTTCGACAAGGTTGTCGCAACGCCTGACATGATGGCGTCTGTTGGTAAACTCGGTAAGATTCTAGGCCCGCGTGGACTGATGCCTAACCCCAAGATCGGTACTGTTACTAACAACGTATCTGCTGTTGTGTCCGACCTTAAGTCTGGTATGGTTGAGTTTCGTGCCGACAAAACAGGTATTGTCCATGTTGGCATCGGTCGCGTAAGCTTCAGTGCGGACAAGCTCCTTGAAAACATGAACACAGTTGTCGCAAGCCTTATGCGTGCCAAACCTGCCTCGAGCAAGGGTCAGTACGTAAAGGGTATGGCCATCAGCAGTACCATGGGACCTGGGTTGCACCTTGACAGTGCACAAGTTATTAGCGAACTTTAGGCGTTACCGTTGCGACTAGCACTAACGACTAGCACTAACATTAATATTAAATAAGAAATACACACTACAATAAAATCGGAGCTGATCAGAGACTACCAGGCTGGTTTCTTACCTGTAACTCCTGTATAGATTAGCATCATAGCTTTTTGGTTCGGTATCCGTAGGAGAGTAAATTTTGGCTTTAACAAGAGCTACTAAGGAACAGATGGTTCAGAAACTTGGTAGTAACCTGAGCGAAATTGAAGGTTTCATTCTTGTTCAGTTTAAAGGTATGTCCTTTACTGAAATGAGTGAAGTTCGTCAAGAAGTGAAGGCTCTTGGTGGCAATTTTCAAGTTGTGAAAAATACCCTGCTAAGCATCGTCTTAGACAAACAAGGTATCGGTATCGATAAGAAATTGCTCACAGAGAGCACCGCTCTAATCACATCAGCAGGGGAATTCCCAGCTGTTGCTAAGGTTGCAAAGAAGGTCTCTGGCACCAGCGACTTCTTCAAGGTGAAAACAGGGTACTTCGATGGCACAATCCTCAGCTCAGCTGATGTACTAACAATCGCATCCCTACCTTCAAGAGAAGAACTATTGGCAACCACTCTTGCCACAATGAACGCACCAGCAACACACTTCGTGTCGCTATTTGCCAACATTGAGCGTGGCTTGCTAAACGTACTAAACGGAATCAAAGAACAAAAAGCTTAATACACATTTTAGGAGAAAAATAATGTCTGCAGTAACAAAAGAACAAGTAGTTGATTTTATCAAAAATATGACAGTAATCGAACTCTCTGAGTTCATCAAAGAATTGGAAGACACTTTCGGCGTATCAGCCGCTGCACCAGTTGCCGCTGCTGCACCTGCTGCCGGTGGTGGGGGCGAAGCTGACGCTGATGCACCCGTAAACGTGATACTAGCTTCTGCTGGTGGCAACAAAATCAATGTCATCAAAGCTGTTCGTGAAATCACTGGACTCGGACTAAAAGAAGCAAAAGCATTGGTTGACGAAGCACCTAAAGCTATCAAAGAGGGTGTGTCGAAAGAAGATGCTGAAGAGCTTAAGAAAAAACTTGAAGAAGCTGGCGCAACTGTTGAAGTTAAATAGTTACCCTGACAGGGTCGTGGGTAGACTTAACCTACACCGTAACCCTCTCACAACAACTAGCTATGCGTAATTAACCAAGGGAAGAGCCTTTATGGCTCCTCCCTTTTGGTTGTTTAATTTTAATATTCGACTTTGTGTAATTTTTTATTTCTACCAGGGGGAGAAATGAGTGTCAAAATAAATAATCTGACTAAACGTGTTAACTTTTCTTCTAAAAGGAAAGTTATCGACGTCCCCGATTTACTTTCTATACAAACGGACTCCTATGCCCAGTTTATTCAGGCTGGTGTGAGCCCCGATAAACGGGAAAATATCGGACTTGAAGAGATTCTATCCGATATATTCCCCATCGAAGACTTCAACGGTGCCGCAACACTGGAATACTTAGGGTACGTTCTCGAAACACCACGCTACTCTCCTCGCGAGGCCATCGATAGGAGCACCAACTACGCGGCATCACTCAAGATAAATGTTCGCTTGGTAGTTTACGAAGAGATGGAAGGATCCTCCGAAAAGGTGATTAAATCGGCTCAGGAGATGTTTGTCTACCTTAGCGATCTACCACTAATGACCGAATTCGGCACCTTCATAATCAACGGTGTTGAGCGTGTTGTTATTAATCAGCTCCACCGATCCCCCGGAATCTTTTTTGAAGACCTAACACTAGAAAAAGCCACCTCCGAACGCCATGTCTACAGTGCTCGTATCATCCCTTACCGTGGTTCGTGGATAGACTTCGAATACGACACCAAAAACCTCATGCATGTTCGCATTGATAAAAAACGTAAGATGCTAGTCACTGTCTTGCTACAGGCTTATGGTCTGACACGTCAAGAGATACTAGAAACCTATTACGCTAAGGAGACCGTCAGCGTTAAAGGTGAAAATAGATTCAAAATAGGTCTCGACTACGATAAAATCGCCGACAAACGCCTAGGGTTCCATATCTTTGACGCCAAAGGCAATATATCCATCGAAGAGAACAGCAAACTCACACCTGCTTTGATTCGCAAACTTAAACGTAACGAAATCACTAGCACAATTATTGACCGTAACGCAATGTGCACACAATACTTTGCCGAACCTGTTGTCAACGGTGATGGTGAAGTTCTGTTTGATGCGAATACACTCATCACCGATCAGGTTCTGATTGAGCTTGGTGAGCAGGGCATAAAAAAGTTTACCATTCTTGTTGTGGACAACTCATTTATTGGCGGTATTCGCGATATCCTTGCCATGGATAAGGTTATCAGCCATGAAGAGGCGTTACTACATGTTCACAGTCGTCTTCGCCCCGGTGAACCTGCAACTGTTGAAACGGCACAATCGTTGTTCGACAGTACGTTCAACAATCCGCGTCGCTACGACATGTCCACTGTTGGTCGCATCAAGATTAATCGCCGACTAGGTACCGACACCACGGCAGTAACCCTTACACGTGAAGATCTTGTTGGTGCTGTTCGTGTTTTGGAGGCTATTCGTGCCGGCAACGACACTGTTGATGACAGGGATCACCTTGGTCATCGTCGTGTTAAGAATGCTGGCGAGCAGCTCAAAAACTACATGCGTATCGGTTTGGCACGCATGGAGAAAACAGTTAAAGAGCGTATGGTTATCGGCTCAATCAGCGACATGTCCCCCCATGATCTGATTAACGCAAAACCCCTTTCAGCATCCATCAAGGAGTTCTTTGGTAGCTATCAGCTTTCACAGTTTATGGATCAGACGAACCCACTTGCAGAGATTACCAACAAACGACGCCTCTCAGCACTTGGACCTGGCGGACTGAATCGCGAACGTGCTGGCTTCGATGTTCGTGACGTTCACACATCCCACTACGGTAGAATATGCCCCATCGAAACCCCTGAAGGCCCTAACATCGGACTTATCACATCCCTAACAACTTACGCCATGGTGAATAACTACGGGTTTATCGAAACCCCTTACCTGAAAGTTGAAGATGGTAAGGTTGGCGAAGAGGCAATCTACATGTCCGCCATGGACGAAGAAGACTACTACATCGCACAAGCAAGTACAGACCTTGACGACAACGGTGTCATTACCGAAACCATGGTGTCGGCTCGTCATGGTGGTGAGGCGATTATTGTTCCTGTGTCGCAGATCCAATACATGGACGTTTCACCCATGCAAATGGTGTCCATCTCCACTGCCTGCATACCCTTCCTCGAACACGATGATGCCAACCGTGCACTCATGGGCTCAAACATGCAACGCCAAGCTGTGCCACTATTGCGTGCCCTGTCTCCCATTGTCGGAACCGGCATGGAACACAAAGTGGCTGTTGATGCTGGTGCTGTTATTGTTGCGAAACACGACGGCACTATCGACTATGTTGACGGTCGAACCATTATCGTCCGTTACGGCAAAAAAGGTAACTACGCCATCGACATATTCGATCTTGTCAAATACCGCCGATCCAATCAAGACACATGCATAAACTATCGACCTGTTGTAGGTATCGGTCAATCGGTGAAAAAGGGTGATACCATTGCCGACGGACCATCCACTGAACGCGGTGAGCTTGCCCTAGGTAAAAATATTGTTGTTGCCCTCATGCCTTGGATGGGATACAACTACGAAGACTCCATCCTTGTTAGCCAAAACCTACTCAAAGACGATACGTTCACGTCCGTGCACATTGAAGCGTACGACGTTGAAGCACGAGACACCAAGCTTGGTAATGAAGATATCTCCCGCGATATTCCTAACGTTAGCGAAGACGCACTCAAATACCTCGACGAGAGCGGAATTATTGCCAAAGGTACTTACGTAAAACCGGGGGATATTCTTGTGGGGAAGGTGACACCAAAAGGTGAATCCCAAGTCTCCCCCGAAGAGAAACTACTTCGTGCCATTTTTGGCGACAAAGCTGGCGAAGTGAAAGATGTGTCCTTACGCGTTCCACCTAGTGTTTACGGCACCGTGGTGGATGTGCAAGTGATGAACCGACGTGGCGTCGATAAAGACTCCCGCACAGAGATTATCGAAGCGGAAGAAACCATCGGCATTAGCCGTCGCTTCAAATTTGAAAAACAATCCATCGAAAATGCACGCATGCACAGTATTGTTGACACCATCGCAAAGTACGAACTAGGGGCAGACGTTACCCTCGACTCCGGAAAAGTACACAAAAAAGGTAGCAAACTACCCAAAGATGTGCTGCGATCCATGAGCTACAAGGAGCTAACAACACTGGATCTAGCTGACAAACTAGACTTTAACAAAAAACTGAAACGCATCGACAAGGAATACTTCACAACACTCGAAACGGCGGAAGATAACCACAGCCTCAGCCTCAAAAAAGTCAAGAAAGGGGACGAACTCCCTGCTGGTGTACTGAAATCTGTTCGCGTATTCATCGCCATCAAACGGAAACTCTCCGTCGGCGACAAAATGGCGGGTCGACATGGTAACAAAGGTGTTGTGTCACGTATTCTACCGATCCAAGACATGCCCTACATGCCCGACGGCACACCTGTGGACATTGTGCTCAACCCACTTGGCGTTCCATCACGTATGAACGTTGGTCAGGTGTTCGAAATACACCTAGGCTGGGCTGCACGGGCACTAGGTATTCACGTTGCCACCGAAGTGTTTGACGGTGCTAGCGAAGGGGATATCAAAAAACTCCTCAAAAAAGCTGGATACCAAGAAGACGGACAAACCGTTCTCTACGACGGACGTACCGGTTCAAGATTCGACCAGGAAGTCACCGTTGGCATCATGTACATGCTAAAACTTCACCACCTTGTCGACACCAAAATACACGCCAGATCAACAGGACCTTACTCCCTAGTAACACAACAACCACTCGGCGGTAAAGCACAATTCGGAGGACAAAGACTCGGTGAAATGGAAGTTTGGGCTCTGGAAGCTTACGGTGCCGCAAATGTTTTACGCGAAATGCTCACAGTAAAATCCGACGATATCGAAGGACGGACACGAGCATACGAATCCATCGTAAACGGCAACCTGAACTTTAGCCCCGGAATACCCGAATCCTTCAACGTTCTTGTTCGTGAACTGCAAGGCTTAGCGCTGGAAGTTGAGTTTATTGATCGGGACAAACAAAATATTGATGAGAAAAAAGATGGAGAGGACGCTTAAGGCTGTCTCTAGGAGGTATGGTAGTGTTTACTCCAACTAAACCTGACATTAAACAAAATAATGACTTTGGTGCTTTACGTGTTCGTATCGCATCACCCGAAAAGATTGCTGAATGGTCGTATGGCGAAATCCTTAAACCCGAAACCATAAACTACAGAACATTCAAACCCGAAAAAGACGGACTCTTTTGTGCCAAAATATTCGGACCCGTCAAAGATTGGGAATGCTTGTGCGGCAAATACAAACGTATGAAACACCGTGGTGTTGTCTGCGAAAAATGTGGCGTCGAAGTAATCGAAAGCAAAGTAAGGCGTAGCCGAATGGGACACATCGACTTGGCATCACCTGTTGCACACATATGGTTCGTCAAGGGAGCTCCATCAAGGGTCGCAACAATACTCGACCTACTACTCAAAGACGTGGAACGAGTTATCTACTTCGAATCGTACATCATCACCGACGCAAAAGACACCGAACTCAAAGAGGGCGAACTAATCACCGATACACAATACAACGAACTACTCAAAGAGTACGACTACAACGCCTTCTCAGTGGGTATCGGTGCCGAAGCTATACAAGAACTACTCAAAAAACTCGACCTCGAAACACTACTAATACAACTCAAAATGGAGCTAGCGACGGCAACCAGTATACAAAAACGACTCCGACTAGCAAAACGCCTGAAAGTAGTGGAAAGCTTCCGCAAAAGTGGAAACAAACCGGAATGGATGATCATGGACATTATACCTGTGATACCACCCGAATTGAGACCACTTGTGCCACTCGACGGCGGACGGTTCGCAACTAGTGACCTCAACGACCTCTACCGAAGAGTCATCAACAGAAACAACAGACTCAAAAAACTCATGGAACTCAGTGCTCCCGAAATCATTATCCGTAATGAAAAAAGGATGCTACAAGAGGCGGTGGATGCACTACTCGACAACGGTCGACGCGGTCGTGTCATACGCTCATCCAACAAACGACCACTAAAATCACTCTCCGACATGATCAAAGGGAAACAGGGACGCTTTAGACAAAACCTACTCGGGAAACGGGTGGACTACTCCGGACGCTCCGTTATTGTTGCCGGACCATACCTCAAACTACACCAGTGCGGGTTACCCAAAAACATGGCGTTGGAGCTGTTCAAGCCGTTCCTCTACTACAAACTAGAAAAAGAGCGTGGGGTTGTCTCAACCATCAAACAGGCGAAAAAAATGGTGGAGGAGAAATCACCCATCGTTTGGGATATCCTCGAAGAGGTTATCAAAGAACACCCTGTACTACTCAACCGTGCACCAACACTGCACAGACTAGGTATTCAAGCGTTCGAACCCATGCTTGTGGAGGGGAACGCCATACAACTGCACCCACTCGTATGTCCTGCGTTTAACGCCGACTTCGATGGTGACCAGATGGCGGTACACGTACCACTATCAAACGCTGCCCAACTCGAAGCACGGACACTAATGCTATCCTCGTACAATATCCTATCACCCGCCAACGGACTACCCCTCGCACTACCCACACAGGATATTATTCTAGGAATCTACTACCTCACCCGTGGCATGGATAATGCAAAAGGCGAAGGCAAAATATTTGCGTCACCATCCGAGGTTCGTGTTGCTTACGACCAAGATGCACTAGACCTCCATGCCAAAATAAAGGTACGCGTCAACGGCACCATTCACGATACCATTACCGGACGTGTTATCCTTTACGGCGTAATGCCTGAAGGTATCGACTTCAAAATCGTTAACCGTATCCTCGGGAAAAAAGAGATGGGTGAAGTTGTCGAACACGTTTACAAGGTGAAGGGTAACTACGATACCGTAATCATGCTGGATGCCCTCAAAAGCCTAGGCTTCAGATACTCCACCAAAGCAGGGTTCTCCATATGCATTGAAGACTTCTCTGTGCCAGAACGTAAGTACGACCTTGTTGCTGATGCCGAAAAGAAGGTTGCCGATATTGAAGAATACTACAATCAGGGTGTTGTCTCCTCAGGCGAACGATACAATCAGATTATCGAACTGTGGCAACGTACTAGCGACGACATCTCCGAACACCTCATGGATACGCTGGAATCCTCTGGAGGCGACAAATCGAGCAACAACAAACGGGACAAATTCTACAACCCCATCTATGTGATGGCACACTCCGGTGCCCGTGGCTCAAAATCCCAGATACTACAACTATCCGGCATGCGTGGACTCATGGCCAAACCATCAGGCGAAATCATGGAAACACCCATCACCCACAACTTCCGTGAAGGACTCACCGTACTACAATACTTCACATCCACCCACGGTGCCCGCAAAGGGTTGTCTGATACCGCTCTGAAAACAGCGAGCTCCGGTTACCTGACCCGCCGATTGGTTGACGTTGCCCAAGATGTTATCGTTGTACAGGAAGATTGCGGCACAGCTAGTGGCATAGACATGACCGCACTACGCGACGGCTCCGACATTATCGAAACACTTCGCGAGCGTGTTTACGGCAGATTCACAATGGATGACGTTTACCACCCCGAAACAGACGAACTCATCATCGGTGCTAGCGAACTGATTACCGACGATATCGCTGACGCCATCGACTCCTCTGGGGTTGAAACCGTTGAAGTTCGCTCCACCCTAACTTGCTCCCTCGAATTCGGCATCTGCCAAAAATGCTACGGACTAAACCTAGGCACACGTAGACTAGTTGAACACGGTGAGGCAGTAGGTATCATCTCCGCACAGTCCATTGGCGAACCGGGAACACAGCTGACCATGAGAACCTTCCATATCGGTGGAGCCGCATCAGCCTCCGTTGAAGCGTCGAGTATCTCCTCCAAAGCCTCCGGTACAGTCGAATTCATCGACTGCAACGTTATCGTCAACTCTGAAGGGAAACAGGTTGTTCTCAATCGCAACGGCGTGCTTCAGATTACCGATACCGCTGGTCGTATTATCGAACGCTACTCCATACCTTACGCCTCAACCCTGCTTGTTGAAAGCGGCTCACAGGTAGGTGCCGAAACCATGATCATTGAATGGGATCCGTATGCTTCTGTGATTATCTCCGAATACGGCGGTACTGTTAAATACAAAGACCTCACATATGGCGAAACCGTAAAACAGGACACAGACCCCGTTACAGGTAGGTCGTCCAGAGTTGTTACCGCCGGTCGACATGCGAAAAAACAACCCATGATTATTGTGGAAGGTGAATCGAAAGGGGAGAGCTACAACTACCAACTCCCTGTTGGTGCCATGATTCAGGTTG
Source organism: uncultured Deferribacteraceae bacterium (assembly GCA_947313855.1). Taxonomy (GTDB): domain Bacteria; phylum Chrysiogenota; class Deferribacteres; order CAMZNJ01; family CAMZNJ01; genus CAMZNJ01. The sequence goes on from CAMZNS010000003.1 coordinate 11,337, forward strand.
GCGATGGCGACACCATTGCCATCGGTGATATTATTGCGAGGATGCCGAAAGAAGCTCAGAAAACCAGAGACATTACCGTCGGACTACCTCGCGTTGCCGAACTATTCGAAGCACGCAAACCGAAAGAACCAGCAATAATCTCCGAAATAGACGGCGTTGTCAGCATCGAAAACATGGGGAGAGGGGTACGCAAGGTTACTGTGAAAAATGCTGAAGTTGGACTCGAGAGATCATACAGCATCTCAACACAAAGCTACCTGAACGTCCACGAAGGCGACACCGTATTAGCAGGGGAAGCACTCGTTAACGGACTAATCAACCCACACGATATCCTCAGCATCAAAGGGGAACGGGAATTACAACACTACCTACTAAACGAAATACAGGAAGTGTACCGCAAACAATCCGTTAACATCAACGACAAACACGTGGAAACAATCCTACGACAAATGTTGCGTAAAATTGTGGTTAGCGACTCCGGCGATAGCTTATTCATGCCCGACGAAGAGGTATACAAATACGAATTCTACAAAGTGTGCAGAGCACTAACCGCCGAAGGGAAAAAAGCACCAAGTGGAAGTGTGAAACTGCAAGGTATCACCAAAGCTGCCCTCAATACCGACTCGTTTATCTCGGCAGCATCATTCCAAGAAACCACTCGAGTTCTCACCGATGCCGCCGCAAGTGGACGCATAGATAGCCTACGTGGACTAAAAGAAAATGTGATAATGGGAAGACTGATACCAGCGGGTACAGGTGCAAAACACCTACACAAGAAATATCAGTTTACCAAAAACGAAGAGAAGTAAGAATCATAAAAGTATTGACATGCTGTTGCTTAAGGTGGTATTGTGAACGTTCATGATATTCACCACTGCGACAGCGTGTGAAACAGGAGGGAGAAGTTGCCTACACTTAATCAACTCGTAAGAAAAGGACGTAAAAGGATTTATACCAAAACTAAATCCCCGTCACTACAAGCAAATCCACAAAGAAGAGGCGTTTGCACAAGGGTCTACACCGCAAAACCCAAAAAGCCTAACTCCGCGTTGCGTAAAATCGCCCGCGTAAGGCTCACCAACGGCCTGGAAATCACAGCCTACATCCCAGGGATTGGACACAACCTACAAGAACACTCCGTCGTACTCGTACGTGGCGGAAGGGTAAAAGACTTACCCGGTGTGCGTTACAAAGTTGTTCGTGGATCTCTTGATACACAAGCACCTGCAGATAGATTCAAATCTCGCTCCAAATACGGTGCGAAACGTCCTAAGGAAAGTTAAGAGGTATATTATGGCACGTAGAAATAGAGCTAAAACTAGGGAAACTGCTCCCGATCCTGTTTACGGTTCCGTATTAGTATCCAAATTCGTAAACTCTCTCATGGTGGATGGCAAACGCTCCCTTTCCGAGCGTATATTTTATTCCGCCCTTAAACTAATTCAAGAAAAATCCGGCAAAGATGGGCTGGAAGTCTTCACGCAGGCGATGGAAAATGTTCGCCCCAAACTTGAAGTTAAATCACGCCGTATCGGTGGTGCCACTTATCAAGTACCACTCGAAGTGAAACCCGCACGTGCTCAAGCACTGTCCATCAAATGGCTACTCAACGCCTCCCGAAGCAGGAGCGGCAAACCCATGTTCGAACGACTTGCCGACGAACTCCTAGACGCTTCCACTGGCAAAGGTGGCTCGGTGAAAAAGAAGGAAGATACCCACAGAATGGCCGAAGCTAACAGAGCTTTTGCACATTTTAGGTTTTAAATTTTAGGTAATTAATGGTTGGTATATTGAATTATGGCTGAGTTATTCCCCTTAGAGAAACATAGAAATATAGGTATCATGGCACATATTGATGCCGGTAAAACAACGCTCACTGAACGTATTCTGTTTTACACAGGTGTTACCTACAAAATAGGCGAGGTGCACGAAGGTGCAGCTACAATGGACTGGATGGAACAGGAGCAGGAGCGTGGTATCACAATTACCTCAGCAACAACACAGTGCTTCTGGAAAGATGTTCGTATCAACATTATCGATACGCCAGGGCACGTTGACTTCACCATCGAAGTTGAACGCTCTCTTAAGGTTTTGGATGGTGCTGTTGCCGTATTCGATGCCGTGAGTGGTGTTGAACCCCAAACGGAAACTGTTTGGCGTCAAGCCGATAAATACGAAGTACCACGCATGTGCTACGTAAACAAAATGGATCGCGTTGGTGCCGACTTCTTCAACTGCATCGACATGGTCGGAAGTCGACTCGGCGGTAACCCACTGGCCATCAACCTACCCATCGGGGCAGAAGACACATTCCAAGGCGTAGTGGATCTTGTAGCCATGAAAGCCGTTGTCTGGAGTGGTGACGACCTTGGTGCCTCATTCGATGTGCAAGATATCCCTGCTGACCTAGTCGATCAAGCAAACGAGTATCGCGAAAAACTCATCGAAGCTGTTGCGGATCTCGACGACACAATAATGGAGAAATACTTTGCTGGCGAAGATATCGCCGAAAGCGAAATCAAAGAGGCTATCCGTAAAGGTACCTTGGCACTAAAAATTACCCCCGTTTTGTGCGGTACCGCATTCAAAAACAAAGGGGTGCAAACACTACTCGATGCCGTTGTTGCCTACCTACCATCACCCCTCGATCTGCCACCGATGACCGGACTCGACTTGGACGGGAAAGAGGTCGCACGTGCAACAAAAAGCGATGAACCATTCTCAGCACTTGCATTCAAAATTATGACCGACCCATTCATGGGACAACTAACATACTTCCGCGTTTACTCAGGAACACTGTCGTCCGGTAGCTATGTGCTCAACTCTGCCAAAGGTAAAAAAGAGCGTGTTGGACGGTTGCTGAAAATTCACGCCAACAAACGTGAAGAGATCAAAGAGATTCACGCGGGCGATATTTGTGCCACCGTTGGACTGAAATACACCACAACAGGGGACACACTCACCGACGAGAAAAACCCTGTTATCCTTGAATCCATGGAGTTCCCCGAACCTGTTATCTCCGTTGCCGTTGAACCAAAAACCAAGGGCGACCAAGATAAAATGGGGCTAGCTCTGCAGAAACTTGCCCAAGAAGACCCATCCTTCCGCGTCTCTGTTGACGAAGAAACAGGGCAAACCATCATCGCCGGTATGGGTGAGCTGCACTTGGAGATTCTGGTTGATCGCATGAAACGTGAATTCAACGTCGATGCCAATGTTGGTGCACCTCAGGTTGCGTATCGCGAAACCATCAAAGCAACAGCTAAGGTTGAAGGCAAATATGTTAAACAGTCTGGCGGACGCGGTCAGTATGGGCATGTCTACCTCGAAATCTCACCTAACCAAGAGGAAAACTTCACCTTCGTTAACAAAATCTCTGGTGGTGCTATCCCCCGCGAATACATCCCTGCTGTTGGCAAGGGTGTTGAAGAGGCAATGCTTTCGGGTGTTCTTGCCGGTTACCCTGTGGTAAATATTAAGGTTGAACTCTACGACGGAACCTTCCATGATGTTGACTCCTCCGAAATGGCGTTTAAAATCGCTGGATCCATGGCTTTCAAAGAGGGGATGAGGAAATGCAAACCCGTACTCCTCGAACCTGTAATGAAAGTTGAAGTTGTCTGCCCCGAGGACTACACAGGTGACGTTATCGGTGACCTAAACTCTCGTCGTGGTCGCGTTGGCGGCATGGTTGCCCGTGGTAACGCTCAAGTAATCGAAGCCCACGTTCCGTTGAAAGAGATGTTTGGTTACGCAACACAGTTACGCTCCATCAGTCAGGGCAGGGCATCATACTCCATGGTCTTCAATAGCTACGAAGATGTGCCACAGAGTGTTGCCGAAGGTTTGATGAAGTCGTAAGATACTAGTCCGACTGACCATAAAATGGAAAAAATTATAGACACTGAAAGTAGTTGTAGAGTAAAATAAAAGTTTAATTAGAGAAGAGGTTGTTTATGTCGAAAGCAAAGTTTGAGCGTACTAAACCCCACGTTAACGTTGGGACAATCGGTCACGTTGACCACGGAAAAACCACACTAACAGCAGCGTTAACAAGCGTTCTG
>CAMZNS010000004.1 GCA_947313855.1 uncultured Deferribacteraceae bacterium
TGAAAGAGTCGGGCACATCCAAGCTCTCCATGGTACTGGATATCCCAAATCGTGCCACGCAGGACAAGATTCGCCAATCCCTTACGACAAATATTAAGCACGTTATACGCATACTCTAGTTGTGCGGTGTTGCGGTTGTGCGGTTCCACACAGTGCCACGCCCACACGGTTCCACACAGTTGCCACGGTATTCGCGGTTGTCACGGTGCCACGCCCACACGGTTCCACACAGTTGCCACGGTATTCGCGGTTGTCACGGTGCTACGCCACGCCACGCCACGCGGTTGTCACGGTGCCACGCCCACACGGTTCCACACAGTTGCCACGGTATTCGCGGTTGTCACGGTGCTACGCCACGCTACGCGGTTGTCACGGTGCCACGCCACGCGGTTCCACACAGTTGCCACGGTATTCGCGGTTGTCACGGTGCTACGCCACGCTACGCCACGCCACACGGTTTCACACAGTGCCACGCCACTCAACACGCTACGCCACACGGTTGCCACGGTTGCCACGGTTGCCACGCCACGCCACGTCTCACTCCCCGCGAATAATGTTGAGTGCCTCCTGAGTCACACTCTCCATTAATGCACGATTACCTCGCGACTCAACGTTGAGCCTTATGAGGGGTTCGGTGTTCGCCTTGCGTACGTTGAGCCTCACGTCGCCGAGGTCGATACTAAAGCCGTCAGTGGTATCAACCCCCTTGGCTCTCCCCTTGAAGTGCCTGTAGAGCTGATTAATCTTGTCATCAGGGTTGCTGTCAGGCTTGAGAGCGGTATTGATTTCGCCACTGATGGGGTACTGCATCTCGTATTTATTGATGATGTTTGTGAGGTCGCCACCCTTGGTTTCGAGTATTTGCATCATCAGTAGGAACGCGATCATACCGCTATCGCTGAAGGAGAAGTCTTTGAAGTAGTGGTGTGCAGAGATTTCGCCGGCGTAGATTGCGTCCACGTCACGCATGCGTTGCTTGAGGAAAGCGTGTCCTGATTTGCAGACAACGGGTGTACCGTCGTATTCGTCGATGGTGTCCAGCACGTTGAATGTTACTCGAGGTTCGTGTACGACGGTTGCTTTGGGGTTACGTTGTAGCATCGCTTCGACCATTAGTGAGACAACGTATGCACCTTCGACAAAACGACCTTTGCTGTCGAAAAAGAAGCATCTGTCGAAATCACCGTCCCATGCGACACCGATATGTGCGTTATTTGCGATGGTTGCGTCACCCGTGGATTTTTGGTTTTCGACGAGCATGGGGTTGGGCACACCGTTGGGGAAGGATCCGTCGGGTGTTTCGTTGATGAAGATTAGTTCCCAAGGTAGGTGTGGTTCGAGTAGTCGTAGAACAGGTGCTGCACAGCCGTTTCCGGGGTTGACCACAACTTTGAATTTGTTTGTTGAGTTGCCGAGGAATTTCAGTAGGAACCGTATGTAATCGGTTTTGTCGTGGTTTATTTCTACAGTGCCTTCGGTTTTTGCGTGTGTGAAGTTGTCTTCAATGATTAGGTTTTTGATATCTTCGAGTCCGTTTTCCGAACCGATGGGTATGGCTTTTTCGCGTACGGTTTTGAGTCCGTTGTAGATGCTAGGGTTGTGGCTTGCGGTAATCATTATGCCGCCGTCGAGGTTGTTGTTGAATACGGCGAAGTAGAGTTCTTCACTCCCTGCCAGTCCGATGTTTACGACGTCAACGCCCATTTGTGTGAGTCCTTTTGTGAGTGCTGTGGCGAAGGGGATGGATGATGGTCGTACGTCGTATGCGATGGCGACTTTTTTGGGTTTGAGGAATGTTGCGAAAGCGAGTCCGTATTTGTAGACGATGTCTTCATTGAGTTCGGCTGGTACTCGTCCACGAACGTCGTACGCTTTAAATATGTCTAGATTCATAACACACCACCTTTAGTTTATATTTGTTGTGCGAGCTGTTCACGTTGCTCACGTTGTTCACGTTTGTGCGAGCTGTTCACGTTGCTCACGTTGTTCACGTTTGTGCGAGCTGTTCACGTTGCTCACGTTGTTCACGTTTGTGCGAGCTGTTCACGTTGCTGAGTTATGCAGGATAGCGGCACCCGTTTTCAGCGATTTACTCAGTATATCATACTGTCACACTAGATTTCTAGTGTTTAGTAATATTTACGAATAACCTTTTTGGGGTGTTATTTCTAAAATTTGGCTTGTATTTTGTATGGATATGGTTTAAACTTATGTTTCTTTTGTGGAGGAGTGTCCGAGTCTGGCTTAAGGAGACGGTCTTGAAAACCGTTAACGGGCAACCGTTCGGGGGTTCGAATCCCTCCTCCTCCGCTCTCTTGTTTTTTGCGATTGTTTGTGTTGGGGAGTATTCCTCTTTAGGGATGGTACTCGCCACGTCTACCGTCGTGCTAGTCGTAGACGCCCTTGGTTACCACACCAGACATAATCCTTGCATTACCTTTAATGATGGCGTTCCCGCCGATGAAAGCGTCTCCGCCGATGATAGCGTTCCCTGAGATTTGTGCGTTGCCGGTGATTGTTGCACGCCCTTTAACTTCTGCGTTCCCCCCCACAGTGGCAAATTCGCTAACGGTTGCACTATCCATGATCTTGGCGTTATCTTTGACGACAGCGTCCCCTTGTATGGCGGCTTTTCCGGTGATGACAACGTCTCCGCTAATGCGAGCATGTCCTTGCACCACAGAGTAGCCTTGTATGATGGCGAGATCGTCGATGTGAGCACGTTCTTTGATGGAGGCGTTCCCTCGAATAATCGCATCCCCCTCTACAAGGGCACTCCCTGCGATGGAGGCGTTGTTGCTGATTTTGGCACTCCCTTTTACGGTAGCGTTGTTGGCGATGATGACGGTATCTCGTACCCTGGCCGAGCCGTTAACATGAGCCATATCCTTGACGGTGGCTTGTCCATATATTTTGGATGAACCAGACACGGTGGCTTGGTCGAAAACCTTCGCATTCCCGTAAACGCTACCCATCATGCTGACAACAGCGTTGCCGCCCACGGAGGCTCTATCAGACACTTCAGCGTCGCCGGTAACATGGGCATTGCCGAAGACAACGCCGTTTTTGATTACTCGACCACGGTGGGAGATGGTGGCATTCCCCCGAACAGTAGCTCTGTCGCGTACTTGAGCGTAGTCGATAACCCGTGATGAGCCGTATATTTTGGCGGAACCGGTAACCTTGGTGTTGTGCAAGACAGTGCTATTGGCGTCGATGTACACACCACTGCTGGAGGCACCAAAAGATAGTCCGGGGAGGGTAATCAGAGCACTTGCCACAAGGGTGACTAAGCCCATGGATAGGGGGGAGAAGTTGTATTTCATTGAGGTACCTCGAAACAATCGCCTGAGCACAAAGCCCAAGGGTAGATACTTTTTATAATAGCAAAAGTTGCCCCCTTTTGTAAATAAAAATATAAACTAAAAAGTTGAATTCATACGTAATTTATGTTAGAATAAAACAAGGTTATTGTTGCTACTTTAAACTAAGGAGGAAGATATGAAAAAAATACACATGATAACGCTAGTACTAGGCTTGGTGTTGCTACCAGCCACAGTGTTTGCATACGTTGATCGTAATGCAACTGTTGATCGCACTGCCATTGTTGATCGTACTGCTAAGGTGGACGATCGTGCACAAGTGTTGGACAAAGCAAGGGTGCTCAACTATGCCGAAGTGGACGACTACGCGATTATCTCTGGAAAAGCAACCGTTTCTGGTAGTGCGGAGGTGTCTGATAGTGCACAAGTTTCAGATAACGCTGTTGTTACCGACAAAGCAGAAGTTAGCGACAGAGCACAGATCTCAGGCAACGCAGTTATCTCAGGACATGCGGAAGTTGATCAAAGTGCAATCGTAACAGGTGATGCAGTCGTAACAGGCTTTGCACAAGTGTACGGCGATGCTGTCATCAAAGGTAACGCAGTTATACGGGGGTGTGCACGCATTCGTAGCGGTACCATCTCCTCTGGTATTCACGGCGATAACGACTCATGCCGACACATTGATGACGACTACGACAGAGATCGTTACCACCGCGATGGACGTACAATCGACAACCAAATGCCGCCAAAAAGGTAGTATTTAACCCTGACGTGCAATATTGCGTTGTACCTTGTTCACTCGGAGGGTAGAGAACGCGCCCACCGTAATGATTATCATAAGGAAGACAATCCCTTGGTGTAGTAGCCCTGTGGCTGTAATAAACTCTAGCCACATGATAACGAGTGCTAACTCGGCTACTACACCTTTGTAAAAGATGTCCACACGGCTACTCCGCCTGAGGCTCCAAAGTATTATCACAGCACTCACGGAGATGGCAAAAACCACTGTTGATCCTGTTATTATTAGTGGTAAGGTGATTATGAGGATAAGGTACAACCCTGCACCTATAAACTTTTCACGCGTGTATTTTGCTGTGTACGCGATGGTATTTTTTACACCGAAGAGCAGTGATTTGAGGCTACTGTTTGGTGTTTCTTTTTTGTGTGTGAGGCTGATAATATACCCACGGCTGATTAGTATGATTAGTGTGAAAACTAGTATGGCAGTTGGCTGGAATGTGACACCGATGTTTAGTCGTGATGTGAACTGAATAACATTTTGCGTTAAGAAGATCCCCCATATTAGCCATAGGGGTATGTTGGCGGTGAAGTGTACTAGTGTTGTTGCTGGGTTTTGGATGATATAGTTTTTGAGCTTGATGGTGAGTCCGATTACCCCTGTATTGCCACCTATTGTAGCTCTTAGGATAGACTGTAGCATCTGCGAAGTTGTTTTGATTATGTTACTCATAATGGTGGTATCTCCTTTATTTCTGGTTATTGTTAATAATTTTTTGGATAGTTTGTAGGGCTGTTAATGCTTCTACGGGTGTTGTGTTGTTCATATCCATGTTTTGGATATGCGTTTTGATACTCAGGTATTTCGCATATTCTTTTTCGTTTTGCCTATCTACAGTTAGAGTATCGAGTTGCTTATTTGTTCCAATACTTTTTTCAGGGAATAGTATTATGCCTTGGTAAGGGATGTTGTTTGCCAAGTCGCTGTTATCGTCAGGGTTTTCGTTTTGTTGTTGGGTAAGTTTTTTGGTATTGAGGTTATTTTCCAGTATTTCCATGATATTGTTGGCTCTTTGTATGAGTTTTGTTGGCATTCCAGCCATTTGAGCCACATGTACGCCGTAACTTTTGTTTGCGACGCCGTCTTTGATTTGTCGTAGGAATATGATACTACCATTGTTTTCACTTATTTGCATGCTCATATTTGTTACAGCGTTGTATGATTCTTCGAGTATTGCGAGTTCGTGGTAGTGCGTTGCGAACAGTGTTTTTGCGTGTATGTTGTTGATGATGTGTTCGACGACGGCAAAAGCTATTGCGACACCGTCGTAGGTTGAAGTTCCTCGTCCTACTTCGTCGAGTATGATTAGTGAGTTTTGTGTTGCGTTGTTGATGATGTTTGCGGTTTCGATCATTTCGACCATGAATGTTGATTCGCCTAGGGCGAGGTTGTCGTTTGCTCCCACTCGTGTGAAGATTTGATCCATGATGGGTATAATTGCTTTGTCGGCTGGTACGAATATGCCCATGTGCGCCATGATGGTGATGAGAGCGACTTGTCGTATGTAAGTACTTTTGCCGGCCATGTTTGGTCCGGTGATGAGCAGTATTTGTCGTTGTGTTTGGTTGAGCAGTGTGGAGTTTGGTACGAATTCTTTGTCTTGCGTTTCGTTGAGTACTTTTTCGACAATACAGTGTCGTCCCCCTTGTATTTCGAGGTTTTGGTTGTGTTCGATATGTGGTCTTGTGTGGTTGTATTTTGTTGCGACGTGTGCCATTGCTGTTGCGAAGTCTAGTTGTGCGATTAGTGATGCTATTTGTAGTATGTTGTTTCGTTGAGCGTTGCATGTTTCGCGAATGAGTAGGAATTCTTGGTATTCCATGTTGTGTAGAGAGTCTGTTCCGCCGAGAATCTCTTCTTCGATTTTTTTCAGGTTTTGGTTGATAAATCGTTCAGCATTGACGAGTGATTGTTTGCGTTCGTAGTTGTCGGGTATTTTTTTGGAGTGTGTTTTGCTAACTTCGAAGTAGTAGCCGAAGACTTTGTTGTAGCCGATTTTGAGGTTGTGTATCCCTGTGTGTAGTCGTGCTTCTGTTTCGGCGTTGTCGAGTTTTTGTTGTAGCGAGTCGTAGGCTATTTTGAGTGTGTCGATTTCGTTGTTGTGTCCGATTTTGATGAGTCCCCCTTCGGTGATATTTGTGGGTGGGGGATCGATGATGCTGTTTTCGAGTGTTTCGGCGAGTTGGATGAGTGTTTCGGCATCTTGGAGCATATTTGCGATGAATTGGTTGTTTTGTGTTTGTAGAATACTGTGTAGTATTTGTATGTTGTGTAGTGATGTTTTGAGTGTGATGAGGTCTTTGGGTGTTGCTTTTGTGTTAGCGAGTCGAGCGGCAATTCGTTCGAGGTCGTAGATTTCGTTTAGGACAGAGCGTACCGATTCGTTGAGGTCCCATGCGTTGAAGAAGTGTTCGATTAGGTCGAGTCGAGCGTTGATTTCGTTTTTGTTGCGTGAGGGGTGTATGAGTCGGTTTTTGAGTAGTCGTTTGCCCATGGGAGTTTGGCAGTGGTTGAGGGTGCTGAAGAGGGTATTTTTTTGTGAGCCGTCTAGTGCTGTAACGAGTTCGAGGTTTCGGTATGCGGATGGATCGAGGGTGAGTGTTTGTTGTGGTAGTAGTAGTGTTGGTGTGTTGAATATGGGTTCGAGTATGACATCTTGCATGTAGTCGAGTAGTTGTGAGAATGCGAGTAGGTATTCGGTGTTGTCTAGTCCGAACCCTTTTTCGTTGTTGACGTTGTAGTAGTTGAGGAACCTTGTTCGTAGGTAGTGTGGGTCCACTTTTTTGGTCATGAGTTTGAAGGGTGTGTTGCGAACTAGGCATGATTCGTGGTTGGCGATGACCTCTTTGGCGTTCCATTTTTGTACAATTTCGGTGAGTACTTTTTGTATGTTAGCTGGTGAGTTTGTTTCGGTTGAGCAGGGTAGTTTTTGGAAGAACAGTTCGCCGGTGGCAATATCGGCGATGGCACAGTGGACGAACCCTTTTGTTAGTGCGGCGGATATGAGGAAGTTGTTGTCGAATTCGTGTAGTGATTCGTCTTCCATGATGGTTCCGGGGGTGACAACGCGTGTTACGCCTCGTTTTACGAGTGTTGTGGTTTTTTCCCTGAGGGATGGGTCTTCGAGTTGGTCGCAAATGGCAACTTTTTCGCCGTGTTTGAGCAGTATGGGCACGTATTTGTGGTAAGCGTGGTGTGGGATGCCACACATGGGGATTTCGTTGGGAGTGCCCTTTTGTCTTGCGGTGAGTGTGAGTCCGAGTATTTTGGATGCACGTACAGCGTCGTCGCCAAACATTTCGTAGAAGTCGCCCATGCGAAAAAACAGTATGGAGTCGCCATGGGTTTGTTTTATTTCGTAAAACTGTTTCATCATGGGTGTGTTGGGTGTGTTGGGTGTGTTTTGGCTAATTTTTGTGGACACTGCTTTAACCTCCAAAATATTGTTTCGGTTATTTTCGTTGTACTAGTTTAGCATAACGACAGGTAAATCGCCACACCCTTCCCGTCATCTCGAATATTACTTTCGGTGGAGGTTTTGAATCCTACAACGGGGGTATTGGCGGGGGTATTGGCGGGGGTATTGGTGGTGTTGAGCATGCGTGGGGATACTTCCGAGTACACAACATGGGCAACGCTATCGGAGCGACCGCTACGACTAGATGCCACAACAAACACGCCGTTACGGAGGCAGCGGGAGATTTGTGGACGAAGTTGGGCAGGGAATCGGCTGAGGATGCGGGGCTCAGGGATGTTGTGCACGGTAACTCCTGCAAGGCGAAGCTTTTTCATGGTTTGAGCGTTGTTGCGGTTGAGGGTTTTGGAGGTAGTGTTGCTCAGCAGAAACACCTCCAAAGTATGGGGGTCGCCTGTGCGTGCAGTGTATTGCAGTGCCCCCAACATGATGCTGTCTGGGGTGCCCACCGACGGGATGCCCCCCGTATTGAACACACTGGCGAATAGCTGAATACGCTGACCACGTTGTTTGGCAGTGTTTGCGTGGAGGCTTATCTGGCGGATGACCACAGGGTATATTTGGGGCAAGCTTACGTATGGCTTGGTTGTGCTAGGTGTGGTCGCTGTGGTTGAAAGGTAGGCGTGGTTCACGACGGGGAAGCCGTTGGAGATAGTTGCGAATGGTTGTGCGTTTGTGTTTTCGGGTGTGTTGGTTGCTAATGTGGCAGCGTTGTGGGATCGCATCAGGGGTAGCAAGAGGTAGTAAGACAGTAGGGTGCTGAGTAGGAAGAGGGCGATGAATATGGGGAGGGCGAATGTTGAGGCACGCAGGAGGAAGAGGTGTAGCTGAGGTGGTCGTATTCGATGGTAGTATTGTTTGGCTTGCAAAATGGTACGTTCAAGCATGCTTGCCACTCTTACCCACTGTTGTTGGAGTCCAAAGCACACCGCTCGCGTATTGCGTCAAACACTTCGGTAACCCCAACGGACTTGGTTGTGGAGAAGGGTATGATGGTTTTGGCTGAGACACCCATGTCGTTGGCGACAATCTGGATACGTTTCAGCATCTGGCTACGGGATAGTTTGTCCACCTTGGTGAGCACAAGAATGGGGTGTATGCCGTATTCGTATGCCATTGCGAGCATATTTTTGTCTTGTTGGTTCGGTTCGCGTCGACAATCGAGTAGTAGCACGAGTGTTGTTAGTGTTTCTCGTCGTTGGAAGTATTCGGCGATCATTGGGTCCCATGTTTTTTTCTGTTCACGGCTAACCTTTGCGTAACCGTATCCTGGTAGGTCGGCGAAGATGAATTCGCCGTTGATGTCGAAGAAGTTGATGAGTTGAGTTTTCCCTGGAGTTTGGGATGTTTTTGCGAGTTTTTTGCGATTGACTAGTTTGTTGAGCATGCTGGATTTGCCCACGTTTGAGCGTCCACAGAATGCGATTTCGGGTAGTGTTGTTTCGGGGTATCCGCTGTATTTTACGGCAGAGATAATAAATTTTGCGTTCATGGGTGATGTCCTACTTAGGTTTTCCCTAGGGTTGGTTTGTGTTGCTGTGTTGCTGTGTTATGTGTTTAGTCCGATGGTTTGTAGAATGGCGTTTTGGATGCTGGTGGTGTCCACGGGGAACCCTGCTGCTTGTGGGTGTCCACCGCCACCATTGCGTTTGGCAATATGCAGTATGCTCATTTCGGAGGTGCTACGCAGGGACGCACGACCTTTTGCCATGTTGATGATGACAACGTAGTTGCAACTGGGTGTTTCGACTAGGACTCTGTTCCCTATTTCGGATGAGTAGCGTTCGGCAAAGAGCAGTGCGAATGTGTATCCGTCGGGGTCGGTGGCTATCTGCACGGTGTCCATTGCGGATTGGAGGTATGATTCCATCCGTTCCTCTTCTGTTTGGATAATATCCTCTTCGGTACTGCTAAACCCTTGGAAAGCTTTGCTTGCGAGTAGGTCGAACATGCGATTGATGCCGACAACGTTGAGTAGGAAGTTCATCTTTAGTGATTCGTCGTGTTTGAGTATCCACAGGTCGTAGTCGTTGATTAGTTCGACCATGTATTCGTACTGTTCGATGTTGTGTCCTTGTGCTAGTAGCCATTGGAACATTAGTTTGGTTGCAGAGACGGTATTGTCGTAGACGATTTCGTGGAAGTCGCCCACGTATTGCTGTGTGGTAGCGTGGTGGTCGACAACGGTGCACTGTGTTTCGGCACAGACAATGGCTAACACATTGGCACTTGGCACGATGTCTGAGATGATAACACGTTGGTAGTTTTCGTAGTTGTCCATTACGACTTGGTCGATGTTGTTGTGGTTTGTGTGAATGATGTCCACACTGCCGAGAGCTGCTTTGGTGAGGATGGTGCATCCGATTCCGTCTAGGTCGTTGTGTGAGATGTGTAGAGTCATGTTCCCCTCAGTGTTGTTGGTGTGCGTTGGTGTGTGCGTTGGTGTGTGTGGGTGGATATTGATGCGTGCGTTGGTGTGTTGGTGTGTGTTAGGTTTTGCAGGCTACTCCTGCTTTGTTGAGTAGTTCGAGGTAGAGTCCTGTGTAGGCGAAGCATGTGTTGGGGAATTTTTGTCGTATGTTCCTCAAGACGGCGTCGAGGAATTTGTCGTTGTAGAGGTGGTGGTGGTGTGAGAGTATTAGGTATTTGACACCTGCTGCTTTGGCGATATCCACGGCGTGTTCGTGTGTGGAGTGTCCCCAGCCGATGTAGTTTGCGATGTAGTCGTCTTGTGTGTAAGAGCTGTCGTAGATGAGGAAGTCGGCGTTTTGTGCGAATTCGATGAGGGCGGCGTCTTGTTGTAGGTTGTGTTCGTAGTCGCCTGTGAAGCAGTGTGATCCTACCCCTTCGATATTGAGTCGGTACATGACACAACCACCGGGGTGATTCCCTTTTCGTGTGAGTACGTCCACTTCGTTTATGGGGAATCGGTACACGCTACCATCTTCAGGTATGTCGATGTTGTGGAACACTATTTTGGAGGAGAAGGCGTCTTGCACAACAGGGAAGTAGGGTGTTGCGAGGAATGGTGAGATCATTTCGGCGAAGGAGTCGAAGCCGTAGTATGATGGTACGTAGAGGTGTATGGTGGTATGGTTGCTGTAGAAGATGGGCAGGTAGAGTAGTCCTAGTATGTGGTCGAGGTGCATGTGTGTGAAGAGCATGTGCACGGTGTTGTATTTGGAGAAGTCATGGTGCAGTACGCCTGTTCCGGCATCGATGGCGATACAAACAGTGGGATCGTTTGTGTCCATGACAAAGCTAGTTGTTGCACCGCCGAACTTGGTGAACTGCTCCCCTGAGACAACGGTTGAACCGCGGGCACCGAGTATGCCAAGGGCGTGGATAGGCAAGGTTCGCCCCCCCTCTTCATCGTTTCCGAAGGGGTAGTAAGGGCTTAATATTTTAGAACTGTTTAGCATGTGACTCTCCCCTAGCAGTGAAGTGGCAATATCAATGAAGTGGCAATATCAATGGCAAGATAGCACACTACATATTAAATATACTTTTAACACAATAAGATATAAATTTCAACCAACTATTAAAGTGTCGCAAGTCAAGTGGTGGGAAAAAACTTGCAAACGTAGCCCCTTTCAAGCAGAATTGTAGGCAAAGTTGGGCGATGATCAAAGTGGTGACGACTAATTATTACGGGTATGTTAAATGGATTTTTATGCAGAAAGCAACAGCAATGTTAAAAAAGAACGGGCACAGGCGAGGCGAATGAGAAAAACGCAGTGGTGGCTAACACTCGCAAACAGAGGCGTGTGCCACTACTGCAACACGAAGGTTGGCAAGGAAAATATTACCATGGATCACGTTGTGCCCCTATCCCGTGGGGGGAAGTCCACCAAAGGGAACATTGTGCCGTCGTGCAAGGAGTGCAACAATCAGAAAAAATCGGGCACACCCGTAGACAGTATTCTCGACTAGGTGGTGCTCGCGTCGCAGGGAACACCCTCGCCACAGGGAACACCCTCGCCAAGGTGACGAATATTTTGCCCCCATGGCACAAATGACTTGACACATCGGTGCAAATAAGGTAACGTGGTGGTTCTGATACATGCACATATGCATAACCATATGTAAAACACACGTCTTCC
Organism: uncultured Deferribacteraceae bacterium; assembly: GCA_947313855.1. GTDB lineage: Bacteria > Chrysiogenota > Deferribacteres > CAMZNJ01 > CAMZNJ01 > CAMZNJ01. The sequence continues at coordinate 11,704 of CAMZNS010000004.1, forward strand.
CCCTATTCGCTATTTCGTCGTGCGTAGCCACAGCGTGCCCAATGGTAACGGTGCTCGAAACGGTACACCAAGAGCATGCCAAACGGCTAACTAAGTTGCGACACTCTAGCGGATCTGACCAAATACCGGTGGTCGTGGTAGCTCGCTTAACACAACAAGCTTGCTGCTCCCCGTATTGCGAAGACGGAGGTTTAACAAATTTTTTAAGGGGGTATAACTATGTCACACGTATCAATGAAGAACCTACTCGAAGCCGGTGTCCATTTCGGACACCAAACACGCCGCTGGAACCCAAAAATGTCCAAATACATTTACGGCTCACGTAACGGCATTCACATTCTCGACTTGCAAAAATCCTTGCGACTCTTCAACAAAACATACGACTATGTTGCACAAGAAGCATCACAAGGGAAAGTATTCCTGTTCGTCGGTACAAAAAAACAGGCACGTGACTCTGTTCGCGACGCTGCCAACAATTGCGGTCAGTACTACATCAACCACCGCTGGCTAGGCGGACTGCTAACCAACTTCAACACAATCAAAACACGCATCGTTCGCCTGAAAGAACTCACCGAACTACTCTCAAGCGACACAGCCGAACTCTACACCAAAAAAGAACTAGCCAACCTAAAAAGGGAACACGACAAACTCGAACGTAACCTTGGCGGTATCAAAGATATGCCACGTATCCCAGATGTCATATTTGTCCTAGACATCAACATCGAACACAACGCCATCGCCGAATGTCGCAAACTAGGCATACCCATCGTTGCCCTTGTTGACACAAACTGCGACCCCGAACTTGTAGACTACCCTATCCCCGGAAACGACGACGCTATTCGTGCCTGCAAACTCTTTGTCGACAAACTATCCGAAGCTATCCTTGTCGGCTTCCAAGACCTAGTGGACAGAGCCGAACGGGAAGACGCTGAAGCTGCCGCAGCCGCTGGTGTGGCTCTGGAAGGGGCTAGCACCGCTGGTGAAGCTGTCGATACCTCCGCTCCTGCCACCAATGCTGATACGGCAAACACTACCCCCGAACCTGTAAAGGTTGATGCAGCAAAACTTGCAGCAAGCATGGTGTCCTCTCGCGATAGTGAAGATGCTGCCTTGGACAGCGTTGTGAAGAAAACATCACAGCTCAAAACCGCTCCCACAACAGCACCTGCACCTGCTCCCACAACAGCAACAGCACCTGCACCTGCTCCCACAACAAAAAAACCTAGCTCTGCCGCAATGGTAAAAGAGTTACGCGAACGTACTGGTGCAGGTATGCTCGACTGCAAGAAGGCTCTGGAAGAGTGTGGTGGTGACATTGAGAAGTCCATCGATTACTTGCGTGAAAAAGGCTTGTCCGATGCTGCGAAGAAAGCTGGACGTATTGCTGCTGACGGACTTGTTGTTGCTGTGCAAAACGATGCCAACACAATGGCAACACTCATCGAGCTCAACTGCGAAACCGACTTTGTTGCAAAAAATGAAGGGTTCCAAAAGGTTGCCGATAATGTTGCTGGCGAGCTCCTCAATATTCAAGGTGCTGACGCAATGAGCGTTGAAGACTACCTGACAAAACCTCTACCATCTGCTGGTACGTCTGTGGGCGAATACATCGCGAATCAGGTATCGGTCATCGGTGAAAATATTCAGCTGAGAAGGTTCTCGGTGTACAGCACTGAGGCAAATTCTGCCATCGGTTCGTATATTCATGGTGGTGGTAAGGTTGGTGTTTTGGTTGAGCTTAAGACCGATTCAGCCGATGCTGTGGCTAAGGTTGGTGATCTCTCCAAAAAGCTTGCCATGCATATTTGTGCTTCTAACCCCACAATTATCTCTGCTGAGCATGCTGATGCGAGTGTTCTTGCTTTTGTCAAGAAAGAGGCTGAGCTTTCAGATATGAAAGAGTCTAAGGTGTTGTCCAATATTTCACTTTTGTCTCAATCGTTTGTGGTTTCGCCATCCGATACTGTTGAAAAGTATTTGCAGAAAGAGGGTGAGTCTCTTGGTTGCAAGATTGAGGTATCTCGTTTTGTTCGTTATGAGCTTGGCGAGGGTATTGAGAAGAAGGTTGAGGATTTTGCGAAAGAGGTTCAGGAGCAGTTGCGTAAGAAGTAGTTTACTGCTTTGTATGCGACCCCTATTTTTGTTCTAGGTTATGCCCCTTCAGGTTGTGTCCTGAAGGGGTTTTGTGTTTTTGGTTGAGAAACTACGGTTGATGCGGTTGCGGTGCAGTTGTGTTGGAGTTATATTTTCGAGTTAGGTTTGCGGATGACACATATTTGTTTAGTTTTGTTGTGTAACTGTGTTAGAGTTAGGTTTGAGGCTTGCACGTATTTGTTTAGTTTTTGAGGTATAATTATGTTAGAGATGTCAAAGGTACAGAAGCGTACGATTATTGCGATTTTGGCGTTGATAAATATTATTGCTATCGTTGATTTTATGATTATGATCCCCATGGCTCCGTTTTTGATTGAGGGTTTTGGTGCGACAACGTCTACGTATGCTTATGTTTTGTCGTCTTACTCCATATCGGCAGGCGTATCGGGTTTTTTGTGGTTGAACGTTGTTAACCGTGTTAATTACAAGTGGATGCTTGTTTTGTTGTTGTCTGGTTTGGGTTTGGGTACCTTGCTTTGCGGTTTTGCTCCAAATATGACTTGGTTGATGGTTGCCCGTTCGATAGCTGGTGCTTTTGCTGGTACGATTGGTGGTTTTAGTTTTGCTGTTTTGGCATTTTTGTTTCCGCCGTCGGAGCGTGGTCGTGCTGGTGCATTTTTGGCATGGGGTTATCCCATAGCGTTCATGGCTGGCATCCCTTTTAGTTTGTATCTTGTTACTGTTATCGATTGGCGTGCACCGTTCCATCTTCTTGCATTTTTGTGTCTTCCAGTGTTGGTTGTGATATTGCGTTATTTTCCGTCGATGCCAGTTGATAGTTCTTGGAGTTTGCCGTATTTTTCGACTCTTCGCAGTGTTTTCGGTCGACCTACCAACATCCTTGCGATGGCGACTAATATTACTCTTATTTTGAGTACGGCCACAGTTATGCCCTACTTGATTATTTATATGACGGCGAATCATGGTTATCCTAAGGAGGGTATTTTCCTTGTTTACATGCTTAGTGGTGCGGTTACGATTGTGACGTCAGTGATAGTTGGTCGTTTGTCAGACAGTGTTGGTAAGGTACGCATGTATCGCATTATGAGTGTGTTGCAGATTGTGAATATTGTAAACGTTACGACTTTGATATTGTGGGATGCTAATATTTACTTTTTGCTATCAGCGGTGATATTTATTGTTATTTCGTCGAGTCGTTTTGTTCCTGCCAGTGTTTTGGTTACGGGTGCTGTGCCCTCTTCGATACGTGCTCCGTTCATGAGTGTAAATTCTAGTATGACGCACCTATTTTTCGGCATTAGTGCAAACATTGCGGGTTTCCTTTCTGGTGCTCAGGTTGGCACGGACACGTTGCAGACGTACTATTACAACGGGATATTTGCGACGGTGGCACTCCTGCTCTCCATTTACATAGTTGGTTTTTTGCGTAAGGAGTATTAATATTCTTGCGATTTTGCTGTTATTTGTAGCGATAGGATATTGAATATGAATCTATTTTGGGTATAATAATTGGAAATACTAAAAACGCTCGCACCATAACTAGCAAGATGTTGTATCGGGTGCAAGGGGATGGTTTTCATGGGGATACTTACGCCAACACCGATTTCAAGTGGAAAACGTAGACCTCGCAAGAGCACTGAAGACAGGGGCATAACAACACTACTGTTGTGGGGTTTAGCTGTTGCAGGGATGCTCATGGGGGTCGCACCCGCCTTCGCCGCAAACACTGAGACAAACAATCAGCAAGTAACGGTGCACATTAGCCAAACCAACTCCACCTACAGCGAAATACAGCCGTCAAGCAGAGCCTATGTGGGCAATCGAGGCACGTTTCAGGCGTACAAACATGGTGACGAAAAGCTGTTCATCGCCATGGACAACATCGCCAACGCAACCCTATTCATTAACGGAAAAGTGGTGAGCCTCAAAAGTGCCATGGGGGGGAGCAAAGCCAAAAACGTGGGGGGAGGGAGCGTTGGGAGCGTTGGGAGCAAAGCCGATAACAGCAATGACACCACCATTACCCAAAACCTAACCGCAATAAACATCTCGAAAAATGTTGTTGCAGGAACAAACTTTATCCGTGTGGAAAATATCACATCCGCGGACGAAAGTAGCAACGCCACAATAAACATCTACATCCCATACCCCACGTTAAACATTGCAAAACCGAACAGTGGCAAGGGATTCACCCCCGCAAATCTGAAAAAAGTGGACGAAATTATCGAAGCCGACATCGAGAACGGATTCCCCGGAGCTGTGTTGGCAATCGTCAAAGATGGTGCCCTAGTCAAACTTTCCGCCTATGGAAACCAACGAACATTCCTCGACGGGGGGAACACCATGGACACACCCCAACCCATGACCGTCAACACTATGTTTGATATGGCATCGGTCACCAAAGTGTACGCCACAACACTGGCACTCATGAAGCTCTCATACGAAGGGAAACTAGATATCAACAAACCCGTCTACTACTACCTCCCCGATTTTGCCAAAAACAACACAGGGAAATTCGACAAACGAACAGTAACAGTACGAAACCTACTGGAACACTCCGGCGGACTACAACCCGAAATCGTCTTCTTCAACGAAAACAAGGTGCCACCAAACCTGTTCTCACTAAACAAAAATACAACCAAACGTATTGCTTTGCAGAACGCACCCCTAGTTTACCGACCCGGAACGCAGTACGTCTACAGCGACACAGGCTTCATCATCCTCGGATTCATCGTGGAAAAGATAACCAACATGCCACTGGACAGCTATGTGGAACAGTACATCTACAAACCCATGGGGCTAAACAGCACCGTGTTCAACCCCCTAACAAAATCGTTCCGCAAAGAGGAGTTCGCCGCAACAGAGGTGTGGGGCAATACGAGGAAATTCCAACGGAACTTTAACGCAAGCCGAGAGTACGTACTGCAAGGGGAAGCTCACGACGAAAAAGCATGGTACTCCATGGGCGGAGTCTCAGGACACGCAGGACTATTCTCAAACGCCACAGACCTCGCAATACTCGGACAACTCATGATCAACAAAGGGGGGTACGGTGACGTGAAAATCTTCGACGAAAATACCTACAACCTGTTCACAAAATCGCTGGACAACCACTCCGACCAAGGGCTAGGGTGGCGAAAAAGGGGCTCATGGGAAGAGGATGCCAAAACATGGATGTTTGGGGACTATGCCAGCTACAACACAATTGGACACACAGGATGGGTAGGGAACGTTGTGCTCGTTGATCCCGAGATGGGGATGAGCATTGTGCTACTCACAAACAAAAAACACACCGATATTGATGAAAACATTGTGTTTGACGGCGATAGATTCGAAACAGGACGGTACGGAAGTATTGTGAACAAGGTGTACGAAGCTCTCAGGCAGTGATGGGCGACGGGCGATTGTTGCGGGCGTGTTGCACGGCGGAACCGTGGGCGTGTTGCGGGCGTGTTGCACGGCAGAACCGTGGGCGACGGGCGTGTTGCACGGCAGAACCTTGTCCTTGTGAGCACGGGCAGAACCGTGGGCGTGTGGCACGGCAGAACCTTGTCCTTGTGAGCACGGGCGGAACCGTGGGCGACGGCGATGACCCTAGTATTCGTAGTCGATGCTACTAATATCGGAAGCGTAGCCGAACTTGCGGGAAATACTGTCACGCATCTCCAAGAGCAGAGGAGCAATCTCCCCCTCAATACGATCGGGGCTGAGCCTATCTTTAGGGGCGATGATGCTGATTCCCAGTCGAGGTTTGCTCATGAAGTCCACAGCGGCGATACCAACACCACGAACACCCACATGGTACTCTTCGTTATCGATGGCGAATCCGATCTCTTTTACCTTAGCGAGTTCTTCATGTAGTTGATTGATATCGGTGATGGTGTTGTCGGTGAGTCGTTGGAATTTTTCGGGGTAGTATGAGTTGGCGTAGTTGGGGTTGCGGAATGCCAACTGAGCTTTGCCGCAAGATGTGGCATAAGCGGGACGTAGGTTGGCCAAAACGGGGGCAACACGGACTGCTCGATTTGTTTCGGAGTAGTTGATGTACACCACAGAGCCTTTGCGTAGGATGCTGACGAAGACGGATTCGTTGAGTTTGTCCCTTAGGGCACGGATTTCGTTTATGGTGGTTTTGTTGACATCGAGTTTGTTGGAGTATGCGGTTGAGATTTGGAATGTTTTGACACCTAAGCGGTATTGATCGGAGTAGGGGGAGTATTCCAAGTAGTCGTAGCGTTCGAGTGTTCGCAGTAATTTTTTGGCACTACTGGGGGTGATATTTAGTTTTCGGATGATGTCAGTGGTATTGGTTACGGGTTTTTCGTTGGCGACATAATTCATAATATCCAGCGCACGTTGTATACTTTTGATGGTATAGTTTGTTTTGCTTTGTTTTTTCATATGTGGCGTTCCCCTGCAGTATTTTTAAAACACATTAGATACATTTCTTGCATTATAACACATGTTCAATAATTATTCAAATATTTTCGCAGACAGATGTGAAACAGACTTTTTCCCTGATGGCGAATACCACAGTGTTTGAGCTCTGCTTAAAAGGATATTCCGACGAAGATAAAAAATATACTTAGGTTAATTATTGGCGGCGTCTGGGCTCAGAATAGGGGGCGTTCGTTGAGGTTGTCGCTAGGATTGCTAGTATCGATGGGGTAGCCGAGGCGTAACCATTCGTCGAAACCGTTTTCGAGGTAGTGGATGTTGCGAAAACCGCTATTAGTCAGGTACAGGGAGTAGGAGGCGGCTTTGGAGCCGTTTTGGCAATAAATATGGTAGTTTTTGTCACGGGGGAGTGAGTCCATGAGGGCTTTCATTCGGCTGCTGGAGATATCGATATTGGTGGCACTAGGGATGCAGCCGAGGCGATAGTCTTTGGCACTGCGAATATCGATGATGACAGAGTTTGGATCGGCGGCATCCCGTTGTGTGGACAGCATAAACTGCTTGCTGCTTAGGGGGAACGACCGCTGTTTGCGGGTAAAGCCACCACGGAAAAATATGAAGTATATGAGTGCTAAGGATCCAACAATAAAGTAGATTTTGAGAAAGTTGCCGTCAAAGTTCATAACAGTGCCTCCATGAGTGGTATCTATCACGCACCTCGCCTAAGGTTGCAGGAGTATGAGGGGGTTACTTATATTTAATTACAGGCAGTCCTGATCTTTTCCAATTGAGGATACCGCCGGAAGATAGGTATGCGTGTTCGAAACCAAGATTACGGGCGATGGCAACAGCCTTTGTGGCACGGTTTTGTGTGCGACATATGAATATGTAGGTTTTGTTTGGGTCGAGTGCTTTGATTTCGTCGGCGAAGTTGTTTTCGGAAATGGGGAGGAGTTTGCACCCTTCAGCGTGCCCTGAGGAGTATTCCATGGGGGTACGAACATCGATGCAGACAACTTCATTGCTTGCGATGAGGTTGTAGGTTTCTTGTGGGGTAAATCCTAGGTTATCCTTGGGTATGGCACCGGTGGTGGTGTTTGTTGCTGTGTTTGTTGTGGTATCGGTTTCGGTGCTGTTCGTTTTCTTGGATGATGTTGTGTAGATTACTGCAGTTATTGCCATTATGGTGAGTATTATCAGGAGGATAGGTTTGTTTTTTTTGTTTGCCATATGTTGAGCACCTGTTTATTTATTGGAGATGTGTGGGAGCAGGTTTTGTTTCTGCCCCCACTATTTTCGTGTTCACTGTGTTGCGTTCACTGTGTTGCGGTGATTGTTAGCCTTTTACGGGTAGTCCGCTTCTTGCCCAGTTTGAGATACCGCCTTGGATGTTGTAGATGTTTGTGAATCCGAGTTCTTTTGCGATACCGAGGGCACGTTTGGATCTCATTCCGCTAGCACAGAGGAATAGGTAGGTTTTATTTTTGTCGAGTTTGCCTAGTTCAGTGTTGAAGTTGCTTTCGTTTAGGCAGATTAGTTTTGCTCCTTGCACACTTGCTCCGGCGTGTTCTTCGCGACTACGCACGTCGATACAGATTGCACCGTCTTCCTGCATTTTTTTGAGTGCCTCACTTGGTGAGATGTTCGTACTGTTCCCTTTGAAAAACATTAGTTTTCCTCCATAAAGTTTTATAGTTTTGTATTTTATAGTTTATTTTTTTAATAAAGTATACGTTCTATTTTGTTGCGACTTTGAATTTTGTAGACGCCGAGTGTGTTTGCGGCGTAGTTGAAGTCGGCACCTTCGATACTGTAGAAGAAGTTGGGTATTTTGTCGTTAGGGGCACCATGGATGTACCACTGCGTAAATTTGACAACGTCGTCGCCGAGTAGTGATAGTGAGGTTGGTTCTTGGTGGTAGAACAGTTTGTATCCTTTGGCGAAGTTACTGTATTGTTTGTTGTTGATGGCGAGTAGTGGTGTGTAGATGGAGCTTTTTATGAAGTAGTTGATGTTGTTTCTGTCGAGGTATGTTGGTGGTAGGAGGTCTGTGATGTAGTAGTTTGCCTGTTCGTCGCCATCATTGATGTTGTATCGTGCGTATGGTGCGAAGGTTGATATTTCGGTGGATGATCCTAGTGCGAGTGTTACGTATGGTGTGTCTTTGCGAGCTGTTCGGTATCGTATGAAGCGTTGTTGCATCCCTGGCGAGTTGTAGTTGAGTACGGCAACGTTGACGCCTTGGTTTTCGAAGAATGTTTTGGCGATATTGGCTGATTGTGAGTAGTTGTCGGAGACGCCGATGAGTAGGTGATCAATCCCTTGTAGTGAGATCTGGTAGAGTGCTTGTGTGATAATTTTGTTTCTGTCGGAGAAGAATTTGTATTGGTTGCCGTAAATGATCATGCGGTATTCGTCGGGGATGAGTATGACTCGTGTTTTCAGGTTGTTACGCAAGTTGTTTGTGGGTTGTACTTGGTAGCTGAGGTTGAGTGTGTTGATGGTAGCGAAGAGTCCGTAGACCATTTCGGAGCCGATCTGGTTTTCGGGTATTTCGATGATAATTGGGTTGGTGCTGTTGGTATCGATGTTGGTTTTGAGGTTGTTGACGATGGATGTGGGTTCGTTGAGTTTGACGAGGTAGCAGGCGTTGTATCCTTGTGCGAAGGGGTAGAGTCGTTCTCGTAGGCAGTAGTTGTGTACGACTCTGTTGAAGGTAACGGCGTTTTGGAAGGCGTGAATATTTGTTGTTTGTGTGTTGGCTTGGTCAAGATCCCCTTTGGCGATGAGTAGGTCGTAGTACCAGAGTTGTCCGTAGATTTGCATGGATGGTGAGAGGTTTGGTGAGTTGTAGTTGGAGCTGAGGATTTTCTCACTTTTGCTGATTTCGCCGGATTCCAGAAGGTATTTGCCGAGTATGAGGTTGGCTTCAGCTTTAACGGTGCTGTTGGTTGATTTTGCGTACCGATTGAGCAGGATAATGTCGGATGGGTTAGGTCGTTTGGTGGCGTAGTATTCGGCGTAAAAGGCTGTTGTTGGTTGGATATTGTCGCCTTGTGAGACTACTCCAGAGCAGGAGATCAGTGTGGTGCTAACGATTGATAATGCAATAAGTACGCTGAATAGGTGTTTCAACCCGTTGAAGGTGTGCATTTAATCCTCTCTTGGTCATGAGCTTGCGAGCTAAGACTAGTTCTTCTTCCACGCGTTCCCCTTTGTATAGGAGCATTTTGGTGGTTGGCGTCCATAAATCTGACGTTAGTGTTAGCATCTTGTTGACAGGTGCAACACCCCGTGAGGTAATGTAGTCGGTGGCTTTGAGGGTGGTGTTTTCGATACGGTCGGCGATGACCGTAACATTTTCCAGCTTTAGTGTTGCCACAGCCATTCGTAAAAAGTCGCACTTCTTGCTGATGGATTCAACAAGGGTAACACTCGCCTGTGGGTTGGTGATGGCAAGGGGTATCCCAGGGAATCCGCCACCGCTACCGATATCGATGATATTGTGGTAGGGTAGTTTGTTGGCTTCAAAGTAGTACACACTATCGAGGTAGTGTTTGGTATGAAACTCAGCTTTGTTTTTGATGGCGGTGAGGTTGAGTGTTGCTTGTGAGTGTAGGTCGTACAGGGTGTTAAGCTGTTGTTGTTGACGCTGACTCAGTGAGCTCCACCATTGCTCGTAACTATACATCATTTCAGAAGTATAACCTATTTTCAACCAAAAACACAAGGCTAATAAAATTATAATTGTAAGTTATGGTGTTGATCGGTTGTGGGGTTTTGCTTTACAATGCTTGACGAGCGTGGTAGAGTATGTTCCTTGGGAGTATGGTTGCGAACGCCACCGCTCTGAGGGAGATATTAGGGAGATATTAGTATGGTAAATATTCGTAGGATAGTTTCTGTTCCACTTTTTGCAATCGTAATGCTAGCACTACCGTTGTTGGTGGCATGCGAGAAGAGATCAGCCCCACAGGTGAATGAGACCTTTGCTATTGTTGGCGAGGTTCAACCCATATGCTACTATGTGGACGTCATCATCGGTGCCAAGGTGTGCACCCCTTTGTTCCCCCCCACTGTGTCCCCTGAGGTGTATGAGCTCAAAGCGTCCGACTTGGCTCTGCTGAACCAGAACGTAACCCTGTTCTACTACATATCCACACTGGGCAACGAAGTTACCATAGACAAGCTGAAAGCATCCTACCCCGACATCGAGTTTGTTGATCTAGTGGAGGCATACCCGTCCATTGCTGTTGAAACGGCGAGCTGTTTAGTATCGAAGGATGCCATACCATTGGCTGTGTTGGAAGACGATCACGATGCCGACCACACAATCGACGACGGACACGATCACGATGCCGACGAATTCCTAGACACCAGCATCGATCCAGCCGTTGGCGAATTCCTCGCACAATCCCATTACCACGCTAGCGATCCCCATTTGTGGTTGTCCCTTTCGCGTGGAGATCAGATTGTGGCATCCGTTAGTGAGGCGTTGCGACGCACCTACCCGTTTTTGGCAACAACAATCGATGCCAACAGCGACAGGTTATCATTGGAGATGGAGTACAAGTATGAAGAGGTGTTGCGACGTATTGCCGACTCAGGTATTCGGGGGTTCGCACTCTACCACCCATCGTTGAACTACTACGCCGACGACTACAATATCTGCTACCTTGCTCTAGAAGACATGGGGAAATCACCAGTGCCACAAACAGTGAAAAAGATTATCGAAATGTCGGAAGATCTGTCGGTAAAAACAGTATTTGTGCAGAAAGGGTTCCCCCAGCGAGACCTCGACACCCTCTCAGACGCAATTAACGCACACCTAACACCATTCGATCCCATGGGGTATGACGTAATAGAAACAATCGACAACATCACCAACAGTCTCATAAAAAATAAGTAGTGCTGTACGGCAACCAAAAACGGTGAAAAATAAATAACGGTGAGCATGGGTATGGATAGCAACGTTTTGCTAGAACTAAATGGCGTGGACTACAGCTACCACACAGACAAAAGTGGCAACTCCAAAGTGCTAGACAGTATCTCCATGACTATCCTCAAAGGGGACATGGTTGCCCTCGTTGGACCAAACGGCGGTGGCAAAACCACCCTAGTCAAAATTATCCTCGGAATACTCAATCCGCAAAAAGGCTCCATTGCAGTCAACATGGACAGGAAAAAGATAAGCTACGTACCGCAGTACTTCTACAGCGGACGCGACTACCCCCTAAGTGCCATGCAAGCAGTACTCATGGGCATGGGGAAGGGGCACAGAATCTACACAAGGGCAAACAAAACCCAAGCCATGGAGGTTCTCGCCAAGTTCGGCGTCGACCATGTGGCAAACAGACGGGTGGGAACACTCTCCCCAGGGCAACTGCAGAAGGTTATCATCGCCCGAGCGGTCATGAACAAACCGGAACTCATCGTTATGGACGAACCCCTCTCCGGCATCGACGAAAGTGGTCAAGGGGAGATTTACGCACATCTGGACACACTCAACAGGGAGGGCACAGCCATTGTTGCCGTAACTCACGACCTGTACGCTGTACCAAAATATTTTCAGACAATTGCGTGTATCAAAAAAACACTGCACTTCCATGGTCATAGTAGCAATATGGATGAAGTTGCGAAAGTCATCTACGGAAGCACGGGCACAAGTACCACGGGCACAAGTACCACGGGCATATCTACCGATTATCAGCGTTTGGTTCATGTTCATAGTAGCGGTTTGCCTGTGAGGGTTTTGGACTGCCACGAGTGTCGCCACAATCAAAGTCGTAGTCAAAGTCGTAGCCAAAATCGTCAGGGTGATGCTGGCGACACGTCCCCCTCTGCCCATACGGCACGTGGTCATGACCGCGTGCACGACCATGACCACGTGCATGACCGCGTGCACGACCATGACCACGTGCATGACCGCGTGCACGACCGCCACGACCGCGTGCACGACCACGACCGCGTGCACGACCACGACCATGACCGCGTGCACGACCGCCATGACCGCGTGCACGACCATGACCACGTGCATGACCGCGTGCACGACCGCCATCCCCATGATTAGGAGTTGCAAGAGTTATTATGTTTGATTTTATTCCGTCGTTCATGGTGAATGCTTATATTTCTGCCCTTTTGATTAGTGTTGTTGTTGGTATTGTTGGTACTTTGGTTGTTGTTAATCGGATTACGTACATTGCGAGTTCCATATCTCATTCGTCTTATGGTGGTATCGGTTTGGCGTTTTTTTTCGGTTTGCCACCGTTTTTGGGTGCATTGTTGTTTGTTCTTCCCGTCGCGGCATTTGTGTCTTACATTAGTTTTCATCATGTTCGTCGAGCGGATGCTTTTATCGGTATGGTTTGGGCGTTGGGGATGTCCATCGGAATAATTGCTGTTGATCTTGCTCCCAGCTATCCGGGTGATCTGATGTCCTATCTTTTTGGTAATGTTTTGTTGATACCTCGTGGCGATTTGATGTTAATCGGTTTGCTTGCTTTGGTTGTGTTTTTGATTGTTGTAGCAATCTACCGTCAGCTTGTGATATTCAGTTTTGACAAGGACTACGCATTGGCTCTTGGTATCCCTGCACAAGCCCTCCATTTTGTGACGATTTTCATGATTGGTATAGCGTCTGTTTTGTTGATAAAGATGGTTGGTTTGATCTTGGTGATAGCTCTTTTGACCATGGCACCATTGATAATGGAGAAGTATTCACGCAGTATTGCGTCCATGATGGTTTATACGGCCGTGTTGTCTTTGTTTTTCATGTTATCGGGTTTGGTGCTTTCTTACTACCTCAACCTTTCCACATCTCCCATGATAATCATAGTTGGGAGCGTAGTATTTTTTGCGGATTATATGTTGTACCGTTGGGTTTGGGGTCGATCTTAGCTTAAGTGCGAATCTTTCTTAGTGTTGCAATAATCGTTCTTGCTTGAGGTACGTAGTTGTGGTAGAATTGTAGTACTTGACTGCACGGTAAGGGCAGGCAGGGAAGTGGAAAAAAGTAAGAACAAGTGAAAAAAGTAAGAAATATATATGATAATCGGCAGGCTAGTACCAACTTAAGCTTAAGCGTAAATCTGCGTGTTTGAGTGGTGCAATATTCTGTTGTGTCGACTATTATGGGAGGCTTGGTGGAAGAAAACAATATGAATCCAAAATTGCAGGGCGATGGCAATAGCGATGGCAACAACGATGGCAACAACAGAGATGTCGGTGTTGACAGTAATGGGCTTGACGGCGAAGGGGTTTCTGCAAACGCAAACGCAAGCTCAGATGCACTCGCGGACACAAATGTTGCTGCAAACGATTACGACTCTAGCAGCATCGATATTCTCGAGGGTCTTGAGGCTGTTCGCAAGCGTCCGGGGATGTACATCGGATCCACCGAATCACGTGGTCTTCACCACCTAGTTTACGAAGTTGTGGACAACTCCATCGACGAAGCCATGGCGGGTCATTGCAAAAATATCTACGTGACCATTACTGCCGAGGGTGGTATTCGGGTGTTGGATGATGGTCGCGGTATCCCCGTTGATATCCATCCCAAGATGGGTATCTCCACCCTTGAAGTGGTACTAACACAGCTCCATGCTGGTGGTAAGTTCAACGCTGATACCTACAAGGTTTCCGGTGGACTCCATGGTGTTGGGGTATCGGTTGTGAATGCCCTGTCCTCCTCCTTGGAGGCTACTGTTTACCGTGATGGCAAGGTTTATCACCAAACGTTTAGCGAGGGGAAACCCACCACAGCACTTCTAGACGGCGGCACAACGGACAAACGTGGTACAGAGATTACGTTTATCCCTGACACCACTATCTTTGAAACGGTTGAGTTCGACTTTGTCACCCTCGACAAGCGACTCATGGAGCTTGCCTACCTGACCACAGGGGTACGGATTACCATTACCGATGAACGTAGTGGCGAATCCAACTCCTATTACGATGAAGACGGTCTTGTGAGCTACCTGAAACATCTCAACCACAACAAAACCATGCTTTGGAAGAATCCTGCACATTTTAAAGATGTGTACGACTACAAAAAGGATGGTCATGCTGAAAGTGTTGAGGTGGAGGTTAGTTTTGTCTACAACGACACCTACACCGAGAACATACGCTCCTATGTCAACAATATCCACACACAAGACGGAGGCACACACGAAGCGGGGTTCAAGAGTGCGTTCACCAAGGTGTTCAACAGCTTTGTTGCCAAAAACAAGCTCATGCGTGAAAAATCATCCCTCACAGGGGAGGATCTTCGCGAAGGGATGAGCTGTATCCTTAGTGTTAAGCTCCACGCCCCCGTTTTCGAAGGGCAAACCAAAGGCAAACTAGGCTCAGCTCCTGCTCGTACTGCTGTTGAAAATGTTGTGAGTCGATCTTTGCAGGAGTTTTTGGAAGAGAACCCGTCCATCGTCAAAATTATCATCGAAAAGTCGCTACAGGCATTCAAAGCACGTGAAGCTGCTCGGAAGGCAAAGGAGCTGACTCGTCGCAAAAGTGCGTTGGACATATCCACCCTGCCGGGGAAACTTGCCGATTGCCAAGAGAAGGATCCTGCTAAGTCGGAGATATTCATCGTCGAAGGGGACTCGGCTGGTGGTTCCGCCAAACAGTGTCGCGATAGGCGTACACAGGCGATACTCCCCTTGCGTGGTAAAATACTCAACGTGGAGAAAGCACGCTTGGACAAGATGCTCTCCAACAACGAAGTACGCACGATTATCACCGCCCTTGGTGCTGGTATCGGCGACGACTTCAATATTGAGAAGTTACGCTACCACAAAGTTATTATCATGACCGATGCCGACGTTGATGGCTCCCACATTGCAACACTGCTCCTCACATTCTTCTTCAGGCACATGCCGGAGCTCGTCAAGCGTGGTTACCTCTACATCGCCAATCCACCACTCTACAAGGCGAAAAAGGGTCGTTCCGAGTTCTACTTCAAGGATGATATTGAGCGTAACGCCTTCCTTTTAAAGCAGGGACTCAACGGTATCACCATGAAGCAGGTGGGGGACAGCCAGCTCCACGATACCCTTACGAATCTCATGAAGTATCAGGGGGGGAAAGAGCCTTACCTTCGTGCAGGCTTTACTGAGGAGCTCATACTCTTTTTGAAGGATTATGCAACCCTGCAAACAGTATCGTTCTCCGATGAGGCGTTTGTTACTGATCTGTTCAACAAAATGGATGCTGAGGGTCTCTTTGCCCATTACGATAGTGCTACTGTTGAGTATCATGAGTTGAAGGAGCGTTACGTTATCGCCTTACGCAAGGGGTCTGATCTCATGGAGATAGGTGCACCACTGTTCCATCAGGAGTCGTTTCGCAGTATGCTCAAAATGCTATCCTCCCTGTCCAACATGGGTGAGGCACCTTATGTTTTCCAAGATGGCACTGCTGAGCAGTCGTTTGATAATCATGGTGAAGTAGTCAACTATGTTGAAACACGTGGCAAGAAGGGTGTTGAGATATCTCGGTTTAAGGGTCTTGGTGAGATGAATCCGGAGCAGTTGTGGGACACCACAGTCAATCCGCAAACACGCTCCCTCTTCAGGGTTTCCATACACAGCAA
This sequence comes from uncultured Deferribacteraceae bacterium, assembly GCA_947313855.1. Taxonomy (GTDB): domain Bacteria; phylum Chrysiogenota; class Deferribacteres; order CAMZNJ01; family CAMZNJ01; genus CAMZNJ01. Next base: position 27,806 of record CAMZNS010000004.1, read on the forward strand.
CGAAGACGCCGACGATCTATTCTCCATTTTAATGGGTGATATGGTGGCACCTCGTCGCGAGTTTATCGAAACCAATGCTCTTAACACAAAATACTTAGACTTATAAGGGGTAGAGCTTGTTTGTGAGCTTTGTAGTTACGCACAATTTAATTAGGAAATTGCAATTATGATACTTGATGACCAAAATATTATTGATTTGAATATTGAAGACTCCCTGAAGAAGAGCTACCTCGATTACGCCATGAGTGTTATTATCGGTCGTGCTCTCCCCGATGCTCGCGATGGGCTGAAACCTGTTCACCGTCGCGTCCTCTTCTCCATGCACGAAATGGGGCTACGCTACAACAAACGTTACCTCAAGTCTGCCCGTGTTGTTGGTGATGTTATCGGTAAGTACCACCCACACGGCGACACAGCCATTTACGACACCCTTGTGCGTATGGCTCAGGAGTTCTCCTTACGCTACCCCCTTGTTGACGGTCAGGGTAACTTCGGCTCCATTGATGGTGATGCTGCCGCTGCCATGCGTTATACTGAGGCGAAGATGATGCGTATTACCGACGAGCTGCTGCAGGATATCGACAACGATACCGTTGATTTTGCTCCAACTTACGATGACGTGTTGGAGGAACCCACAGTTTTGCCCACCAAAATCCCCAACCTTTTGGTTAATGGGAGTAGTGGTATCGCTGTTGGTATGGCGACCAACATCCCACCCCACAACCTTACGGAGATTATCGATGCACTTCTGTTGATGGTGGACAACCCCAACTACACTGAAGATGAAATACTGAACATTGTCACTGGACCCGACTTCCCCACACGCGGCTTTATCCTCGGTAAAGAGGGGATAACCAAGGCGTACAAAACTGGTCGTGGTTCGGTGAAGCTTCGCTCTCGAACCAACATCGAGATAGACAAATCTGGACGCGAACGCATCATTGTCACCGAAATACCCTACCAAGTGAACAAATCCACCATGATCGAACGCATGGCAGAGCTTGCTCGTGATAAGGTGATTACCGGCATTTCAGATCTTCGTGATGAGTCTGACAAAGACGGTATTCGCGTTGTCATCGAAATAAAACGCAACGATGCTGGTCAAGTTGTTCTCAATCAGTTGTTTAAGTACACACAGCTGGAAACATCTTTCGGTATCAACATGGTTGCCATTGTGAATGGTCGTCCTAAGATTATGAACCTTATCGGTCTTTTGGAGGAGTTTAAGGCTCACCGCGTGATTGTTGTTCGTCGTCGCACCGAGTTCTTCCTACGCAAGGCTAACGACAGGTTGCACCTTATCGAAGGTTTGCGTACGGCTGTGTCGAATATCGACGAAGTTGTAAGCATTATCCGCACCTCTGCCGATACGCCTGAGGCGAAGCGTCGCTTGAAGGAGCGATTCAGCTTGTCCGATATTCAGGCACAGGCGATTCTCGACATGCGTTTGGCGAAAATCACTAGTCTGGAGATCGACAAACTCAACGAAGAGTATCAAGAGATACTGAAAAACATTGAATACCTCATGGGTATCCTAAACAGTCGTGAGGTTCTGATGGGTGTTGTTCGTGATGAGCTTGAGGGTGTCAAAGAGGCTTATGGCGACGATAGGCGTACTGAAATCATCCCTGTTGAAGGGGAGATTAGCATGGAAGACCTTGTTTCCGACGACAACGCTATCATCACATTTACCCATTACGGCTACATTAAACGTATGCCTAGCGATGCATTCCAATCGCAACGTCGTGGTGGTAAAGGCAAGATGAGTTCGTCCACCTCTGGTGACGGCGAAGACTTTGTTACCGATGTTATTCATACCACCAACCACACTAAGTTATTTATATTTACCAATCAGGGTCGCGTCCACTACCTCAAAGCTTACGAAATCTCTGAAATGGGTCGTGTTGCCCGCGGTCGACATATCTCCAACTCACTCTCACTCAACGAAGACGAACGCATCGTAAGTATTCTGCCGTTGACCAAGGATGTGATGAAGCTTGATTCCGTTGTTGTGACCAAAAATGGGATGATCAAACGCTCGCCATTCTCCGTATTCAAGAGTGAACGATCAGGTATTCGTGGCATTAACCTGCGTGAGGGTGACGAAATAGTCGGGCATGTTTCCGCAAGTGAAGACTCCTACGTATTCATTGCCACAAGGCAGGGGAAATCCATACAGTTCAAGCTGTCAGACATTCGTGCCATTGGGCGAGTTGCTCAGGGTGTCCGTGGTATCTCCCTGTCGGAAGGGGATGCTGTTGTAAGCATCAACGTTGCCACCCAAGCCGATGAAATACTGACCGTTACTGAAAACGGGTACGGCAAACGCTCATCCCTAGCCGATTACCGCTTGCAAGCACGTGGTGGACAGGGTACAAAGCTCTCCAATGTTACAGAAAAAACAGGTGAGATAGTTGGTGCGAATGTTGTTACTGTTGATAACGATCTGGTTCTTGTGTCCAAGTCGGGCAAGCTAATTAAGCTGAATGTTGGTGACATATCCCTACTCGGTCGTGCAACTCAAGGTGTGAAGCTCATGTCTACTGGTGGCGACTCCATCATTACGTTTGCTGTTCTGCCCCCTGGCATAGACGAGGATGATGGCGATAACGCTAACGGCGATGGCGATAATGGTGCTACCCCCGCCGATTCTTAAGCATTTGACTCCACAAAAAAAGGTATGACTAAACATATATAAATTTTAGAGTAGGAATATGCTATGACAAACAACAGGGATGAGAAGAAAATACTTTTTTGCGATCTGGATGGCACGCTAATCAACCACCTAGGGGAGATTGATGAATACACGCTAACAAGAATTCGTCAGTTTTGTGATGCTGGTAACGAATTCATCATCGCCACAGGGCGTCAGTACGATGATATTACCCATTTCGAACGGCGAATCGACCGTGGTGACAACTACCGTGTTTCGCAAAACGGAGCGGTTATCATCGATGGTGCGGGGAACACACTGCAAGACATTCGCATCGATGATGACATAACTCTCCCCCTGTACAACCACTTGGAGGGGCTATCCAACGAACGCACAGTTCCCCTTGACGATCCGAGCTACATTCGTCTAGAATTCACCAACGACGCCAACAGGTACATCATCACCACACGACCCGAACTCACCGGCTATCTCGGTGGCGATATCGGTCGCACACCCATATTCGAAGATATTAACGGGTTTGCCAATCGTATCCAAAGTATTCGTCCTGTGAAATATGTGATATTCAAAAACACACCCGAATTCAGTGCCGAAAAAGAGGGGTTGGAATCCCTGTTCCCTGGCAGATTCTACTACCCCATGACTAGCCCCAATACTGTGGAAGTTGTCCCCCTCGCTTCCACCAAAGGTGCTGGACTCAAATTTGTTACAAAACATGCCGGCTTCAACCTCGATAACTGCTACGCTGTTGGCGACAATGGGAACGACATACCCATGTTTCAAGCTGTGAAAGTATCTTTCGCAATGGACAATGCCTCAGACGATGTCAAACAACACGCCACACACGTTGTTGCAACCGTAGGTGAAGCCATCGACAAAATAATGGGAGCCTAGGTGCACTCATTATAAAAGTTACCACTACAGTATTGGCAAAAAATGTGTTACAATGCCTAACTACTGAAAATGAAAAATACCCTGAAAAGAGGGAGGGGTTGCTATGAAAGTAATATTTCTCAAAGATATGAAGGGTATCGCCAAAAAAGGCGATATCAAAGAGGTGAAGGACGGTTACGCCAATAACGTACTCTTTCGACAAAAAATGGCAACAAGGGCAACAGCCTCAAACCTCAAACGTATCGCCGCCGAAGCAGCACAGGTGCAAGCCGCTGAAGATGCTCGACTACAAGAAGCCGTGGACTTAGCTCGCACACTAAGAGACATACGTATCGAAACCACCGCCAAAGCAGGGCAAGGGGGATCACTATTCGGTGCCATCACAAACAACGATATCGCCAAAATGCTCGCCGAACGTGGCATCGAAATGGACAAACGTATGATCGAAGTGGAACGCAAAGGTATTAAAAAAACAGGGGAACACACCATTGTTGTCAACCTATACAAAGGTGTCAAAGGGGAATTTACCCTGGCCGTAAAAGGCATTGTCGCCGAGTAAGTACTCAACATGGAACACAACTACAGCGACAACCCAAACCCAATCATGGATGACAACAACTACGAAGCTGGCGGTGCACTAAGCTACGGCTTCATGAAGGCAACAGAGATGGAGAGAGCCGTGCTGGCATCACTCATCACAGACGCCACCGTTGCCGACGAAGTCTTCTCCAAACTCACCGAATCCGACTTCGCACAATCAAATCACGCAACAACATTCAGTGCCCTCAAAAAACTTTTCCAATCCGAACGACCCCTAGACATGCCCTCCCTAATCCATATCCTCCAAGAGCGGTCGCAAATGGACGTGCACGGCTTTGCCGAATTCATCCACGAACTCAGCTTCACATACCCCGAAACAGTCAACATTGCTGACTACATCAAGGTTGTTTACTTCTACTCCACACTACGCAAACTTGTCAAATCGTGCGGTAATATTGTTGAGCGTTGCCGTACCGAGTCCGACAAAAGTGTGCACATGGACGAATTCATCGACAGCGTTGAGAAAGAGATTCTGGACATTACGCAACAGCAGAATCGCTCCGAGCTTGTCCCTATGGAAGACATTGTTGTGGGGTTCCTCGAAAACCTCGACTCGTTATGGCTAAACCAAACACACGAAGGGATTACAGGGCTTGCAACAAAATTTTCTGAGCTTGACCAAATCACCAGTGGACTACAACCTACCGACCTGATTATCGTTGCGGGTCGCCCTGCCATGGGGAAAACAGCGTTCGCCCTCAGCATGGGGCTAAATGTTGCCAAGGAGGGGAAGTCTGTTGCCGTTTTCTCCCTCGAAATGAGCAGTGGACAGCTTGTTCAACGCCTAATCTCAACAAGTGCAGGTGTGCCCGCATCTGAAATTCGTTCCGGCAAGTTTAAGAAAGAAACTTGGACACTCATCCGTAACGCCGCAAATGAATTCGCCGAACTACCATTTTATATCGACGATACACCATCCATAACTATCTCAGAGCTTCGCTCCAAAGCACGACGCCTTAAAGCTCGAAGCGGACTCGACCTCATCATAATCGACTACTTGCAACTTATGTCGGGCATCGGTGGCGATAACCGTGAGCAGGAGATATCACAAATATCACGATCGTTGAAAGCCCTTGCCAAAGAGCTCGAACTACCCATTGTGGCACTGTCGCAGCTTAATCGTGACGTGGAGAAGCGTGCCGATAAGCGACCAAACCCATCGGATCTGCGTGAGAGTGGTGCCATCGAGCAGGATGCGGATATTATCATGTTCCTTTATCGCGACGAGGTTTACACCAAGGAGAAGTGCACCAAGCCTGGTATTGCCGAGGTTATCATATCGAAGCATCGTAATGGACCTACAGGTATGGTTGAGCTGCTGTTTGAGAATACCTATGTGCGGTTCAAGGATAAGACGCCCTATCAGGGTTCCTACAAGCAGGGTCGGTAATCGTCGTTTGGGGTGGCTCGCGTTCGGGGTGGCTCGCGTTCGGGGTGCCTCGCGTTTGGGGTGGCTCGCGTTCGGGGTGCCTCGCGTTTGGGGTGCCTCGTGTTCGGGGTGGCTCGCGTTCGGGGTGCCTCGTGTTCGGGGTGGCTCGCGTTTGGGGTGGCTCGCGTTGTGTGTGGTATCCGTTCAGCACCTCCGTCCAGCACCACGCACCTCCGTCCAGCACCTCCGTCCAGCACCTCCGTCCAGCACCTCCGTCCAGCACCACGCACACCCGTCCTGTGGTCATCTTGCCCTTAGCCGTGGTTGTCCAGCGTTGCGGTATGGTCTGCAAACCCTTTAATTATTGCTGTATTGTGTGTTGTGAGCATTATTGTTGTTCCCAATCGTTCGTTGATGTCCAGTAGCATATTGAGTATTGTTGCGGTTGCGTTGGCGTCGAGGGCGGATGTGATTTCGTCTGCGATGAGGATTGTTGCTCCCCCCAGGAGTGCTGTTATTATTGCGATGCGTTGTTTTTGTCCCCCTGAGAGTTGGTGTGGGTATTTGTTGAGTGCGTCTGTTGGCAGTATGAATTCGTTCATCAGGTATTTTACGTGGTATGGGTGTATTGCGGGGTTGTAGTTGTTTGTGGCACTGTTACGCAGTATATTTTTGATGGTCATTTTGGGGTTGAGCATGGTGTTTGGGTATTGTGTTACGATTCTGACATGTTTGTAGCGTTGTGTTGTGTTTGTTTTTTCTCCCCATACGGTGATTGTTCCTTCGGAGGGTGTTTCTAGTCCTGCGAGTATGTTTGCGAGTGTTGATTTTCCGCTTCCAGATTGTCCGATAAGAGCTGTAATTTTTCTTGCGGGTATGTTTAGGTTGATGTTTTTGAGTGCTGTGTTGTTCCCTTTTTTATTGTTGTATATTTTGGTAAGGTTTTTGATTTCGATGGCGTTGGTGCATTTGTTGAGGTTGATTTGTTTGTCGGTGGCACCTTTGGTCCACATTGTTTGCGTGATATTTTCCCCTTTTGGTGTTAGAGGTTTGTTGTTGTTTGTTTGCGAGTTGTTGTTTGTTAGGGTGAAGAAGCGTGTTTTTTTGTTGTTTGGGATTGTTTTGTGTTTTGTTTGGAATTGGTTTGCGCTGAGCAGGTTTTTGGTATGTTCCTGTTTTGCGTTTGCGATGAGGTTGTTTAGGTTGCTGTTCGGTTTGTTGTTTATTGTTTCGATGATAGTTCCGTTTTGTAGGATGGCTATTTTTTGTGCAACAGATGCTGCCATGACCATGTTGTGTGTAATGAGAATTAGGGATGTGCTATTTTGTTGGCAGAGTTGTTGTAGCATATTGATTATGAGTGTTTGGTTTGTTTCGTCGAGGTTTGAAGTTGGTTCGTCTGCGATGATGAGTTTGGGTTTGTTTGCGATTGCGAGTGCGATTGCGACGCGTTGTGCTTCTCCGCCGGATAGTTGGTGTGGGTAACGGTTGTGGTAGTTTGTGTTGAGTTCGACTTGTGTTAGGGCGTCATGGACTTTGTTTGTTACCTCTTGTTTGGTCATTTTTTTGTTACGGTGTAGTGTGATGATTTCGCCGATCTGTTTTCCGATTGTCATGAGTGGGTCGAGGGATGCGTGTGGTTCTTGGAAGATGATACCGATGCCGTTTTTTTGTCCTAGTAGTTTGTTGAGTGATTGTGTTTGCGGGTTGTTTGTGATGGAGCCGTTGATTGTTGCTTCGGTGTTGAAGTAGTTGTTTAGTTGTTTGTTTGTTTTGGGATTTAGTACCCCTACCATAGATTTCCAGAGCATTGTTTTGCCACTTCCGGAGAGTCCGACGAGAGCCATGATTTCGTTTTCGTTGAGTTGTAGGTTAACGTTTTGGAGTAGTTTTGTTGTTGAGTTGTTTGCGTAGAGAGTTGTGTTGAGGTTTTGGAGGTTAAGTAGTTGTTGTGATTGTTGTTGGGTCATTTTTTGCCCCTGAGTTTTTGGTTTAGTCCGTCGCTAATGAGGTTTAGTCCTAGTATTGTTGTGATGATGGTTGTTGCGGGAGCGATGGCTGCCATGGGTTGTTGGTTGATATATGGTATTGCTTGGTTGAGCATTATTCCCCAGCTTGGCGTTGGTGGTGCGACTCCGAGTCCGAGGTAGCTGAGTCCTGCTTCGACAAGTATTGCTGTGCTCATGTAGATTGGTATTGCGACGATGATGTTTGGTGTAGCGTTTGGCAGAGCATGTTTGAGGGCGATGTTGATGTTGCTGACGCCCCAGGTTTTGGCTACTTTGATGTAGTCTTCTGCGTACACCTGTATGAGGGTTGCCTGCATAATCCTTGTGAGTCCCGGTACGAGCATGATTGTGATTGCGATGGTTGTGTTTGCGATTCCGCCCCCTAGGATAGAGACCACTGCGAGTGCGAGTAGTAGTGATGGTATCCCCATTAGTGTGTTTGTGATGAATGTGATGGTTTTGTGTGTTAGTTGTGCTGTGTGTGATGGTGTTGTTGTGTTGCGTGCTGCTACTGCGGTTGTGCTGAGTGCAAAAGCGGTAATGGTTGCAGTAGCGATTGCCATTATTGCCATTGTCATTGTGATGCGAGCTCCAGTCATGAGTCGGCTGAGAGTATCTCGTCCTAGGTAGTCGCCGCCGAGTGGGTGTGTGGCTGTGATGGGTGCAGAGACGGCGTCGGGGATGATGAGGTTCGGTTCGAAAGGTGTGTACAGTAGCGATACGAGTCCCATGGCGAGTGGTGTGCCAGCAAAGATGATTCCTAAGGCGAGGTTGAGAGGCATGAATGGTGCTGTACCTTGGTTGTGGTTCATCTAGGATCTCCTTAGTTTGGGGTTGAGTATGTAGTAGAGTCCGTCGGTGATTTTGTTGATGACCACCACTAGAAACGCAACATACAGCACAGCACCTTGCACAAGAAGGGTGTCTCGCTGATGAATACCTGTGACGAGTGTGTTGCCTAGCCCCGGAATGTTGAAGATGTATTCGACTAGCACCGATCCTGCAAGGAGATCGATGAGGAGGATGCCACTGAATGTGGTGTAGCCCACAAGAAGGTTACGTAGTGTGTGGCGTCGCAGGAGTTGCCAGCCACCGATACCACGACAGTGTAGTGCTAGCATGAAGGGTTGTGCGTTTAGTTCGCGAACAGAGTTGTAGGTGTATCGGCTGAGTATTGCTATTGCGGGGAGAGCCAGTGCTAGTGCGGGTGCAAAGAGGTATGCCAGTGCGGGGATGGTGTTGTGGCTACCACTGCCTGCTGCTGCCATGGGGAGGATACTGCTCAGGGGAACGTACAGACCCGGTACAAAAGCGGAAAACACGTTGCCGAATAAGTAGAGGAGGAGTATCCCCCATAAAAATTGTGGAACAGCCACGCCAAGGGTAACAGCGGTGGTAAGGGGGGTGCGTAACACTTGTGAGCCGTTGCTACCGAGGTAAAGACCAAGGGGCAAGGATACTGAAACAGCAATAACCATCGCAACACTAGCAATTACGGCAGTAACACCCAAAGCATGAAGCACGATGGTGAAAACAGGGGCATGGTAAACATACGAAACGCCGAAATCACCTCGCAACAAGCCTTGCAACCACTCAAAATACTGTATGAAAGGTGAGGTATTGAGGGAAAATAGTGCCTGATACGACTCAGTGAGAACACGATCGGAACCAACACCAACCTGAATGAGCAAAGCATTGCCAGGGGTTAGGTATAAAAGTGAAAATACGACAACACTGACGCCAAGGAGGAGTAGTATGGCATCCAGAGTGTTTTTCACAAGTTTGGTCATTATCAATATGGTAGGGGTAGGCATGGTAAGCATTATACATCAGAAGTTACGGGAAGTGTTATTATTTTGTGGTGTTGGTGTTGGTGTTGGTGGTGGTGTTGGTGGTGTTGGTGTTGGTGTTGGTGGTGTGGAGTGCGTACACGTCGATTACGCTAATGGGGTAGGTTGTCCAGCCAGCAATACCCTTTCGCACCGCTGTGTGCACTGCGGGATCCATGATAAAGTATGCCGCCAAGTCTTCAGCCAAAATACCTTGGGCATCGCGGTATGCTTTTTCACTTTGGGACTCATTGCTATGCAGGGCGGTGTTGATTAATTGGTCAAACGTTGTGTTTTTGTAGTGGAAGAAGTTGTTGCTGTATGTTGATGAGTATCGTCGTAAGGTTTGGTACGGGTCGAGTTTCCCTGCGAAGCCCACAACAGTTGCTTCGTAGTTTGCCGATTTGTAGACGTCGTTGAGCCATACCCCCCACTCCACGGTTTTGATTGTGGTGTTGATGCCGATTGTGTTGAGGTTTTCGGCGATGAGTACTGCTGTGTCCACGTGTAGTTGGTAGTTGGAGGGGACAGTTATTGTGAGGTTGAAGCCGTTTTTGTAAGGTGAGCGTTTGAGGCTGAGTAGAGCTTCGGTTTCGTTGTATGGGTATGGTGTGGCGATGGAGCTGTTGTAGTATTGCCCCATGAGCGGTGTCATGTGCGATTCGAGGGGGGTGCCTTCGTTGTTTGTGAGTAGCTCGATGATGCGGGTTTTGTTGATTGCCTGACTAATGGCGATACGAACGTCTTTGTTGGCAAGGGGTGCATAGGTGTGGTTGTATGCGAGTATTTGTACGAGGTTGAGGTTTGCGGCGATGTTGTTGAAGTTTGACATGTTTAGCATTTTGAAGTTGTTGTAGGGTAGGTCGGGGATAATGTCGAGGCTGTTGCTACTCTGACTGTTGGCTGCGAGTATGGTGGTTGTCATGTGGGGGATGATTCGGAATGTAACATTTTTGATGGGAGCCTCGCCCAGGTAGAACTGTGGGAATGCTTCGAGGGCAACAAACTGTGTTGGGGAGTAGTTCTGCAAGCGATACGGACCTGCACCGACGGGGTTGACGCCCACAGTGTCGCCACTATTTTCGGGGATAATAGCTCGGGTAAACTCTGTTAAGATGGAGTTGTTGGACTCAGACAGGGTAAAACGTACGGTAGAGGGGTTCACTGCCTCCACCCCCGTTACAATATCGAGGGACTTATAACGTATGCTTGGATCCATATCACCCATGAGCCTGCGGTAGCTGTAGACAACATCTTTGGATTCGACGGGGTTGCCGTTGTGAAACAGGGCATTGGGGCGAAGGTGGAAAGTGTACTGAGTGCGGTTGTTGTTGACGCTATAGCTGCTGGCAATACCATCCACAAGGCTACCGTTCGGTGTTGGCGTGAGCAGTCCGCGAAACACGTTGAACATTACCTCTTTAGTACCAGCAGACGAGGCTTTGTGGGGATCGAGGGTGTCCATGTCTTGCGGGATACGAATATTTAACGTGTGGGTGTTGTAGTTTTTGGTGGTTGCCATGTTGTTGGTTTTGGTGCACGCACCTACAATTAGGGGGAGCATGGTTAGTGTGACAGCTGTAAGGGCAAGTGTGGTGTGTTTGGGTAGTATTCGTCGGTGTTTTGGTGTGAGTTGTTGGGCTGTCGCTGTTTCTGTCGCGGTCATAATTCTCCCCTTAAAATGGGTTGTGTGTTTGGTTGTGTAGCAGTACCCCAATAAAAGGTACTGCTACAAAGTTGTGCTAGTTGTTGCTAGTCTTTGTTGTAGGCGATGTAGGTTTTGCCCCTAGGTGTGGCAACACGCATGTTGACCGTATCACCAGATTTAATTTTGGAGTAGGTTGCTTTGAAGTCTGCAACGGATGTTATTTTTGTGCCATCAATAGCCATGATGATTACCCCCGCTTTCAGACCAACACTGCTCGCATTCGATTCGGCTTCGACAGCCCATACGCCAACGCCGTAAGCAACGTCATATTCTTCGGCAGTTTTGTTGTCAATGTTTTGTACCGATATTCCGTCTACGGTGGTGGAGTTTTGGTTGTTGTCATTGTTTTGGTTGTTGTCATTGTTTTTGCGTCCAGCGGTTTCGGGTCGTTCGCCCACAGTTACCTTGACGGTTATCCGTTTGTTGTTTCGTAGTATCCCTAGTGTAACGGTTTTCCCTGGCTTGGTGCTTCCAACAGTTTGTGCAAAGCCTCTGAAGCCGTTGACGGGCATTTTGTTGACGTCGAGGATAACATCTCCGGGTAGGAGTCCACTTTTGTCAGCAGGATTGTCGGGCACCACATCGGCAATAACAATGGCGTTGTTGTAGTCTTTGGGAACGCCAAACGATGACGCTAGTTCGGGAGTGAGTTCCTGCAGTGTAACACCTATCCAGCCGTGGACAACAGAGTTGTTGAGTAGTTGTGGCATTAGTGTTGTGAACGTGTTGATGGGTATGGAGAAGCCGAGTCCGTGTGCACTACGAAATATTGCGGTGTTGATACCGATGACTTCGCCTGCCATGTTGATTAGGGGTCCGCCAGAGTTGCCAGGGTTGATGGATGCGTCTGTTTGTAGGAAGCTGTCGAATGGTCCGCTTTGAATGCTTCTGTCCTTTGCGGAGATGATTCCAGCGGTAACAGTGGCGTCAAGTCCGTACGGGGATCCGATGGCGAGCACCCATTCGCCGATATTGGTGGCGTCGGAGTTGCCTAGAGGTAGGGGGGTGAGGGTTTCGTTGGCATCGATTTTGATTAGGGCAAGGTCGGTGAGGGGGTCTGTGCCGATGAGGGTGGCGTTGTACGCGTTGCCACTAGACAGGGTTACGACGATACTCGTTCCGTTGTCCACAACATGGTTGTTGGTAACGATGTAGCCATCTTGGTTGATCACAAAACCTGAACCTTGGGACTGAGATTCTCGTGGTTGTGTTGGTCGTGGTGTTTGTGGGTGTTGCGGGAAGGGTTGCTGAAAGAACTCGCCGAAAAACTCATCGAAGAAGTTGTTGGGCATGCCGTTGAAGAGGCTCGACATGGGCTGCTGCTCCACGATTTGCGTTACGACGATGTTGACCGTACCGTTGCGTGTTCGGTTGATAATCTCCACGAAGTTGGGGTATGGCGTGTTAGTGTTAGCGTTAACGTTGTTTTGGAGATTGGTTTCGCCCACGTTAAGTGTGGTTGTATCTGTGTTGAGGTTTTGGTTATCGGGGTTTGTTGCGGTTTGTTTTGGGTTACTGCATCCTTGGAGTGCCACTAGAACAATAAGTGCTAAAAGTATGATTGTGGCGATGTGTTGAATACGCAGTACCGGTTTTGTGTTAATATGCATCGTAATATCTCCTCCTAAGTGAAAAGTAGGGTGCGATTTATTATACAAAACTGCAGGAAAATTGCAAGACATGGGGGATAATTATTGCGGGGCTAGGGTTGTGGCTAGGGATGGCAATGGTGACGGGCGACAAGTACGGGCGACAAGTACGGGTTGAGGCTTGAAGGAGCGGGGTAGCGTAACGGTAGCGTAACGGTAGGTAGCAGTAGCGTAACGGTAGGTAGCAGTAGCGTAACGGTAGGGCTCAGTCTACTTTTCAATATCAATATCCGACACCATGATAACCAAAGAACCGTCGTTTAAGGACTCGTGCTGTACGCTAGAGAATGAGTACAACATACTAGTACTGCTCCCCACAAGTATTAAAAGGCTCGCCGCGGATGTAATGATTAGGGGTCGTGGGTTAAAAAGAAATTCGTATTTCGGGTTATGGCGACTATCCCCAGCACTGTTTTTTGTGGTATCAGGGTTGGTGTTGGTGTTGCCGAAGTGGTTGTGGTTAGCGGGGTATTTGCGATAGTCATCGATAGTTTTGGTTTGCTGTGCTATTCGAGCCATAATGGTGCTTGCCATGGCGGTATTTTCTGTTTGGGAGTTGGTTTTGCCGGCAAGGAAATGGATATTAGAACGCACGATATTGTGTACCTGTTTTTGTGCTTCGAGCTCCGAAAAGCAGTACGCACAACTCTGTGTATGTTGCATCAGTGATTTTTTATCCTGATTGGGCAGGGCGTTGTCCATAAGTGCAGAGATATTGCGTTTGTACTCTTCGCAGCTACTTAATCGTTGTGGCTGCATCTGAGATAACTCCTTTTTTCATTAATTTATCTTTAAAAATACGTCTGGCATTAAAGAGCCTACTACGCACTGTTCCAACGGGGATATACAGTGCTTCGGCTATCTCTTCGTACGATAAGCTTTCCACTTCACGCAAGTAGTAAACAGTTTGCAGTCGTTGTGGAAGTGTGTTGTAAATATTTTCTAATAGTACTGACACGTCGGCATTTGCCAGAATATCTTCGGGTGTTTTGTCGGCGACAATACTATTTATGATATTGTCGTGGTGTTCTTCGTCGGCGAACGAGTATTGGTGTTTGATGGTTCTGAAGTATGAGTACGAGTTATTGATGGCAACGCGTCTCAACCATGGGTAGAAGCTGTTTGGGTCCTTGAGGGACTTGAGGTTGATGTAGGCAGCCACAAAGCTATTCTGTACAATATCTTTAGACGCATCTTCATTTCGGGTAATTCTCATTACCAGTGCTAACAAAGGATTTTGATACTTTAAAACAAGCGACTCAAAATCGTTCGTCGATCCACTTAAAACCTTATCGATGATAGCTTTATCACCAGTATTATCTGGAATCATAACCCCTGTGAACCCCTTTTGAGTAGGTGTAGGTTTTTATAACCCACATTTAAATAGAGCAACAAAGGAGTCATTGATTAGCTTGTCGATAAAGTCAGCTATATATGTTTTGCTGTAGCAAAACATATTGTCTTCGTGTTTGTAAAGTCGACCACTAGAACACGAGGATTGGTTATCAATAACTACCTTATAGTTGTTCGGGAGCTGGTAAAAGTTCATTGTTTTATTAAGAATATTATTACCAGAGTCGTCGTAAACGTAGACATAAGCCCTTGTTTTTAAAAACAGTATATATATATCTTCGTTGTTTGCCAAGGCATTTTTGCTATACAGTGCAAAATTGGCTGTTTGTCGTGTTAGTTCGTTGCTCTGGCCGATATTTTGCAACCGTATGGAGAGTTGTCGCAGGTTGCCTTGGTATTCGTCTAGAGTCTTGCTATCATATAGCACTGTTGTGTTCTGTATGTCAACTGTTTGAAATATTTTGTCGGGATTAAAAAATTTGGAAAGCAACAGACCTTTAACGTAATCGGCGATGCTTATTGCATCTGAGTTCAACCATGCGTCAATATTATTCTGAAAAATATCGGTACATTTCTTATCGATGTTGGTTTTGGTAGTGTCAATCTTTAACGACGATATGGTATCTAAGGCGTGGGGGAGGAAGTTGGAAAAATCGCTAGGGGAGGGGGAGTGTGCAACAAGTAGGTATGTTCTGGCACCATCTTGCACCATTGCTTCGAGACCTGAAGGGCTGAAGGATATGCTAATCATGTTGGCACCATCGTATGTTCGCAGAGTATTGTGTGTCCATAAATTACTGGTGTTGCTGGCGTCCGTATCTATGTCGTAGAGGGACATGTTCAGCGTGGAACCGGTGGTGTTGTCTGTGACGGTCATGAAGTAGTATGAGAGTTTGTCGGAGGTGTAGTTGATGTTGTAGTGGAGGCTACTGTTGCGGTCGGGGTAGAGGCTGAAGCGTGTGCCGGGGATATCTATTGGCGAAGGTTGGGGTGTGTTCCATGATGTTGTGTCGATGTGTGTTACGGTGTTGCTGTGTTTTTGTGCTTCCGTGGCAAGTTTTTGCAGGTAGCTGTTTGCTTGCTGGAGGAGCCCCTCTTGTAGTGCCTTGCGTTTTGCGTAGATGAGTCCGAAGTCGGACAACCCTTTGCGGTAGGCAACACTGGCGTTACTTTCGCGGATGATAAACGTGTAGCTGTTGTCGGCGGGGAGTACGCTGATTATGGGGGGCGGGATGACCATCACTAGCTCTTTGGGTGACTCAGAATCGGTTTTGTTTTCGATGTAGTGGGTGGTAATCCCCTTGGTGGCGATTTTGGCGGTAACAAGGTAGGGGGTGATTCGTGAGATGCGGGGGATGTCGAGATACAGATCGACCTGAGTCACGGCAAGGGTGAGCTCAGACTGGTTGTACATGTTTTGAATGCCGACGTCGGCGGGTGACATGGACGGGATACTACGAAGACGCTGTTGTAGGGGCAAGGATAGGGCAACCATGAGTGCAAACGCTGAGATGAGTAGCACTGGGGAGGATAGTTTTCGTAGGATTAGTTGCGTCATAGTGGTTGTCTCCGTGTTGTAAAAGTCGGTTAGTGGTTACGGTTAGTGGTTACGGGTTGAGGTTGATGGTGCTGACATAAAGGTTGTTTCGGGCATACTCAGTGTACAAAAATATCTTTAAAGTATCAACCATGGTACTGTAAATCTGTCCGTCAGAGAGTAGGCTAATGGCTATCTGTTCGTCTAATCTGTTGACGTCGATTGTTGGGCTTGAGTTGTGCTCGGACGATAGAATCGTATTGATGATGAGGTAGTTGGTTTCAGGGGTAACGGGGTTAGCAAGCATGGTGTTTTGTTCGGTAGTGTTGTTGTCGGCAACGGTATCTGCAACGGTATTTATATCTGGCATTGGTATCGGTGTCGGTGCGAGATAGTGGATAATCTTGGAGTGGTCGCTAATCTGGTAAAACAGGGGCTCGGTGGGTGTGTACACCGCATTATCGATGTTTTCCCCAAGGGTTGTGAGGTTACTGTTGTTCTGAGTTCCGACTGGCTGTGTGTGTATTTTTTTGGGTTGCAGTCGAAGCCAACCATCGGCTGTGGTAAAGGTTTGCATGGGTAGTGCGTTTGCGGCTTTCCCCGTATTGGGTTCGATGTAGCTTTGTGCGAAGCCCACTTTGACAAGGGTTGCGTTGTGGATGGTCACCTTGATGCGAAATGGGATTAGGTTGAGGTCTGATTTGTGTGATACGACTGAGTTGAGGTAGCTAAACTCGGTTAGGTCGATGGATATGTCGGCATAACCTTGGACATTGTAGACGGAGCTGTTTGTTGTTGCTGATGCGATATTGTCTTGGGAGAGAACGCCGTTGATGATAAACTTATCGAATTCGATACGTTGTAGCACTGGGTATATGGCGTTGCGTGCCTGTTCGTCTGTGGTGTTCGCCGTGGTGTGGATGAGGCTTACTGCTGGGATAGCCTCGTCGTCGTCAAGGAGTATGCCTACGATGGGCATGGTAATTGCGATTATGGTAAATGTTACGGTGAGTATTGCCATGATAATGCCACGGATACCGGCGTTTTCAGTGATACCACTCATAACCGATGATTTTATTTGGTACGAGATTTTTCGTTCGATGTTGAAGGCGTCGTGAATTCGGTTGAGTTCTTGTCCGTGTGCAAAGGTTACGAGGTTTTCGGCGATACTGAGTATTTTTTCACGTTGTGGTTCTCCCATTTCGAATGTGAGTTCGAGTAGTTTGGAGAGCAGTTCTTTTTCGGTCATCCCCTGCGATTGGATGTTGTTGACGAGGTTGATGATGAAGTCGTCTTTGTTGGGTATGGAGTTGTATTTTTTTTTCAGGGCAACGCAGATGTATTCGGATATGTGTCGTTCTTTGCGGTGTGAGCGGAACACTTTTCGTGCAAGGTAGTAGATAGCGTAGACCATGATGACAAGATTTTGTTCCATACTGCTTTGTTGTTGGTTGCGGTTTGGGTTGTTGTTCATGACAGCATGGCTCCTTGTTTGGTCGTTGTTTTGTTTAGCTGTTGAGTTTTGTGCGTATTTCGCGAAAAAATCTTCGTATTAGTGTTTGTGATTCGTTCTGCATGAGTCCGTATTGGTAGTTGACTTTGTGGTTGAGTGTTGGTATGTCGAACAGGTTTGTTTGGCTGATGATGCCTCCGAATTTGGGTTCGTTGGTGCAGAAGACAACACGGTTGATTCGTGCGTGTATGATGGCACCACAGCACATTATACACGGTTCGATATTTGTGTACAGTGTAGAGTTGTTGAGTCGCCATGAGCCGAGTTTTTTGCTAGCGTCTTGTATGGCTAGTATTTCGGCGTGTGCGACAGTATCTTGCCGTGTTTCTTTTCGGTTCTGTCCGACTCCCACTATCTCCCCCTCCGCGACGACTATGGCACCGATGGGTACTTCCCCATTATCATAGGCATTTTGTGCTAATTTTAGTACATATTCCATGAAATAAATATCTTCGGGTGAGTAGTTGTCGTTGTTGGGTTTGTGGTTGAGGTTTGTGTTTGTGTTGTTCATGGTTTGTGTTGTTTTTGTATCTCCGTGGGTTTTGCTTATCTTGGTTCTGGTGTTTGTTATGTTATAGTTGATTGCCGTAAAAATCAACATATCTAACGAGCTTTCGTCGATCATAATTTATCGTGCTAGTGAAAATCCCCTTTGCTATTGGTATTTTTTTCGTGTAAAATGTGCTTTCTATGCAAAAGTTAGCTACGCAAGCCGAGGATACTTCCATCGTGGGTATGAAGAATAGCATTTTGGTTACGGCAAGGAAGTATCGTGTTCTGATTGTTTCAGTTTCGATACTGGTGATTCTTGTTGCTGGTCTTACGTACGTGTTGGTTCAGCGGTATGCTGCTAGTCATGTCAAGTTTGTGTCCATTAACGGCAAAATGTACTACACTTCAGATTTCTCCGATTACATGTCCCTTAAAATGGGGGACATCTCCCCCAAGCTATTAAATAGTACTGAGGTTTTTCAGTTTTATCTCCACGATTTTGTACGCTACAACCTTATCTATCAGGATGCTCGTGGGGGCGGTTCATCTATCCCCCCCGTGGCGGGTAGCGAAGTGCGATACGCCCTCGAGGGGAATGCCTCCAAGGCGGATACCGTCAGGATACTCAGCAACCCACAAGTATTCAACAGCTTCCTAGGGATAACTTATCAAGACAGTGTTATTCACGGCTACATGGTCGACAACTTCTACAGGGTGATAACCATCTCGCCTGCTGAGATTAGCCAAGAATACGACAGGGTCAAAAAAGAGTTCGACAACTACCCCATTCGCCATATTTTAGGGATTGTCACCGACAACAGCTCCCTGCAACAGGAGATACTCGAAGAGCTCAAAGAGTACGATTTCGAAGAGGTGGCACGCCGTTATGGTGAGAGGTACAGCGACGTTTTCCTTCAGGAGGGGTTTTTGCTGGAAGGGAGTATCCCCCAAGAGATTATCCCTGCAGATGAAATGTCTCAGGGTGAAGCGCACTTATACGACCAAGGTGGCGTGCATCACATCTATCAAGTACTAGGGGTGTACCGCAATAGCAGAAACTTTATCCCGTTAGACTTGCTACGCGACAGTATCGGCAAATATCTGTACCACCAAAAGGTAAACTCTTATGTAGACGACTATATTGAAATATTGTACACTACTACCGATATACACTACTACATACCGAACGGAACGGTAATCAACACAATCATGACCCCATAACACCACAACATACCCACAACATAATACTTGTTGAGCTGTGAATGTTATGGGAAACTTCAGACGGAGACGTTATGGCCATATATTTTCAGAGATTGGGGCATGCAAACCCAACAATAACGGACAAAACACTACGAATTATTACGCCACCTGCAACAGCACCTGCACCTGAAACAGCAACAGCACCTGCAACAGCAACAGCACCTGCAACAGCAACAGCAATACTCCTCAGCCTAGTGGCAACGGCTCTCATCCTCACCAGCCTGCCCCGCACAGCGATTGGTGCCGATACCCCCCGCTTTAGTGGCACATCCTTGGCGTTGGTGATTAACCAAAACCCACTAACGTACAAAGATATTGCCGACATGGGGTTCGATCTTACTTCGCAAAACGGGGGTGCTTTCGGTGCTGAGAGTGGCTTCGTGGACAAGAGTTTGGCGAGTAACGAAACCTTACGTGAGTCGATTGTCGAAGGGGAGATACTAACCAGAGCACTCAAGCAGGTTCGCTTACCTGAGCCCACCCCTGAGGATCAAAACACCTACATTCAAGCAATACTCGACGCCCAAGGGGCAACGCGGGAACAACTCCTGCAAGACCTCAAAACCAGCGGTCTGAGCTACGACAGCTACTTGGCACGCATCAACCTTGAGCTCAAACGACAAAGCATCGCCCAAAACGTTATCGCCCCCACGATTGTTATCACTAGTCGTGACATCCTCGAGTACGGGTTTGGCGAATATAAGGAGGCGAAGCCGTATGTTATCAACGTTATTTACGATCCCAAATACGACACCCAGATCACAGATCTGTTTCGGGATGGATTGCGGGATCAAGAGTTGGCGGCACTGAGCCGTGTTGCCCAAGCAGTGGTTATCCCTTACGACAAAATTGGCGATATTCGCGACGACCTGCAACCCATTGTAAAAACCTTGAAAGCAAAAACCATCTCCCCAGTGCGTGTTGTGGATGGTAGTGCGTACCGATTCTACATTACCTCCAACCCCCGCACGATAGCGTCATTTTACGACCTAAACGGGAGAGTTCTGCAGGAACTGTACGCCTCCAAGCTACAAACAACTTACGACCAGTGGCTCGAGATGCAGATGAGGTTTTCAGTTGTACAGGTGTTCGAGTAGGTCGACCTTAGGAGCACTTTATGCGTTTAGATAAATTTTTGAAAGTTACGATGATTGCAAAACGTCGCTCCGTTGCCTCTGAGGCAGCAAAAGAGGGGTTTGTAACCGTAAATGGTGCCAAAGTCAAGGCATCCTACGTTGTTAAGGTTGGTGATCGCGTGGTCATGGAAACTCCTGCACGACGCATCAGTGTTGACGTTGTACAGGTGCCAAACACCAACAGCGTTAACAAAAAATATATTGATGATTACATTACAGTTGTGGAAAATACACCCCTGAATTAAACATGGGGCATCATGGCGAAACCCCCGCTTGGGGGCAGGATGGGAGTGTGTATGCGTATCTTCAATCGTGAGTACCGCATTAGTATTCGTGGTACAAATAAGGTTATTTCGGTGCAGAAAGGGGCAACCCTCTATCAAGCATTGCGTGATAGAAATATTATGCACACAACCATGTGCAACGGTAAAGGGCGGTGTGGCAAATGTCAGGTGCAGTTCTCCGCGGATGGAGAACGCATAAGCAAGGCGGATAGACTGCATGTTGGACAGCTACTACTAAACAACGGTTACCGACTAGCATGCCGATACAGTGTTGGACACGACGTGGAGATATCCCTCCCCGACAGCAGCACCAACAACACACAGCAGGAGAACGACGCGCACCACAACGCTGGGGGGCAGTACGTTGATGGCGGTGCTCAGATGTCGCCAACGTCTTCCACGTCGCCATCCAGCCAACAGGGGATGTTCGACTACGTTGATGGTGGTGCTCAGATGTCGCCAACGTCGCCAATGTCAACATCGCCATCACTGCACGCCATCACCTCGCAGGCAGGTGCAACCCACTCATCCTACTACAGAGACGTGCCCCACCTTGCGGAAGCAACCATCGATGACATTACCCATCCTGAGCCCCTTGCTGCCGGTCTGACTGATGGCATAGTTGTGTACGATAACGGCGATACCATTCGCATTTTGCAGTACAGTGCCCCCTTGGACAGAATAATTAACGATACAACAATACCGGTGTCCAGCTTAGTTGGGTATATTGTTCCTGTTCAGGAGTCTGTTCAGGAGTCTGTTCAGGAGTCTGCTCAGGGTTCCGAGGTCATCACAGCGTCCCAGTTTTTGCATCGGGTGATTAGTGAGGGTTTGTTGCCCCAAGTAATCAATCGCATGCTTAATATTCAGCATTCTGAGCGTGTTATCTGCATTATTCGTGAGTATGCTGAGATGGCTACTGTTGATGTTAGGAAGAACCTGTTCGGTCTTGCTTTTTACGCTTCTGAGAGTGTTGATGGCGTCCGCATCGAGTATTTACAGCCCCTTGCCACGGACACTACCCCTGCGAATTTGGATCATTTTTTGCTTCTTTCGAATTTGCATAGCAGTGGAACCTTGGTTTTGAGTACTCAGCATACAGATAGGGTTTATTACTATGCTAAGTCGGGGTATTACGAGTTTTCCACGTCACCGTTGTCTTTGCCACCATCTTTGGAGTTACCTGAGTTTTCGGCAACGAACCCTATAATTAGCATGCATAAGGGTATTGGTGATGTTGGCATTTTGGATCCTGATCTGCCGCCTAATGGGATAACTTTTGTGGCGATGTTGCATTGTATCCATATTCTTTTGGGTCGCGGTTTTTTGGATGAGACTTATCAGTTTTATCCCCGTACGGAGCTTTCTGAGCGTCTTCCTTTGGAGTTGGCACTTAAGGTTGCGGCGAAATCTAAGGGTAATTTTTTCAATATATACCGTGATCGTCATTCCGTTGTGTCTGTTGATGGTGAGTATATTCGTGGCGTGGACAAATACGGCAAGGCTGTCCGTGCACTGCTTCCCCTTGTTGCGTCGGAGATAGTTCCCCTTGTTGGTATTCGCATCTACACAGGAGCGTCCGTTGGTGATATTTCGTCGTTTGCCCAATACCTAGGGATAATCGACAAAACATACCACGGTAAGCTGGAGAATGTTACTTACGACGGTGCCTTAATCGGCATAAACTACTTCAGTGCCCCTAGTATTGATGATTTTGCCACACGCTACATAAAAGGTATTAGCTGTGTGTCCATCTCCGATGTTCCGGGGTTGGCTGGCTTGATATCGTAGAGGTTTCGGTAAGTATTTACTGTTTCTGTTTTGTTTTTGGTTGTAGTTTGTTATAATTTATTGTTAAGCTGTTAAGCTGTTAAGCTGTTGCGATTCCGTGTTGCTATGTGGGGTTGGTGCAGTAGTGTCGCTTTTGGGGTGGAATAATATTATGGTGAATGACAAAATTATTATCAAGGGTGCACGTGAGCACAACCTAAAAGGTATCGATCTTGATATTCCGAAAAATAAACTGGTTGTGATTAGTGGTGTGAGCGGTTCGGGTAAGTCAACCCTTGCGTTCGACACACTTTACGCTGAGGGGCAGCGTCGTTACGTGGAGTCGCTGTCCGCTTATGCTCGTCAGTTTTTGGAGCTAATGAGCAAGCCCGATGTTGATTCGATTCAATTCCTGTCCCCTGCCATTAGTATCGAGCAGAAGTCTGTGTCTCGCAATCCACGCTCCAACGTTGCCACTGTGACCGAAATATACGATTATATTCGTCTTTTGTATGCCCGTGTTGGCGACGTTCACTGCTACTCATGTGGCAAGCGGATACACTCCTACTCCCCCCAAGAGATTGTTGACTACATTCTGACTCGCAGTGCTGGTGCCAAACTCGAGATTATGTCGCCTGTGGTTCGCGGTCGCAAAGGGGAGCAACGCAAGCTGTTTGCAGATCTGTTCAAACAGGGATTTGTTCGCGTCTACGTTGACTCCAAACTTTACCGCTTGGATGAAGAGATTAAAATTGCAAAAACCGTTAAACACACCATAAGCGTTGTTGTTGATCGATTGAAGGTTGACGCCGACAACAAGCGTCGCCTCACCGATTCTGTGGAGGTAGCGTTAGAGCTTAGTTCCGGTCTGGTTGAGCTGAAGTTTGACGAAGAGGTTGTACTCATGAGCGAACACCTCTCCTGCCTCGACTGTGGCGTTGCCATTACCGACATGGAACCACGCAACTTCTCCTTCAACAACCCTTACGGCTCCTGCAAAGCATGTGACGGCTTGGGGGAGAGCAACGAGCTGGATGTTGCACTAATCGTGCCCGACGGTAGCCTGAGCATTCAGGAGGGGGCAATACTCCCTTGGAAAAAGATGGAAAGCTACCACTTCTACAACACCCTCAACGCCGTATCGTCCACCTATGGCATAGATATGGACAAACCGTGGAACCTTCTCAGCGACAAACACAAAGATATTATGATTAACGGTGTTGACGAAAAGATTGTCATCCACATGTACTCCGATACGGAGAAGATTACCATTGAAAAACCCTTCAAAGGGGTTATGGGACACCTGCAATCCATGTTGCGAAGTGGAGTGGCAAAAGACAAAGAGAAAACCGAAAAATATATGCTGGCAAGACCATGCCCAGCCTGCAAAGGCAAACGACTCTCACCCGAATCACTGTCCGTTTATGTTGGTGGCAAAAATGTTGCAGACATTATGGAGATGAGCACCACCGAAGCCCTGACATTCTACCAAAACCTAACGCTAGACGGATTCCGACAACTTGTTGCCGACAAAATCGTCCAAGAGATAATCCAACGACTCACATTCCTCAACGATGTGGGACTGCACTACATTAATCTAGGACGACGATCCGGCACACTCTCAGGGGGAGAAGCACAACGCATACGACTCGCAAGCCAAATAGGATCAGGACTCACCGGCGTGCTGTATGTTTTGGACGAACCATCCATCGGACTACACCAACGTGACAACGACAAACTACTAGCAACACTCAAGGGCTTGCGGGATCTCGGTAACTCCGTTTTAGTGGTTGAACATGACGAAGACACACTAAAACAGTGCGATTATGTTGTTGATGTTGGTCCCTACGCCGGTGTTCATGGTGGGGAGGTAATCTTTGCGGGCACACCCGAAGAGCTTCTCCTTAGCGAAAAATCCCTCACAGGGGCATACCTTTCAGGGCGATTGAAGATCGAAGTGCCAACAACACGACGCTCAACCACCAAAGGGGCGATTGTTGTTCGCAATGCCAGCGAAAACAACCTTCAGGGGGTGGATGTTTCATTCCCCTTGGGAGTATTCACCACCGTCACAGGTGTTAGCGGTTCGGGCAAGTCGTCCCTCGTCATGGACGTCCTTTACGGCAACATCGCAAAAACCCTGTACGGGGGTGCGTTTATCCCTGGGAAGTGCGATTCGGTCGAGGGTATCAACCTTGTGGACAAAATCATACACATCGACCAAAACCCCATCGGACGCACTCCACACTCCAACCCTGCCACCTACACCGGCGTTCTTACCGATATCCGCGAGGTGTTCGCAACACTGCCTGAGGCGAAAAAACGTGGCTACACATCCGGCAGATTCTCATTCAACACAAAACATGGACGATGCAAAGAGTGTGCCGGCAACGGATCCATCAAAATAGAGATGCACTTCATGCCCGACATGTACGTCAAGTGCGATACCTGCAAGGGGAGCCGATACAATCGCGATACCCTAGATATCAAGTTTAACCACAAATCCATTGCCGACGTACTAGACATGACCATCAATCAGGCATGCGACTTCTTCGACAACATATCACGCATCAAAGGGAAACTAGTAGTGCTCCAAGAGGTGGGGTTAGGATACCTCAAACTAGGACAATCATCCACAACACTGTCGGGGGGGGAAGCACAACGACTCAAACTCAGTCGCGAACTCAACAAACGATCCACCGACAACACACTCTACATATTCGACGAACCCACAACAGGACTCCATTTCCACGATATCGCCAAACTAATACACATTTTCAACGCCCTTGTAGACGAAGGGAACACCGTCGTGGTTATCGAACACAACCTAGATATTATCAAAAGCTCCGACCACATCATCGACATGGGACCAGATGGTGGAACAGGTGGCGGGATGGTAATATTTGAGGGGACGCCAGAAGAGATATCCAAGGCGAAGCACTCGCACACAGGCAGATACATGAAAACTAAATTGGCACAACACAAATAAACACCGCAAAACACAACCGCAAAACACAACCGCACAACACTGAAAGATTAGGGGCAAATACATGGTTGAGAACTGCAATGTTTTGTGCTACAATGCACGTAAGTACGTTTGTACGCTGCTCTAAGCAAGTACCGTGTGCCGAGTCAAACATGTTAGCCATTGGCGTTAACAGTCGGGGTGTGTTTTGAAGTTTGTATTGCAACAAATAAATATGCAAATCATGACCATGGTTGCCCTGATTACAATGGGTACCATCACCCTTGCCCTTATCCCGACGAACTCAGCATTCGCCAACACCGCCTCCACTGCCAAATACTACTCCATCTTGGGCGACCTCAGAGACAACAAAAATGCCATGCGTAAGCAGTACACAACCTTCGCAACAGAAGTATGTAAAAAATACTCCGATAACCCCCAAAGTGATGACGCACCCGACTACATCTTCGCCTGTGCAACCATCTACTGGGACTCATACATGCGGTATGCAGTCAAATCCGACATGGACAACGCACTGAGATACTACCGACTAGTAGCAACCAACTACGAAACCGACCTCGCAGCAAGGGGCTACCTCGAAACATCAGCCATCTACGAACTCCAAGAAGACTACTCATCCGCCCTCTACAACTACAATCGCGTCTTAACACGATTCGCTGGCTCACCATACGCTGACGAAGCCCTGAAAAAGATCGACTCCCTAACCAAAAAATTCGGCGGAACACCACTACCAAAAGAAACAGCAACACAAAACCAAAACGATAAGGGCATAAACAGAGGGGTAATCGACGAAATACTACAACCGGTCGCAAATACCGCAACAAGCAACGGCGAGCCCCTTGGCGACGCAAGCTTCGGACTGGTAATCCCCGCCAACAGCAACACGCAAGCACAAGAAGACAACCTTGCCCATGGATTCGAACTACTGAAATCGTTCCGACACTACTCGGGCAAAAACTACACACGCCTCGTCATCGACCTCTCCGACGCCGTGGACTACACCTTCAAAGACCTTCCACCAGACCCCAAATTCAACCGCTCCGCACGCATCTTCATCGACCTCAAAAACACAACAGTCAACAAAGATATCCCCACAACAGTCAACGTCAACGACTCGCACCTACAACAGATACGTTGGGCAGTAAATCGCCCTGGAGTTGTACGTGTTGTACTCGGACTAGACAAACCCACCGGGTACAAGGTGTTTGAACTGAGCTCACCACACCGAATTGTTGTGGATATCTCCGACGACGCACCTCTGCGTGCAACACTGGGCGGAAGCACAACCCTGGTGTCAAAAGATGTGGACATCGAAACACTAGCACAAGTCATCGGCGTTAAAATTCGCAATGTTGTGGTGGACCCCGGTCATGGTGGCAAAGATCCCGGTGCCATCTATTACGGGCTCAAAGAGAAAGATATCGTCCTAGATATCAGCAAAAGACTCGCCAAAAGACTCGCAACCAACAAAGACCTGAGCGTATACCTAACACGTAGCTCAAATAAATTCATAGAACTCGACGAACGAACAGCCTTTGCAAACAAACGTCATGCCGACCTATTCCTCTCCGTGCATGCCAATGCACACACCAATCCCAACCTCTACGGTGTCATGACATTCGTGCTAAACATTACAAAAGACAAAACATCGCTGGATATTGCCGCATTCGAAAACCAAGCAACAACCAAAGCCATGAGCGACCTGCAGGGGATAATGTACGATATTATTCTGGGCTCAAAACTCGAAGAATCATTGCTGTTGGCAAACTATGTGCAAAAAGGTATCCTTGGGGAGCTCAAATTAGGGCGTTCATACGACAAAGGGGTGCGACAGGCACCATTCTACGTACTTGTAGGGGCACGTATGCCATCCATACTCATCGAAACAGGGTTCCTGTCAAACAAAAACGACGCCTCAAGATTTAAAAGTTCTCGAAACTTGGACAAGTATGCCGACGGCATCAGTAAAGGGGTATTCCAATACATCGAAAACTATAACGGTAAAAAATAAACATACGAATAACAATGCCCCCCGTTGTGTTTGTGTTAGGAGTTGCTTCGAATGGCTGGTGTAAATAGTGGTGCTCGTGGTGCTGAAGACGGGCGTGCTCATGGTGCTGAAGACGGGCGTGCTCGTGGTGCTCATGGTGCTGAAGACGGGCGTGCTCATGGTGCTCATGGTGCTGAAGACGGGCGTGCCCGTGGTGCTGAAGACGGGCGTGCTCGTGGTGCTGAAGACGGGCGTGCTCGTGGTGCTCATGGTGCTCATGGTGCTGAAGACGGGCGTGCTCGTGGTGCTCATGGTGCTGAAGACGGGCGTGCTCGTGGTGCTCGTGGTGCTCATGGTGCTGAAGACGGGCGTGCTCGTGGTGCTCATGGTGCTGAAGACGGGCGTGCTCATGGTGCTGAAGACGGGCGTGCCCGTGGCTCCCGTGGCGGCAGAAAAATACTCACAATGAACATAACAAGCAGACGTGTGGGGGTAGTGGCTCTAATCTTGGCGGGGGTATTCGCTGGGTTAGGCACCCCCGGCATCTCGCCAACACCTTACTTCGCCTTCGTGGCATTCATACCCATGTTTTGGGTGTGGGACAATGTTCGATCCCATTCAACCTTTACCAAGGGGTATATTTTTGGGTTCGCCTACTTCTTTGTTAACTCCATATGGCTCTACAACACGGCTTACCAATACGGATTGCCCGCCATCGTTGGTCTTGTGGTGTATGTTGTTCTTTTCGGCTTAGCATTTTATTACGCATTGATAGCGTTGTTCTATTCTCGCGTCAAATCCCCCCTACTGGTGGGTAGTTTCGTCGGTGGCGTGGAGCTCCTCAAGGGGGTTCTCCTAACCGGTTACCCGTTCGGCAACGTGGGGGTCATGCTCCATGGTGAGCTGGCACTTATTCAGGGTGCATCCTTTTACGGTGAGATAGGGCTTTCGGTTCTGGTGATAACGGTCAGTCTTGGTGTTTACCGTGCCATTATGTATTCGCGTCGTAACCTTGTCTATGTTGCTTTGGGGCTTGCGGGGTTGCTGTTGCCTAACCTTTATTATGCTCCGTACGAGTATGGTTCCGGTGGGGAGAGTGGTGCGTCACAGTTGCATACGGATCTGCCAAGCTATCGCGAAGGGTATTCGTGGTCTGGTGCTAGTGCCGACGGTGTTGCCGGCGGTGTTGCCGGCGGTGTTGTTGACGGTGTTGTTGACGGTGAATATTCCGTTTTACTCGTGCAGACTGGTCTCGATCAGCGATACAAGTGGAGCGTTCGACGTCATGTGGAGGTGATGTCGTACGTTGGTGATGTTATTCGTGAGGCGGCTCGCATCGCGTCTGAGACTAACCCCGATATCGTTGTTTTCCCGGAATCGGTGTACCCCCAAAACATGAATGGTGTAGGGGAGATTGAGGTGCTCTTGAACACCTACTTCCCCACAACGCCAGTACTCATCGGCGTAATCTACAATCGTCTTGCCAACGGCTCTGTGACCGATCTATCCTCCAACGCTACAGCACGATCTTACTTCAAGCGAAGGGTTGCGGTGAAAAGTTTTACGTCGGTTTATGCCCATCGCAGTGTTTACGAGAAGTACACCTTGTACGACAAAAATAGACTTGTTTTGTTGGGTGAATACCTCCCTTTGTACTCGTTGTTAAAGCCTGTTTACAACCTGTTTTATGGGTTTGAATCTGGGGAGGGGTATTCGTCGGGGGAGCAGATAGGTGCAATTAGCGTGGCGAATAAGTTCCGCATCTTGCCCCTTTTGTGCATGGAGGCGTCGTTTAGTAGTGCTGTTACCCGCTACCAGCCGGATAGTTTCAACGTAATCGCCATTATGGGTAACGACGATTGGTTCAAGTCTGATCGTGCCAAGGAGCAACACCTTGCCATGCATACCATGCGTGCTGTTGAGTCTCGTAAGTATGTTTTGCGTTCGGGTCAAACAGGTATCACCACAGTGATTGAGCCTAGTGGGGCGTATGAGAATAGTGAGGCGGATGGTGTGGCATTTATGCTTCAGAGTTTTCAGACAAGTGAGTCGATACCCCTGTTTGCGAGAATACATTATTGGTGGCTAGCTTTGCCGTTATTTTTGGGTATGTTTCTTTGGGTAAGACGTTTCGTTTTAAAAAAGGTGTTTACAAACTGAGATTAAACCATTAGACTAGTGGCGATTAGTTTTTTATAATGGTGTGGGCATTGATTATTTTTGTTGATTGCTTGTTGTACAATCGTTAGTATTTGTCGGTATCATGGGTATTATTGGTATCGTGGCAGGGCATTTAGTGATTGTTGGGTTATTATTCATTTGTAGAGGGCATTTTTGTGGTTAGAACATTCGATCGTGCTTTTAAGTCCATCAGTTTTGTGAGTGCATTGCTGAGTCTTGTTCTCATTTTTTCCATATTCTTTACCCTGCTGTATTACTCCAGGGAGGCCATTGGTGGAATAGGTTTCCTCGACTTTATTTTTGGTACAGTTTGGGCACCGTCTCAGGGTGTTTACGGTGCGTTTCGCCCCTTGATGGGTACACTCATTACCACCATCATCGCCATAGTTATCGCGGTTCCTTTCGGTATCGGTATTGCTATTTTCATTGTTGAGGTATGTCCCAAGGTTTTAAAGCGTCCTATCACCACAGCCATCGAGCTTTTGGCGGCCATCCCCTCTATTATTTACGGTATGTGGGCGTTGTTCACCTTCTCCAGTTTTTCCAACAAGTTTATTGAGCCGTTCCTAGATTTCACCCTTTCTTGGTTACCCTTTGTTGGTCATTTTTTCTCTGTGGACTGTGGTGGTGCCGACGTATGCGTCAACACTAGTGGTGTTAATATCCTTACGGCAGGTATTATTCTTGCGACTATGGTTCTGCCTTTTATTACCATGGTTGCTGTGGAAACGTTTGAGCGTGTTCCTCGCGTCATCAAAGAGTCGGCTTACGGGTTAGGTGCCACTCGATGGGAGGTTGTTCGTGATGTTATGATCCCCTACAGTAGCGTGAGTATCATGGGTAGCATAATTGTTGCGTTAGGTCGTGCATTGGGTGAGACCATGGCCGTTGCATTTATTATCGGCAATAGCTACGCTGCGTTGCAGACATTGTACTCCCCATACTCCACCATTACCTCCGTTTTGGCCAACGAATTTAATGAAAGTGATGGTTTGCATCGATCGTCGTTATTTTTCCTTGCGACAATTCTTTTCATGGCGAACTTCATAATTTTGGCTCTGTTTAAGTACTACATTCATAAGCGTGCCAATAGGCTTTCATAATGTTGTCTAAGTTTGGTATTATTTCGCCACATGATTTTGTGGCATGGGAGGTTTAAGGTTGTGAATACATATTCTTATCGCAAGTTAAAGAGTGCATTATGGATGTTTGTTTTTAGTGTTTTTGCTATTATTGCTATCTCGTTTTTGGCATTTATTACTATTGACGTGTTTATTAATGGTATTTCCGCCCTTAGCCCCATGATATTCGTTCAGGATCAGGTTCCGCCATTTATGCCTGAGCTTGGTGGTTTACGTTTTGCCATTGTTGGTCACTTGATAATAACGGCGTTGGCTATCCTTCTCGGTATTCCGTTGGGCATTCTTGCGGGTACATTTTTAGCTGAGTACGGTAAAAATTCACGCATTAAAACGTTTATTACTATTTTTTCAGATATGATGCTGAGTATCCCCTCCATCGTTATCGGCACCTTCGTTTATGCCATTGCAGTTGTTCCCTTCGGCAGTTACAGTGCTCTTGCTGGCTCCCTTGCGTTGGCAATCATTATGTTCCCCGTTGTTTTGCGTATTACAGAAGACATGATGAACCTTGTTCCGAAGGAGCTCCGTGAGGCTGGTTTTGCCCTTGGTGCCCCTTACTACAAGGTAATTTTCTCCATTGTTTACCGCTCAGCTGCCAGCGGAATCATCACAGGTGTGATTTTGGCCATCGGCAGGGTGGCAGGCGAAACAGCACCACTACTATTCACATCGTTCAACAACAACTATTTCACAACAGACTTAACAGAGCCCATGGCGTCCCTTACGGTT
This sequence comes from uncultured Deferribacteraceae bacterium, assembly GCA_947313855.1. Lineage (GTDB taxonomy): Bacteria > Chrysiogenota > Deferribacteres > CAMZNJ01 > CAMZNJ01 > CAMZNJ01. Next base: position 58,908 of record CAMZNS010000004.1, read on the forward strand.
ACAATATTCAACTATGCAGGTTCGCCCTATGAAAACTGGCAATCCTTAGCATGGGCAGGGGCATTTATTATTACGGCATTCGTGCTTTTCATTAATATTGCCAGCAGGCTTTTGGTATCTTGGAGGTATGGTAAAGATGGCAATAGGTAGAGTGAGCAGTGCCGAAGAGACCACCACCCTTTCCGTTCGGGGGCTAAACTTCTTTTACGGCAACACACAAGTATTAAAAAATGTTACAATGGATATATACGAAGGTCGCGTAACAGCACTAATCGGACCATCAGGGTGCGGGAAAACCACATTCCTACGAACCTTCAACCGCATGCACGACCTCTACCCCGGCAATAGGTACGAAGGGGAGATTATCCACAACGGCGAAAACCTACTCAAAGTAGAAGACCTCATCGCCCTCAGAGGACGACTCGGTATGGTCTTCCAACGACCAACTCCCTTCCCAATGAGCATATTCGACAACATCGCTTACGGACTCAGACTCGGTGGACTACGAAACAGAAGCGAAATAGCGGGCAGGGTGGAAAAAGCCCTCAAAGACGCCGCACTCTGGAACGAAGTGGAAGATCGACTCAAACACAGTGCCATGGGACTCTCAGGGGGACAACAACAACGACTCGTTATCGCCCGTGCACTAGCCGTCGAACCCGAAATACTACTCCTCGACGAACCAACATCAGCACTCGACCCCATCGCAACAAACAAAATCGAAGAACTCGTGGTGGAACTCAAAGAGAAGGTAAGCATCGTAATGGTTACACACAACATGCACCAAGCAGCAAGACTCTCAGACTACACAGCATTCATGTACCTCGGAGAACTCATCGAATACGGTGGCACCGACAAACTATTCACGCAACCGAGAGAAGAGATGACCGAAAGATACGTTCGGGGCATGTTCGGGTAGGAAACGAATACAATAAACACAGCACAATACAGCACAACACAGCACAACACAGCACAACACAGCACAACACAGCGTAACGCCAAACACAGCACAACACAGCGTAACGCCAAACACAGCACAACACAGCGTAACGCCAAACGGTATCGTGCTCAGGAGAAGGGGTAATGGTTTACAAACTACTAAGGGAAAATTTAACTCTACTAGAACACGACCTAAAAGACATGGTAACAGTAAGCACGGAGATGCTGCAAATTATCTCCAGCGACATGGAAGCCAACAAATACAAGCGGTATCGCGAAATACGCAAAATGTCGAGCAACGTATCCGCAATAGGCGAACACCTCACAACTGATGCCATCTTTATCATCGCAAAATTTGAACCGAAAGCCTCAGACCTAAGAGCAATCATCGCAATGATGCAGATGACTCTCGACCTCATTCGTATCGGCGAACACTGTCGCAAATTCTACCAAAGAATGATGGAGGTGGAGGTACCATTCAGTAACATACAAAAAAATGCCATCATCAAAATGAGCGACACATCCGTCAATATGCTGGAACTAGTAATCGAATCGTTCGTGGATTGGACACCAAAACTCGCCAAACAGGTCATAACAATGGACGACGAAATGGACAATCTACGAAAAATGCTCATACACGACGCATTCACTAGCCTCACAGCTGAAGGGGCAAAAAAAACACTCTCCGATTACCAAGACTTCGCCTTCTTCATGCTTAGCTCATCCTCGCGACTAGAACGTATTGCCGACCACTGTGTCAACATGGCAGACCTAACCTATTACGCAATTACAGGACGCAAGCTTGATACTAAAATATAAATTTAGACGCAACCGAAAAATTGTCACTAACAGGACGGGTGCTGTTGCAGACAAAAAAGGGCTCTTCCTAGACAGAGATGGCATAATCAACGTGGACAACGGCTACGTACACCGAGAAGAAGATTTCTTCTGCTACCCGGAAATATTCCCCATATGCAAAAAATTTCTGGACAAAGGGTACACCATCGTCGTGGTCACAAATCAGTCGGGCATTCAACGAGGCTACTTCACTGAGGAAGATTTTGAAAACATAACAAAACATATGCTAGGTATATTTGAACGCAACGGAATACACATACAGCGGGAAAATATCTACCACTGCCCATACCTAGACGCAACACAACCATGTCGTAAGCCTAATCCCGGTATGATACTGGAGAGTGCCTCGCAATTGGGCATCAACGTTGCCAAGTCGGTGATTATTGGCGACTCAAATAGGGACATTGAGGCGGGTGTTGCTGCTGGCGTTGGCACTCGTGTGAAAATTGGCGTTGAGGGGTGCAGTGATGCCACGCACCACTTCGTCTCCATGGGGGATCTGCTTTCGGGGGTGAATGCAGGGGCACTACGCATACGATAGTTTGCGGGTGGTGGTTGTTTTGCCATCACGTCAGCACGACCGCCATCACGCCATCACGTCATCACGTCATCACGCCATCACGTCAGCACGACCGCCATCACGCCAGCACGACCGCCATCACGTCAGCACGTCTACGCCTCCCCCATGAGGGACGCAATCCGCTGTTGGTAGTCGCCACTAAACACGTAGTTGCCCGCAACAAGCATGTTCGCCCCAGCGTTACGCAGGTCGATTGCGTTGTCAGCGTTGACGCCACCGTCCACCTCTAGGAGTATGTTTCGTTCTCCGATCATACTGCTCACATTTCGCACTTTGTTTAGCATTTCGGGGATGAATTTTTGTCCACCATATCCAGGGTTAACGCTCATGATGAGTATTAGATCCAGTTGTGGTATTAGGTATTCGATGTTGGATTCGTGTGTTGCGGGGTTGAGAGCGATGCCTGCTTTTTTCCCTAGTTCCCTGATTTTCATTATGGTACGGTGCATGTGCGTTATCCCCCTTGCTTCGGCGTGTACGGTGATGATGTCTGATCCGGCCACGGCGAAGTTTTCCAGCATATGGTAGGGGTTATCGACCATTAGGTGTGTGTCGAGTGTGAGGTTAGTGTTTTGTGCAATGTCGGCGATGAGTTTGTGTCCGAAAGTTATGTCGGGCACGAATGATCCGTCCATAACGTCTAGGTGTAGGTGTGTTGCGCCGGCGTTTTGTAGGTCTTGGACCTGTTGTCCTGCTCGTGCGAAGTCTGCACTTAGCAGGGATGGTGCTATGATAGTGTTGTTGTTAGGTTTCGTCATTCCTTCCCCCTAGTATCTGTTCGGTAAGGTCTGGTCTTCCGTTGATGATATCGCTCACAGGCATGCTTCTTTTCCCTTCGAGTTGTGCGTTGTGCACCTGTAGCATGGTGTTGTTGCCACAGAGGATGATGAGTCCGCCCTTGGCTGATGCATGTAGTATTGTGCCACAGAGTTGTGTTTGCGGTAGTGTTTCGGTGTTGATTCCTGCTTCGAGTAGCTGTTTGTTGTTGATTACGTTGACCTTAGTGATTTTGAATATTTTTGAGTCAAGAGTTGTGTAGGCTGATGGCCATGGTGCGTATCCTCTGACCATCCTTTCGATGGTTTGTGCGTCTTGTGTCCAGTGTATTTCGCCGTCAGTTTTTTGTATTATTGATGTGTATGTTGCTTGTGTGTTGTCCTGTGGTTTTGGGAGTATTGCGTCGAAATTTTTCACAGTTTCGACTATGACACGCCCACCTAGGAGTGTAAGTTCTTCGAGTAGTGTTGCTGTTGTGTGGTTGCCCACAACCACAGTCCTTTGTTGCAGGATATCCCCTTCGTCCATCCCTAGACTCATGATCATTGTGGAGACGCCAGTTTGTTTGTCACCGCACAGGATGGCGTTATGGACGGGTGAAGCCCCGCGATGTTTTGGGAGGAGTGAGTAGTGTACGTTGATGCAAGCTTTTGCGGGCACATCTAGAACTTTTTGGGGGAGTATTTTACCGTACGCAACAACAATGATGAACGTTGGGTTGTGGCTTTTCAGAAGTTGGACGAAGCTGTCGTCTTGTACGGATTTTGGTTGCACAACGTCGATACCTAGGTTTGTTGCCATGGTTTTGGTTGGTGGTGGCGTTGTTTTGTGTCCACGTCCCGTTGGTCTGTCGGGTGCGGTGACGACTAGGGATACATTGAAGCCAGATTTGACTAGTTGTTCTAATGTGTATGCTGCTGTTTCGGGTGTGCCCATGAAGATCATAGTGCCTGTACTCCTTTACTCAAAACATGGCGATAGTATTTCGGCATTCTGTGGTCGTGTGGTCGTGTGGTCGTGTGGTCGCTGTAGATGTTGTACAACGATTCTGCTTATTTTACAAAAATTATGAACAGCCGTACAATATTTTAGTCCATATTTAACAAGTAAGCTACAAGTTTTTACTCTTGACATTTTGTTGTTGATTCTGCTCGTCCGTTGTGGTAAAATGTCAAGTCTTATTAGTTTGGCAGGGTTTATCTGAATCTGTTGTCGGCGAAAAATATAACAAAATTCGTCTCAGTTATATTGCGGGCGAGTAGGAGACTCTCATGAATGAAGTGGATATTGGCGGTTTCGGGTATGGGTGGATAACCCTGATGCCCACAGTTTTAACGATTGTGATGGCTATCGCTTTTAGACGCATGATAATCGCTCTTAATATCGGTATTGTTTCAGCAATAATAATAATCGTTTTCCGAAAACCTGAGATCCACTCCTTGGGTATGATTAGTCAACTTATTGAAGCAACGAAGCAGGTTGTTGTTATGTTTTTCTCCCTGTTTTGGGGTTCGGTGAGTGACCCATGGAACCTTGGGCTGATTATCTCCGTACTCCTTTTAGGGGGGTTCATCGGTTTGATAACGTCTAGTGGCTCCATTGAAAGGGCGTTCTCCATGCCCTTAAAATATGCCCACACGTCGCGATCCGCCTCCATATTGACGGCTCTTTACGGCTTGATGCTATTTTTTGACGACTACATCAATACCATCGCCATCGGATCGGCAATGTCATCCATTACGGGTAAGTTGCGTGTATCCAAGGCGAAGCTGGCATACGTCGTTGATGCCACGGCGGCACCCATGGCAACGGTGGCTGTTCTCACAACGTGGACAGTTTTCTACATCGGGCAAATAAGTGGTGCTGTTGAGGGTTACTCCCTCGGTGTGGAGCCGTTTCAGCTGTACCTCATGTCCATCCCTGCAATATTTTACGCATTTGTAACATTCACGTTAATGTTTTTTGCATTAGCGACCAGTCGTGACATGGGTTTGATGCACAAGATTGAGTTGGAGGCGAGGACGACGGGTGTTTTGCATCCTCAGTCGGATAACAAAAGCCATGGTGAGAGTACTAATATCGTTCTTTTGGATGGTGCTCGTCGCGGTATCAACTTCTTTGTGCCCTTAGGGATATTCATGGCTACGACCATCTCTTACATGTTTTACAGTGGTGGTTATGGTGCTGTTGGTGCTTTTGAGGCGTTTTTGAATGCTGATGTGTCCAAGGCGATGGTTGTTGGAGCTTTTGTTGCTAGTGTTTCCACCGTCATATTCTATTTATCCCAACGTTTAGGCTCCCCCAAGAGTATTGCGGTAGTGTATTCATCGGGGGTCAAGTCTGTGTCCATCGGCGTGTTCATCCTAATATTTGCATGGACATTGGGTGGTGCAATTTCGGAGCTACAGCTTTCCCAGTACCTTGTTGGCACTTTGGGCGACTCCCTCCCCATAATACTACTGCCAATCATAGCATTTGTGTTGGCTGCAATAATATCCATCTCCACAGGTACTTCGTTCGGCTCCATAGCCATCCTGATGCCCATTGTTGCAAACCTTGCTATTCCGTTGGCAACAGTTGCGGGTGTTGTTGATATTGCCATGGTTACGCTCATCTTTGGGGCACTTTTTGCTGGTGCAATATTTGGGGATCACTCCTCCCCCATATCGGACACAACGATCATGTCCAGCATTTTCTCCAATTGCGACGTGATTGTGCATGTAAAAACACAGATACCGTATGCATTATTGGCAGGGTTTGGTACAATTGTTGGTTATGCTTTGGCGGGGAGTGGTGTGCCTCTGATGTTTGCCCTTGCTGTGGGGATAGCTACCACGTTGGTAATATTTTATGTAATATCGAAGCCTGTGCCAGTGTTTGATGCAGGTGAGTAGTTGTCAGTGTTTCCCTGAGCGATGTTGTTAAATTAAATACACTAATTGTATTTTAGTTGTTGAAAAAATAACCCCTTTTATTATAAACTATTATGATAGAAGGGGTATTTTTGTGTCCATGCTTTGTGTCCATGCTTTATGCCCCCTATGCACTTATGAAAAATAGAATATATTACACTTTATAATATAATTTGGGAGTCTGCAGAGTATGTCATTTTTGGAATCATGTTGGGATAAAGCAAAAGGATCGGGGAAAAAGGTTGTGTTTCCCGAAGGGGGGGATACTCGAGTACTGGAAGCAGCATACATGGTGTCGTGTGCCGATCTTGCCCACCCCGTTATTTTAGGAGATGTGGACGCCATCGAAGCTACCCTGAAAGAAAACAACTGGGTCAACTTCAACTACACCGCCATCGATCCACGCACCCATAAAGACGGTGACCGTTACGCCGAATACTTCTACCAAAAACGTAAACACAAAGGGATACTCCTAGAAGATGCCGTCGAAATACTGCACGATCCCCTCTATTTCGGCACCATGATGCTTGCCACAGATGACGTGGACGTATGCATCGTCGGAGCACAGTACTCCACCGCCCATGTGCTCAAAGCAGCATTCACAGGCGTTGGAGCTGCCGAAGGTACCAAAACAGTGTCCTCCACCTTCCTCATGGAGCTGGATAACCCCAATTTCGGGCATAACGGTGTGCTCTTCTTCTCCGACTGTGCCGTAAACCCAACACCAACAGCCTCCGAACTCGCCGATATCGCCATCGCCACATCCGATACCGCAAAACGACTCCTCGGTATCACCCCCAACGTTGCCATGCTATCGTTCTCCACCAAAGGGAGCAGTGTGTTGGAGATAGCCACAAATGTTGCCGATGCCGTAGCCCTTGTGCAGGAGCGTCGCCCTGATATTCAGATTGACGGCGAACTTCAGGCGGATGCAGCACTTATCCCATCCATTGCACGGCAAAAAGCACCCATGTCCAGTGTTGCAGGTAACGCCCATTGCCTCATATTCCCCTCCCTCGAATCGGGGAACATCGCCTACAAGCTAGTTGAAAAGCTAGCAGGTGCAAACGCTGTTGGTCCGATTATCCAAGGGCTAAGAAAACCCATGAACGACCTCTCACGGGGAACAACAGCCGAAGATATTGCAAACCTCGTCGCCGTGCAGGTACTCTAAAAATACACCAAAATCAGACCGCAAACATAACCTTTAGTCACACAATTTTTAGTAACACAACGCTTATTAACGCAACCTTGTGAGGGATAGCATGATTATACTAGTATTAAACTCAGGTAGCTCGTCGCTGAAATACCAACTACACAACCAAGAAACAGACCAACTACTAGCAACCGGCTTAGTTGAGCGTATCGCCATCGGTGGCTCCATATTTAGCCACAAAACTCAAAACCATACCGAAAAAGGGGAACACCCCTTCGACGATCATGCCCAAGCAATCGACTACGTACTGAAACTATTGACACACAAGGATTTCGGCGTACTGACATCCCTAGACGAAATTAACGCTGTTGGACACCGTATTGTTCACGGTGGCGAAACTTACGTAGGGAGCGTGCTTATTGACGAAGAGGTTATCGCCAACCTGGAAAAGATATCCTACCTCGCACCACTACACAACCCCGCAAATATCATAGGCATCAACGCCATACGTACCCTGTTGCCCGCGCTACCCAACGTTGCCGTGTTTGACACCGCATTCCACCAAACACTACCCGAACATGCATACATGTACGCTTTGCCACTGTCCTACTACCGCGACTATGGCGTGCGTCGCTACGGGTTCCACGGAACATCACACCTTTACGTTGCAAAACGGGCCGCCAAACTCATGGGCAAACCTGTTGGGGGAAGCAACATCATAACCATGCACATCGGGAACGGTGCGTCTGCGTGTGCCATCAGAAACGGCGTAAGCGTCGACACATCCATGGGACTCTCGCCGCTGGAAGGACTCGTAATGGGCACACGTAGTGGCGACGTTGATGCCACTGTCGTGCAACTGCTATCACAACAATTAGGCAAAAATTCCGATGAAGTTCTCAATATCCTAAACAAGGAGTCGGGGGTGCTAGGCATTAGCGAACAGTACTCCGACAGGCGAGACATCGAAGGGAACCTCGACGACCCTAGGTGTGCACTTGCATTTGACATGGAAACATACCGTATCAAGAAGTATGTTGGATCGTACATGGCTGTGCTCGGTAGGGTGGACGCCATCGTGTTTACTGCTGGCGTGGGTGAGAACTCAGGTCCACTTCGCGAAAAAGCACTTGCAGGACTCGAGGGGCTAGGTATTGCTCTCGATACTAAGAAAAATATGGACACACTGGGCAAACATGGTGAAACATTGGTTTCGGCACCGGAGTCGAAGGTTAAGGTTTATGTGATACCGACCAACGAAGAGCTTGTTATTATTGAGGATACGGTTTCTGTTGTTCGTGGTACTTATAAGAATCATATGGACTCAGACTACTCGTTTGAGTAGGAGCATGGCGGTCGCCGTTACAGTTGTGCGGTTGCATGGTGGTCGCCGTTTCGGTCGTGCGTCGGTTACGGCTGTTGCGTGCTGTGTAAGTAAAATATAGAACGTAAAACATAAAACAGGGGGGTGTATGACAAAATAGCTGTCGTACACCCCCCTGTTTGTGTTTGTGTTTGTGTTTTTGCCCACGCTTGTGGGTCACGCGTCGGCACACTCACGCCCACGCCCACGCCCACGCTTGTGGGTCACGCGTCGGCACACTCACGCCCACGAGTCACGCGTCGGCACGTCGGCACACGCCCACGCGTCGGCACGCCCACGCTAACTACTCCATCTCACCTGCTGCAATAACGTTGAGCAGGGCTGCCAAGTTTGATTCTGGGTGTTCTGCTACAAAATCCATCTGGTCTTTGGGTTCGATGTTGGTGATGTTGCTTACGATTAGTCGGTAAGACCACAGGGTAGGCATGAGAGCTTCGAGGGAGTTTTTGTTGACTGAGTTTGCGTCGCCACTGTAGCCGTCATAGAGTTGCCCTGTTGCGTCGGCAATGTACCCTTGTGCTGCGGATTTGTATGGTTCGCTGACGATGGTTTGCAGTAGTTCTAGCCCCTCTTGGGTTGTATTTTTGTTTTCGGATTTGACTACGCCGACGATGTATGTGAGGTAATCGCCTGTTTTTGTGTCCACGGAGTTTTTGGCATTTTCGTACGCTTTGTTGAGTGTAAAGTTGCCGGCATTCGGGTTGTAGTTGTCTAGGGCGGCGAAGAATTGTCCGTAAGCTACAGGGGTTGAGTTTTTGTTGCTGGTGTTGAGGTATGTTGTTGTTGCGAGAACTATGAGCACGAGGAGTATTGGTGTGGCGATCATGAGTTGCAGTTTGTATTTTGTTGCCATTGTTGCGAGTTTGTTAGGTGTTGCAATGATTTCGCCTTCCGCTACTCCGGTATCGGGTTGCGGTATGTGTTCGTGGTGATGTTTGTTTTTGGCACTGTTATGTCGTTTTACGGCTCTGGATGTTCTTGATGACATTGTTGTTCCTCCAGCAGCGTCAAAGTTTTGTTATCTTTGGTGCTACTCAGATATAATTTAGTTAGTTGTTTTTGGGTGATGTGGGTTGCGGTTTGTTCGCGTATTTTCATACTCACATGCAACGATTATACACAGAAATCGTGATTGTTGCAACGTATAAATTGCAGATATTCCTGTTTGGTGGTTAAAGTGGTTGCAAAAAAGTACCTTTTGTACTATTTTAGTTACTTATGGATACAATTTATAATATTGCGTTATTGATGGCGTTGACTGGTCTTTTGGTTTTTATTTTCAAGGTTCTCAATCTTTCCACGGTTTTGGCTTACCTTACGACGGGCATTATCGCTGGTCTTGTTCTTGGTCAGGGTTCGGACTACTCCCATGTTATCGAGATTATGGGTGAGATAGGGATTATCTTGCTTCTGTTCAGTATCGGCATGGAGTTTTCGTTTAGGGAGATAGCGAAGTTAAAGCGCGAGGTTCTTGTTGCGGGTACGTTTCAGATTTTTGTTACGGCAGTGGTATTTTTGCCTTTGACCATATTTTTCGGTTTGTCGGGTGTTGTTGCGGGAATAATCAGTGTTGGTATGGCTTTGAGTTCGTCTGCCATGCTGTTTAAGATTATTTCACAGAGCAAGCAGCAGCATACCCCATTCGGTCGCACTACCATCGGCATTTTGATTATGCAGGATGTTGCCAGCGTATTTTTGTTGTCGTTTATCCCTATCTACTTCGAGTCCGATGGTTTGTTGGGTATGGTTTTTGTTTTGTTGAAGGCGATTGTTCTTGTTGTTGTTGTTTATTTTATGGGTCGGTATGTGATACCGTTCCTGCTTTTGACTGTTGCGAAGAAGCGTGATCCTGAGATGTTCATCATGTCCATATTGGGGTTGTGTGCTGTGATAGTTGTGTCGTCGTTGGCATTGGAGTTGCCCAACACTTTTGGTGCGTTTATTGCTGGCATGGTTTTGGCTGACACCGATTTTGCCCACGAGGCTGGTGCGGATATCCTTGCGATTAAGGATTTGATGATCGCATTTTTCTTCATTTTTATCGGGTTGTCTTTGGATATTAATTTCATTGTGGACAACGTAGCCATAGTGTTGATTAGTCTACCCATTGTTTATTTTTTGAAGTTTGTTGTGATAGCGGTCATTGCATTTTTGATAGGTTTGCCGTTGGCGTCATCGTTGCGTGTGGGCTTGCTTATGGGTCAGTTGTCGGAGTTTTTCCTTGTGATACTGACCCTGACCAACGTCTATCATCCCATAAACCCTGCAATACAGAGCTTCCTTGTAACGTTGGCACTGTCTGGATTTTTTGTTACGCCGTTCATAGCGTCGTTGGCGGCAAAATTAGAGGAGCGTATGGAGCTTTCCGACCTCAAGGGGATTTGGGCACACGGTCTTTACGCTAAAAGCATCGACAATCCGGATTACGAACACCTCCACAACCACATTATTATCGTAGGTTACGGTCCAACAGGACAGATGCTTGCTCGTGCTGCTAAGAGGTTTGGTATTAGTTATGTTATCACGGAAACCAACCCTGAGACGGTGAAGCGGTATCGATCATCCGAGCCGATTATCTACGGTGACGCGAGGAAGAAGGGTGTGTTGAAGCATTTACGTGCGTGTGATGCCCTAGGGATAAGTATTTCAGTGCCCGACGCGAGTATCACCAAAGAGATTATCTTGGCGGCGAAAAGCATGAATGAGGATATTTACGTCATCACAAAGTCCACAAGCAAAGGGGTTGCCGAGGGGATGATGGATTTTGGGGCGAGCCATGTTATTGTTTCCGACGACCTTGTTGGGTACGATATGATCTATCACATGTTCAGCGTCAAGGGGATTGCCGAAAAGTCGAAAGCTAGGATTAGCAAAAGGGTGCTGGACAAACATATCTCCAAGGAAGCGGTCAACAATACTCTGGAACTCAGTATCGACCGACTACTGGATCGCTACGGCGTGGAGTTGTCCAACGTATACTTTGCAATCGTGCACACAGAGCACTACGACATGTTAGTGGGGAAAACCTTGCGAGACATGCTGCTGGAGGAACGATCAGCTGTGACGGTGCATATTGTTGCCATCATTCGAGACGGTATGCTCATGCCGATGCCTAAACACGACAACGTTGTGGAGGAGGCAGACAGGATCGTAATGGGAACGTCCCTGCCCACGGAGCGTGTGCTGGGCATCTACGCACGAACCTTTGGTACGTAGCGTGTGTGCGTGTG
>CAMZNS010000005.1 GCA_947313855.1 uncultured Deferribacteraceae bacterium
CACGACCACACGACCACACGACCACGCTAACACACGGCTAGCACACGACCACACGACCACACGACCACGCTAACACACGGCTAGCACACAGCCACGGCTACGCCACACAGCCACGGCTACGCCACGCGACTACGCTAGCACAGCCACACGACCACGCGACTACGAGGGGTAGCGGTGTCTGATTAGCTGAAGGATTGGCAGTACTGCGTTAAACGACGCTACAACATCGGGGTCGAAGTGTGTTCCTGAGGAGTCGTTGATTATTTTCACTGATTCCTCCATGGGTATGACCTCTTTGTAGGAGCGTTTTGTTATGAGTGCGTCAAATACATCGGCAATGGCGACAATTCGTGCTGATATGGGTATCTCTTCACCTTTCAGGGGTCTATTTTCTCCTGAGGGGAGTTGCACTACGGGGTATCCGCTTCCGTCCCACTGTTGGTGGTGGTGTAGGGCTATCTCTTTGGCAATGCTTTCCAGGGAGTTACGCGGTTTGTCGAATATTTTCGCACCTTTGACCGCGTGTTTTCTCATTGCGGTTCTTTCGCTATCGGTGAGTGGTCCTTTTTTCTTTAGGATAGCGTCTGCGACCCCTACTTTGCCTATGTCGTGGAGCATTGCTGAGACGCGAATTTTGTCTTTGATGAAGTTTATTTTGTTGTGAGCAACGCCGTTGACCCTAGCGTAGTGTTCGAATATTTCGGAGGAGTATGCTCCAACGCGTTGTGCGTGTGCTGCTGTTTCGGAGGGGTCACGTAGTGCCGAGAGCTCGACCATGCGTAAGATGGAGTCCATTTGGTCGAGGCTAGTTTGCAGTGGTCCTGCCAGTCCTGAGGCTATTATTTGTAGGACGTAGGAGATATCGCGGCTAAAGGGGATTATTGTTCCGCGAATGCTTTTGATATTGATGAGTTGCAAGACGCTGATGACTTCGTTTTCGTAGTTGATAATTGGGACAACGATAACAGATTTGGTACGGTATCCGGTTTCGATATCGAATGAGCGATTGAAGGTGTAGTCCACGCCAGAGGGGAGGCTGTAGACATCTTTGATATTGACAATCTGTTTTTTGTAGGCGGCATACCCGGCAATAGAAGCACCGTCGATGGGTAGTTCGGAGCCTATGTATGCTTTCTTTTCACCAAGGTCGTGAAACTTATCGTTTTGGACATTAACAAATCGAAGGTTGCCGTCTTCTACAAGATAGACAGTGCCTGCTTCGATGTTAAAGCGTTTGCGTATATCCTGCAGAATAATTTCTAGCGAGGTGTTAATATCTCTGTAGTTGTACAGAATACTGACCACTTCGCTAAGTTCGTTAACAGAATATTCCAATAATTCCCTATCACTAGACATACCATTTTACCAATCTTAAACCTAAAATACTACGCTCTCATTCTATTACGTATCCTAAAAATTGTCAAATTAAATGTAATCCATCTAAAAATATATCATGAATCACCCACTTGAGTATGACTTTTTATGGCGATTAAGCATAAACGCAAATCCAGACGACATGGCAACAAAAGGGAGGAATAGCAGGTTGTAAGCCAATGCTTCCCGAAGATCAACCGTCACCATTAGCAATACGTACCCCATGGTGAATGTGCTTAGCGACACGGTAATGAATAGCATATTGAGTGCCATGGGGAGGAAGAAGAATACTGCAGGAAGGAACGTTAGCAGTAGTGCAAAGGGTGCCACTTGCCGAAACATCCCCAACACAGGCAGGGTTAGCGACTGCAACGCGAGCAGTACTGATGCCAAGCCGGCGGAGTTCCCCCCATGAATAAGCCCCATGTCTATCCCCCAAGGGGGTGCGTTGGCGGATAGCAGGTAGGTAGCGTACGCCATTAGTTGTGGTGATAGGTATATGGCGATGCCCACTGTTGCTTGCAGTCGTGTCGACCTCGACAGCAGGGATGTGGCGGGGAATCTGCCCCCTCCCATGGTTTTTTCCATATGGTGGCCAGCATCGTATACGAGGGATACGAATGCCATAAACAGCATTAGGGCACCCCCCCAAAATAGTACTTGCACAGCTATACCCAGCTGCATAAAGTAGGCGAGCCCCGCCATTAGTGGTATTAGCACGGCAACGGCTCTCGTATTCCACATGACCCTTTCAGCAGTGGTCATGGCTGCCGATGCCTCATTCCTACTTTGTCCTATCATAGTTGCTCCTTAGCTGTTTTTATTTCTAACCAACATATCTTATCATAATCAAAAAAATAGCTGAACCATTACAGCATGCCTGCTTCTAAGTGTTATACGAAGCTTAACCGAAATACGTGCAAGTGTCATGTGGCTAAATTTCAATTGCGAATTATTTTAGATAATGATAGTATAAGTTTACCGTATTTTTGTTAAGTCACACCTATAGTTAATAATTAATCGGCAATTAATCGGCTGTGCCAGTACCAAGAGTTAATAATTAATCGGCTGTGCCAGTACCAAGCCATCAGAGCCATCAGCCTAACACAGCGAAGCTTTATGCTTAACGGAGGTGCTCCATGTTACGAAAATCTCGCAAATATTTAAGATTCATAAATATACAAGCATTAGAACACTCAACAGGATCTTCACGAATGTCAAAAGTATACAAATCTATCATCATAATCTTAGCACTAGTCACCATCATCAGCTACGCTTTAGGCGTTTTTGCCCAAAGTGCGAACGCCGAAGAACCAACCAACGTTATTGCCGGATCGGATTTCGTCCAACAAATATACATCTCGGGTACCTACACTAATGTTACATACTATTCCGTGGTAGTCAAGCAACCCAAAGCCCTAGAGCCATGCAACATCGTTCCCATTAGTGGCAATCCGGTCATCAAACAGAAACGCAATAACCGATGCAACGGTGTAGTTTTCGGTGCAAAAGGCGACACCATCGGGTTTTGGTACAGCAACCTCCTAAACGGAAACCTTGCCCTCGCAACATACATACTCACAGACTAAAATACCGGAACAACCAAACACACACTCCCAATAACATTCTACAACCGAGGTTAACCTATGTCAACACACCGCAACAACCAAAATCTAGTGGACGACTCGCCACACAACTACCTAAACGGGAACCTAGGGGATAGTTACCTCGAAATCATCAAAACAATCACCAACAACGCAAACAAACGAATACAACAACTCCTTACCGAACTGTCAAACCAAGGCAACCTCTCATTCGAATCGTTTGTCGTACCCATCATGGACATGGAGGACGAAGAACACCATTACGCCTCCCTAATATTCCTCCTTAACGCCGTAAACAACACTGAACAAACTGTCAAACTCGAAGACGATGCCCGTGCAATCATGATCGAAAGCTCCAAGCAGTTTTACCAAAACGAAAACTACCTCAAAGCCTTCACACAAATCAGCCAAAACAAAAACCTAACACCAGCACAAACACAAATTATCTCAGACTACCTCGACGGATTCAGACTAAACGGCATGACCGCATCCATGCAGGTTCGAAAACGTATCAAAACCATCGACTTGCAAACAGCACAACTCGAATCCCAATTCAACCAGAACGTACTCAAATCGGTGGGCGAATACAGCCTCACCATATCCGACAAAATGAACCGCGAAGGCGTTTTAGGCGTTATGCCCGAATCTGAAAAAAATATCGCCAAATCCACCAACGAAAATGGCGAAACCAACTACGTCTTCACACTGCAAGCACCATCATACATCGCTTTCATGAACTACTGCACCCGCCGCGACCTAAGGGAACAGATCTACAAAGCTTTCACAAACATGGGCGACGGAAACGAAACAATCATCGAACAACTACTCAACCTACGACACGAAAACGCACAACTACTCGGACACAAAACATACAGCGAACTGTCACTCTCCATGAAGTCCGCAAAGGGCACAAGCACCGTCTTCAACTACCTCTATCAGCTGGCAGGGCTAGCAATGGAACCCGCACAAAAAGAGCTCGCTGTCTTACAAGAATACGGTGCTACCGTGGGCATACCCAAACTCGAACCGTGGGACATCCCCTTCATCTCCAAAAAAATACAGCGGGAAACACTAGACTTCGACGAAACAAAAATCCGACCATTCCTAGAAAAAACTAGGATTCTGCAAGGGGTCTTCACCCTTGTGCAGGAGATGTTCGGACTACGGTTTGAACATGTGGCAGACGCAAAACTATGGCACGACAAAGCCGAAAAATACAACATCTACCGCGACAACCACCTCGTCGGCAGCATCTTCCTCGACCTAGAAAGCCGGAAAGGGAAACGTAACGGTGCGTGGGTGCAACACTGGGGGAGCCACTTTGTGGACTCAAACGGACACAAACACCTGCCCAGCGTATTCCTCGTATGCAACTTCCCCCCATCAACCGAAGGTATGGCGTCACTGCTCACACACAACGACGTAACAACACTATTCCACGAAATGGGACATGCCGTACACCACCTACTGTCGTCCGAACCGCTCAGGGGTGTTTCAGGATTTAACGGCGTAAAGTGGGATCTTGTGGAGTACCCGTCGCAATGGCTGGAAAACTTCGCCTACAACCCCGACACTCTGCAAAAAATCGCCCAACACCACGAAACAGACGAAAACATCAGCCAAGATCACATCAACAAACTTAACGCACTCAAAAACTACAACAGTGCACTAGGCATGTTGCGTCAACTAGAATTCTCCATATTTGACATGGAGATACACAACACCAAACCCCTATCCATCAACGAAGTTAAAGGGGTGCTGGCTAGTGTTCGCGAAAAAACCGCCGTTATCGAATACCCAAAATTCAACAACTTCCAAAACAGCTTCCTACACATCTTTGCAGGGGGCTACTCCGCGGGATACTACTCCTACAAATGGGCGGAAACATACGCCGCCGAAACATACCTCGATACCGTTGACAACGCCGAAACACTCACAGGGATAAACCCCAAGCGGATAAAGGCGTTCGAACAGATTGTGCTCGCACAACTCTCCGGTACAGACATAAGCGAAACGTACACCAAGTTCATAGGACACCCAGCACCAGACACAACCTGCATGCTACAGTTGCTCGGCATACAGAAGTAGCGTGGCGTGCGGGCGTGTGGACGTGTTCGGGCGTGTGGACGTGTGGGCGCGTGGACGCGTGGGCGAGGGGGCGCGCGTGGGCGCGCGTGCGCGTGGGGGCGGGGGGGGGCGTGGGCGCGTGGGGGGGTGGGGGCGGGTGGGCGGGTGGGCGTGCTCGGGCGTGTGGGCGTGTGGGGATGTGTGGACGTGTGGGCATGTGGGCATGTGTGGACGTGTTCGGGCGTGTGGACGTGTGGACGTCGTGTGGACGTGTGGACGTGTGTGGACGTGTGGGCATGTGGGCATGTTCGGGCGTGTGGACGTGTGGACGTGTGGACGTCGTGTGGACGTGTGGACGTCGTGTGGACGTGTGGACGTGTGTGGACGTGTGGGCTGAAAATTGAAAAAAGGCGGGGAGCCTATAAGCCGGATCCTGTGATCCCTGCATACCCTCGAAAACGAGAACCATACAGGCAAGTGACAGTTATTTATCTTGATGACTAGTTGCCTAGCCACTCTAGCCGCCTACCCACAAGCATTTCAGGCGGATAACCTGTTATTCGCTTGCTTATTTGGCGTTGCATCGGTTGGGGTTTACCCTGCCATAGCTGTCGCCAACTACGCGGTGGGCTCTTACCCCACCATTTCACCCTTACCTTATGCAATCGGCATAACCGTTTGTATAAGGCGGTATATTTTCTGTGGCACTTTCCCTACATTCGCGGTCAACATTACTGTTTGCCGTTTCTGCGGGTCGACGTTATCGACCAACCTACCCTGCGATGTCCGGACTTTCCTCGGCATAAATACCGCAACTGTCCAGCTCCCCAGCTTGCGAGTATAACCTATGTGCCTGAAATATTCAACCCATATTCTTGATGTAGCAATCGTGTACTCTTTAGTGGTTATTTCTGAAAAGTATAAAGTGTTCGTGTTATTATTCTGAATATGTGTTAGTATCTGTTGTGCAATGTGTTCAGCGTCTCACACACGACGCACGCACG
>CAMZNS010000006.1 GCA_947313855.1 uncultured Deferribacteraceae bacterium
TTCCTAATACATTGACAAACACCCCCAAAACTGCGATAATTACCAATTACAATCGCGTAGCGAACAGACTTGAGAGGTGACTGATGAGCGATGAGCAGTTGAAACAGATGCAGAGAGCTCTGTGGGCTATTGCCGATATCCTTCGGGGAAAGATGGATGGAGATACCTTCAAACACTACATGCTGGGGTTTATCTTCTACCGATACCTGTCGGAAAGTATCGAACGATACATTAACGACGACCTGCTGAAAGACGACAACGTTAAATTTTCCGACATCAACCCCGATACCGATGACGGTGCCGAGATGCTGGACGCAATTCGCGATGAGGTAATGGACGAACTAGGATACTTCCTCGAACCTGGCGAGCTGTTCAGCAGCCTGCTGAAAAACTACAAAGACAGCGAATCACCCATCCTACTTGAACCCCTGCAGAAAGCTCTGGACAATATCTCGAACTCAACACGGGGGAGTGAAAGCGAAGAGGACTTCCGCAACCTGTTCGAAGACCTCGACCTGGAATCCTCAAACCTAGGACGATCCGCAAAGGATATCAACAAAGTTATCATCGAAATTATGGAGAAAATAGGGGAGGTGGACTTTGGTAGCGACAACGCCAACGACGCCAACGACGCCACCACTGTTGCCAACAACGCCACCAACGCCAACGACGCCACTAGCGACAACGCCGAGTCCCCTGCTGACATGCTTGGTGACGCGTACGAGTATCTCATCGGTAAGTTTGCTAGCGGTGCGGGTAAGAAGGCGGGGGAGTTTTACACCCCGAGGCGAGTGTCGGAGCTTCTTGCTCAGATTATCACCCAAGATAACGGCAACGTTCGCACTGTGTACGATCCGACTTGCGGATCGGGTTCCCTGTTGATTCGAGCTGTTGAGGCGATAAAACGTAAGTATCCGGATAGTGAGCCACGGGTTTTTGGTCAGGAGATGAACCGCACAACCTACAACCTTGCACGTATGAACATGATGATTCATCGCGTTCATTACCGCAATTTCGATATCGAGTTGGAGGACACGTTGAAGAGTCCTCAGCACCTTGAGGGAGACGACGGGGCTGTTCGTAAGTTTGATGGTATCGTTGCCAATCCGCCATTTTCTGCTAAGTGGGCGAGGACTGAGTCGGAGAAGGTGATTTACAGGAGCGATCCGCGTTTTGCCCCTTATGATGGTCGTTTGGCACCGTCATCGGCTGCGGACTTTGCGTTTATTCAACATATGCTTTATCAGTTGTCGGATAGCGGTACCATGGCGGTAGTTGCCCCCCACGGCGTCCTGTTTCGCGGTGCTGCTGAGGGTGCCATTCGCAAGCACATTATTGAGACGTACAATTATCTTGATGCTGTTGTTGGTTTGCCAGCGAACCTGTTTTACGGCACATCCATCCCCACCTGCATACTGATATTTAAGAAGTGTCGCAAACATAGTGACAATATATTGTTCATCGATTCGAGTGCTCATTTTGACAAGAAGAAGAATCAGAACGAGCTTTCGGCGGAGAATATTGGTCGTATTTTGGGTGCGTTAGCGAATCGTAAGAGTGAGGATAAGTACTCCCATGTTGCGACCTTGGACGAGGTGCGTAAGAACGAATACAATTTGAATATCCCGCGTTATGTTGATACGTTTGAGCCTGAGCCTATTGTTGATCTGGATGCCACTGCTAAGCGTCTGGTTGAGATTGAGTCGGATATTGC
>CAMZNS010000007.1 GCA_947313855.1 uncultured Deferribacteraceae bacterium
CTGTGTCTGTTGGCATTGCGACTGTCTAGGGTTGCACTGAGGATAAACTGTGGTTGTTGTGTGTCTGTTTCCATGGCGTATTTGATGCATGGAAGTTCGTATTTGTGGTTGCATTCCTCCGTTTGCATTGCTAGTGCTGTAAGGGTGATTGTTGTGTTGCCACTCTGTTTTTCATCTGGGAGTGTGGGTGCGAGGAGGATGTTTTGCACCTGTAGTGCGTCGCTGAAGAATACTGTTTCGTTGTTGAAGGTTTGTGATGTTTCGTGCCCTTTGCCTGTGATAATGAGTGTATCATTGTTGTGCTTCTTCATCATTGCGATTGCTCTTGCGATGGCGTTTCTGCGATCTATCTCGGTGAACACTGGGTTGCTTGTACCTAAGGGGTTATCGGGTGTAACGGCACCGCTGTAAACGTCGCGTATGATATTTTGTGGGTTTTCGCTCCTAGGGTTATCGGATGTGATGAAAACGGTGTGTGCGTATTTGGCGGCGACGGCACCCATCAATGGACGTTTGGTTTTGTCCCTGTCCCCCCCCGCTCCGATTATGGCGATTAGTTTTGCGTTGTTGTCTGTGCTTGCGACAGCGTCCCTCATGGCACTCAACACGTTGGCAAGGGCATCGCTCGTGTGTGCGTAGTCCACAAAAATATTAGTACTGCCAACACGCTCAAGTCTCCCCGGTATATTTTTCAGGTTGGCGATACCGTTGCGAATGGAGTTGCTGTCCAGCTCGAGGAGGAGTGCGGTGTAAGTGCTTAGCCCTAGGTTGGTAATATTGAACATGCCGATGAGGCTGGATGATACTGTGAACACCTCGTTGGTGTTGTGTATGCGAACGCTAAACTCAACACCCTTCACGCCATTGGTGATGGGGTTGCTTGCAAGTGAGTAGGGGGCTGTTGTGGGTTGCGGGGAGTTCTCTTGAGCAGGCTCTTGAGTAGGCTCTTGAGCAGGCTCTTGAGCAGGCTCCTGTGGGTGCAAAGAAAACGGTACAGCATCGCAATCCCCTGCCTCCAAAATATCGGGGAACAGGTGGCTCCCATGGCTGTCGTCAACATTAATAACGCCGTAATCAACATAACCTTCAAACAGGATACGTTTTGCCAAAGCATACTCCGACATGGTCTGATGGTAATCGAGGTGATCTTGCGTGAGGTTCGTGAATATGCCAACATCAAACCTTGCGGAATAAATGCGGTGCTGGTGTAGGGCGTGGGACGACACTTCAGTGAGGAGAGCATTAGCACCAAGGATACGCAGTGCGTAAGCTGTGTAGAAGAAGGTGTACGCATCTGGAGTTGTGTGGCTTAGGGAGTAGGTTTTACCACGAAAATAGACGCCAACAGTACCGATAACAGCAGGGGTATAACCGCTTGCAGACAGGATACTGTGAAGGATGTAGGTAATGCTGGTTTTTCCGTTGGTGCCGGTAATGGCAACGCTTTTGAAGGGGCGTGGTGCAGGTGGTGTTGTACCAGGTGGTGTGTAATATGTTGTGAAAGGTGCTGAACGAAGGGGTCGCAAGAAGTAGTTGTTGCATATGGTGGCGAACGCCTTGCGGGCATCGTCCACGATAATATGGGGGGGACGGTTGCCACTACTGTCTGCAGGCAGGATACGCTCAGCAACGATAAAACGTACCATGGCACCTGAAGGGGATACGGCGGCTGAACGGTGTAAGGCTGAGGCATCAACGTGGGAGTCGTGGGAAACACCCTGGTAGGCGACGAATAGTGAGTTGCAGGGCGAATTATCGGGGGTGCTGTCGTGCGAGTTGCAGGGCGAATTATCAGGGGTATTGTCGGTGTTGTCGGTGTTGTCGGTGTTGCTGGTGTAGTTGCGACTGTTGTTGGAAATATGGTGTATGGGGAGGCTGGCGTCGTACCCGTGTTGCTCCACAACCTTCACGCCTTGAAGCAGCTGACCGAGTGTTTGCGGTTCTCGTTGCAGTTTTGCTTCGATATTGTAGGGTAGTATTTCTGAAAGTTGAGCCATAAGTGTTGTAATCCTTGAACAGTGAGCAGTGAGCAGTGAACAGTGAACAGTGAACAGTTCTGTTTGTGATGCTTGCTAGTTGCGTACAGTTTCGCTAATGTCCGATGTGTTTGTTACGTTTGCGTTGACCAGAGGGACGTTGGATAACTCTTTCAGGGTGGCGGAGTTTGGTAACCCTAGGGAGATGGTTAAATATTGTGCAAGGGTGTTGAATGTGAGAATGGCTGTTTGTCCGCCGTAGATGGATGTTGAGGGGGAGTCGTACAGTACGATCATGGCGATACGTGGTGCTTCATAGGGGAAGAAGCCTGCAAATGAGGCGATGTAGTCGGTTGCTGAGTATGCGTTGTGTTTGCTGTCAAACTTTTGGGATGTGCCAGTTTTGCCCGCAATGCTGGAGATATTGTTTAACGCTTTGCGTCCGGTGCCGTTGAGTACGGCGAGGCGTAGTAGTTTGTGGAGGTCTTGGGAGGTACTCACGGACATGATGCGTGTTTTGTTGACGGGAACAACTTTTGGGGAAGACAGTGTTGTTGTGCCTTGTGAATACTGTTTTACGATGCGGGGTGTTGTGGCAACGCCGTTGTTTGCTACTGCTGAGAAAAAGTACAGCATTTGCAGTGGTGTTGTGAGTATCTCTTGTCCAAAAGAGATGGAGTATTTGGATTGTTGCGACCATTGTTTGATATTTCGTAGTAGTCCCGATTCTTCTGAAAGGCTGTATGTGCCGAGCTTCCGACCGAGACCCACAGATACGAGGTAGTCGTGATAATCGGATGCGTTGACCCGTTGCATCATCTGTGAAACGCCGATGTTGGAGGATATGGTGAATATCTCTTGCTCGGTGATGACCTTGCGTAAAAATGAGGAGTCGGTGATGGTGTGTCCGGCAACGGAGAACCCTTTGCTAACGTCGTGGGTACGGTTGGCGTTGTAGAGTCCGTTTTCGAGCATGTAGGCGTAAGTGACTGTTTTGAAGATGGAGCCGGGTTCGAAGAGGAAGGTGCTGGGGTAGCTACGTGTAAACTGTTCCCCTTTGCGAGCAATATCGGATTTGTTGGAGAAGACGCTTGCAGCCAACAGAATATCCCCTGTTTCAATATCCATGGCCACAACAATACCGCTATGGGCACCAAATTGGGCGATACCTTGGCGTAAGAAGTATTCAGCGGCGGCCTGATTCTCCATGGATAGGGTGAGTTGCACCATTGGTAAGCTATTTTTGTTAACAAGGGCGTTGCTGAGCAGTATTTGGTTCCCTCTGGAGTCGTGTACGGCTTGGATAGAGTACGACGTACCTTTGAGTACACTTTCAAACGCACGTTCGAGTCCGTTTAGTCCTTGGTTGTCCACCCCTGTGCTGCCGAGTATTCCACGCAATAAGTTCCCTTGGGGGTAGTAGCGTTGTTCTTCGTAAATGTAGTCGAGGTAAGGGTATGCTGTTTTGGCGGCTTGTGCTGTGGAGATATTTACTCTGCGTGCTATCCATGAGAACGAGGGATTTTGGAGACGTTCGACGGTGGCGTTGCTGACGGTGATATTGTAGCGACGCAACTCTTTCTGCAACTTCTTGGGATCAGCAACATCTTTGCCAAAAGCGTACAGGGATGCAGACTCCTTGTTTGCGACGATTGTGTTCCCCATGCGATCCACTAGTATTCCGCGACCACGTTTGACGTTAATATTTTGTAGGGATTGCTGATCTCCTAGCTGTTTGTAAAAGTTATGCTCTATGACTTGGAGCTGGAACATGCGGAGAATAACTATTAGCACTAGGGCGTAAGCACCGTAAAGGAATATGGATTTAAGAATATTACTGGATTTATTTAACATTTTCACTTTCGTTGGATGGGTAGTAGTCCACAACGCCTTCAGGATTAAACTTGTAGCCTAAGTTGTCAGCCATGTTGTACAGGCGTTCATACCTGACTAGGGCGTCATATTCTTGGCGTAATGCCTCCATCTCCACCTCTTGCGATACAAGTGCAGTGGCTATGTCGGCTATCTCGTACCCTATGGATACGGATGAAACGCGAACGGACGTAATGGTAAAAAACAGGATCATGGCAACAATAATGTAGATGCCAACTAATACTTTTGGGGGGAAGGCAGCCTGTATGGCGGTAAATATGCGACCGAAGTAAGCGTATATATTCATACCAAAACCCTTGCACCTCTCAGCTTAGCACTACGGCTAGCTTTATTCTCCATCACCTCTTGCTCTGTTGGAATTATAGGTTTTTTTGTGATAATTTCCAAGGTTTTTTCCTTATCGCAACTACAAAGTGGCAATCCCACGGGGCAGATGCACTCTTTAGACGCATAAGCGAAGGTTTCCTTGACGATCCTGTCCTCCAAGGAGTGGAACGAGATGATGGCGATAACCCCGCCGGGAGCAACAACAGTGCTGGATTTATGCATGAGGCTCTGCAAGGCATCAAGCTCCTTATTAATGAATATTCGTAGTGCCTGAAATGTTTTTGTTGCGGGGTGTATCCCCGGTTTATGGAACTTGCGAGGGATACTGTTGCGAACAATGTCGGCAAGTTGGCGTGTTGTTGTAATCTGCTTGATGAGTCGCTGTTTCACTATGTTACGGGCAATGGAGTTGGCAAATCGCTCTTCGCTATAGTTGTGCAATATCTCCCGTAGATTATTTTCGGAGAACTGATTGACAATATGAGCAGCACTTGTTTCGGAGTGGAGGTTCATACGCATATCTAAGGGACCATCGTTTTGGAAGGAGAAGCCGCGTGAGGCATCTTGCAGTTGGAATGTGGACATGCCAAGGTCGGCAAATATTCCGTCAACACGATCAATACCCATGGTGAGCAGTACGGTATCGATGTGCTGAAATGGTGAGTGCACAATATCAACGTTGCGATTGTCGGCAAACATTGTGTTTAGGCGTTCGATGGCGTGTGTGTCTTGGTCGAGGATAATGAGACGACCTTTGTTGGGATCGAGGTGTTTGAGAATGGCAGAGGAGTGACCCCCACCGCCACCGGTACAGTCGACATAAACCCCGTCAGGAGCTATTTGGAGTAGTTTGATACTCTCGTTGAGGAGTACAGGGTAATGAGCCACAATTTTCCCCTCCATATGATTTTTGGGAGATAGTTCTGTTGTGGTAGGGCATACAGATGGTAAGGTGTCGTGTTTGTTTCGAGAAAGCTTGGAAAAAGCTTGGAAGAACAGCCCCGCACAGTGCAATTATAACCTAATCATACATATAATTAAACATTTAGTTTGCTAAATATGTGTGTTTGTTAAAATTTTACTACGCCACTTACCCACACGTTAGCTACTAGTAGTAGCTACTCGTAATATATATTTTGTGTTGTGCCGAGTGGTAGATTTTGTGTCTGCTTAGATAAGCCGATCCGAAAATATCATGATTAGGCATAGTCAGTTGCACACCCCGTAGCCATATTGTACACACCATGGCTATATTTATTAATACAACTGAGTACTTTTTTCGTAAAAAGTCTTAAACGAGCTCAGGGTGATGGGCAAAAAAGGCATACACGCAAGGTCTATAAATGGTGCCGATGCTTGAGATGGCTCAGCTTCGATCCATTTAATAGTGCTTGTCAAGTTGCCATGTTAGTAATAATAATCGCCCACATCTATTAATATTTTTGCCAGTCATTACAGCAAAAATTCGTTAAAGTCATCACCGAGTGTAGTGGAATCCGATCCATCCCCATGGTTCAGATAGGCTACGGAAGCTTGCGTCCAACTTTTTGCGTCCCAAATTTCGAAACGGTTTATCATACCCAAAATCACACATTCACTTTGTAAACCTACCTTTTCGCGAAGTTGTAGCGGGATGAGCAAACGCCCACCTGATCCGATACTAACGTCTTCGGCAGATGCAAGTAGCAGTCGTACGTGCATCATGTCGGCAGAACTTTGTATGGGTAGTGATAAAAGCTGATCCTCCTTTTTTTCCCATTCCAGTATCGGATAGGCCACAAGGCAGTTTTTGGCACTGACAAGTACCATATGTTCCCCTGAATATCGTTTGTTGAGCACATCTCTAAACTTGCTTGGCACGCTGATACGTCCTGCACTGTTTAGTTTGTGTGTCCAGCAACCTCTAAAGCTAAGGGAGTTTGCTTGTGAAAACTCCATGATATCACCTATCTGGTATCTGAGTTGTGAGAACAACTTTTCCAAGTCATTCTGTGCCATAATACTACTAATTAAGTCATTTCATGTCAAACAACTTTTTTGGTTTTTCAGATACGATTTCTGCATAGTAAGTACTGACGGGATTACTAACTTTGATTTTTTTTCACCCCTAAGATGTGCGTAAAACAAGGCTTTACGTTATATTTTTACCAAAGGTGTGCGGACTCTTTATTGCGTGATGGTTGTGGGTTTTCCTTGTAGTTTTGAGCGGTTGTGGGTATAATCAAAGTAAGTTTTATTTCAGGGGGTAGGGTGTGCTTTTTTCCATAACTTCTCTTTTAACGAGGACAAAATTAACGACAACCACAACCACAGCAACCACCACAACCTCGCCAACAACCACAACCACAACCACAACCACAGCAACCACCACAATCGCCACAATCGTTGCCATTGTTGCCCTCACCACTGCAGGATGCTCACTTGCTGTGCCAAACACACTCCAGAAACCCTACGTTAACGGTGCCTCAGTGGTGGACGCAAACTTCCCTTGCATGGAGTTCGAATTCCGACAAGACCTAACATACATAGGAAAAAAAGTGCGGAGCAATAAAGCCATGGGAGCACTAATATACTCACTCAAAGACAGGGTGCAGAGTATCAATATCTACAAATTCTACGACGTGGATGGAATCCGATACGACTCACCAATCTACGCACAATACCCCGACTCACTCGTACTCTACAAAAACGACTTCTCATCCGTGGACAGCGTCTACTCATCCGTCATTGTCTACTCCAGAGAGAAGGAAAATACATACCTCGTCGGTGTCTTCATGCACAGAATCAACGAAAATATCATTGTCAACACAGAATTTAAACGACTAATATCAACATACGAAAACTTCAACGCGATACCTTGGAGCAAAACAAACACAGGACAAAAAATCATGGGAAGCATGAAAGACGACTTAGACCACCTCGCACGAAACCAAAAAATAATACCCTGCACTGATGCACCATCACTAAGATCCGATAGCTGGAACTAAGAAAAATAACCAAAACAAACAAAATAGCCAACAAAAACAAAGGAGCTAACCGAAAAATGGCAACAAAAACAAAAAAACTAACGGCAACATTCTTCAGAATACACTCACCGCAAGATGCCTACTTCGAACAGCTGGAAAGCATACTACAAGGGATTGAAGGACGAGATGATACCTACGACACATTCGTGAAAAACGAAACAACATTCCTCTACCTACTACACGAAACAGTGGAAGTCCTCCCCGGAAACACATACCTACTATCCTTCGCAAAAGAAAAACGCTCCAAACCTATACTCTTCAAAGAAAACGGATTCCTAGGACAGCTGGAAATCGAAGACGGATTCGTAGGCGACCTCACCTACGCAATGATAAACCCATCAACAAGGATAGTCGCACTACTCTCCCTAGGGGGAGGAGCACACCCCGTAAAACACTTCCTCAACGAACACTCAGCTGACGGTAAAGTAATGCTACTACCACTACTCGACGAACAAGCCGACGAAAAAGTCTACCACTGGGACTACTACGACTCCATGAAACTAACATTCAAATTCACAAACTACGACGACCTGCAGGAAAGTCTAACAAGCAAACAAAACTACCTCTTCCAATCAATGGACGAACTAGGAGGACTCAAAGCTGATATCAATATATCGGCAATAAAAGAAGAGAAAGGGAACCTGCAACCGAATGCCATAAGATCAACAATCGAAAACTTCGTGGAGAACCACTTCTGCACAAAAATGGCGATTCGAGGTGCAAACTACTCCGATCCAGCTACGCAAGAGGTGGACATCAAAAATGCTGTGGTGAGGTTTTATTCCGACGTGGAGGTGGAGGACGAGTTTGTTACCGTCGACTTGGCGAAACAGTTTTTGACCACGGGGATACATGAAATAGCACACTTTATTAATCCGAAATAAGGGTGCCACCAGCTCTTTCGCAGAGCATACAACGCAATTCGGACAACGTCGGGCGGTGCCACCAGCTCTTTCGCAGAGCATACAACGCAATATTATGGAAATATAAAAAGGGTGCAAGCATGATAGTTTGCACCCTTTTTGCGTGAAGTAGCCTTTAGGGAGTGGCTATTTATCTTTCTTGGTAGCTGTTGTCGCCTTCTTGGTAGCTGTCTTCTTGGCAGTAGCTGTTGTCGCCTTCTTGGTAGCTGTCTTCTTGGCAGTAGCTGTTGTCGCCTTCTTGGTGGCTGTCTTCTTGGCAGTAGCTGTCTTCTTGGCAGTAGCTGTTGTCGCCTTCTTGGTAGCTGTCTTCTTGGCAGTAGCTGTTGTCGCCTTGGTGGTAGCTGTCTTCTTGTCAGTGGCTGTTGTCGCCTTGGTGGTAGCTGTCTTCTTGTCAGTCCCACCCGACGATGACGATGCACCCGCTGCCATGGACTTGGTGTTCTTGCAGTCAGGGTAGCCGGAGCATGCTAGGAATGAGCGTCCACGGTAAAACTTGCGAACCATGGGTTGACCACACTTTTCACACTCCCCATAGGATTGTGCCTCAGTGAGATCGAACTGTACTTTGCCATTTTCGTCAACAGTTGCACTGGTGGAGTATTTGCATTTGGGGTAGTTGCTGCATCCGATGAACGGTGTTTGCCCGAATCTCAGCACAAGTTTCCCTTGATCGGTGGGGCAAACGCCCATGGATTTTTCGGTATCCAGCACGATTATTTCCCCTTCGGGGTTCCGTATGAACGATTTGGTACCTTTGCACGTTGGGTATGTTGAGCATGCGAGGAATTCGCCGTTGCGGCTATTTTTGACAACCATGGGAGCGTTGCATTTGTTGCATGTGATGTGTGTTGTGTTGTTTTGTCTTTCGACGAGTTTGATGTTCCCGTCTTCGAGTCGTTCGACGTCGGAAGTAAAGCTGCAAGTTGGGTATGTTGAGCATGCGGCGAAGATGCCGTTTTTGCCGTATTTGACATGTAGTTTGCCATTGCATTCGGGGCATTTTTGTTTTTTGATTTCGAGGTCAACGTCGAATTTTTGTTTTGCGAGTTGTAGTTCTCTGTCCAGGTTTTTGTAGAATTCTTCTAGTATTTTGGATCGTGAGACTTTCCCTGTTTCGATTTCGTCGAGTTGGTCTTCGAGTTTTGCGGTGAAGTCTATTTCGAATAGTGTGTGGAAGTTTTTTGTGAGTAGTTCGTTGACGAAGCGTCCGAGTTCTGTTGGTGAGAATTTTTTATTTTCGTAGATGACGTATTCGCGATTGACGAGAGTTGAGATAATGCTTGCGTAAGTTGATGGTCTACCGATGCTGTTTGCTTCTAGTTCTTTGACCAGTGATGCTTCGGTGAAGTTTTTTGGTGGTTGTGTGAAGTGTTGTTGTTTTGTTTGAGCGGTGATGTTGACGTTGTCGTTTTCGGTGATATCGGGGAATTGTTTTTGGTCATCTTCGTTTGCACTTTTGATGTCGTAGACTTTTTTGAATCCGTCGAATTTTAGTATTGAGAAGACGGATCTCAGGCCGTAATCGCCGGCACCGATAGTTACAGCCATGTTGTCGAAGATGGCGTTTGCCATGAGTGATGCGACGAATCTGCACCAGATGAGGTTGTAGAGTTTGAATTCGTCGTTGCTGAGGAATTTTTTGACACTAGCGGGTGTATTGTTGACGTCTGTTGGTCTGATGGCTTCGTGGGCGTCTTGTGATTTCCCTTTGGTTGTTCCTTGTGAGTATCGTCCTTTGTATTCTTTGCCGTATTTGCTGTTGATGAAGTTTTGGGTTGCGGTGACGGCGTCTTTGGAGACTCTGGTACTGTCTGTTCTCATGTAAGTGATTAGTCCGGTGTATCCGTGAGCGATCTCTATCCCTTCGTAGAGTTTTTGTGCAACGGACATTGTGCGTCGTGTTGAGAAGCCTATTTTGTTTGAGGCGTCTTGTTGCAGTGTTGATGTGATGAAGGGTTTGGGTGATTTTTGTTGTAGAGATTTGCGTTCGATTTGTTTGATGATGTGTTCGTTGTTTTGTATTTCGGCGATAACTTTGTCGACTTCTTTTTCGTTGTTGATTTCGAATTTTTTGTCTTTGAATTTGTCGAGTTTGGCTTCGATTGAGCCGATATTTTTGTTGTTGCGTAGGATATCACAGTTTGCGATGACGCTCCAGTATTCTTTTGGTATGAATGCTTCGATTGCCTCTTCCCTTTGGGTGATGATTTTGAGTGCCACACTTTGTACACGTCCAGCGGAGAGTCCGTATTTGAGAGGTTTCCAGAGTAGTGGGCTAATTTTGTAGCCGACGAGTCGGTCGAGTATTCGTCGTCCTTGTTGTGCTGCTACCTTGTCCATGTCGATGGATAGTGTATTTTTGAGTCCTTCTTCTATGCCGTGTTTTGTGATTTCGTAGAAGAGTACGCGGTATATTTTGGTGTCAGCGTCTTTGATGCGGTCGTAAATATGCCATGCGATAATTTCCCCTTCGCGATCGGGGTCGGTGGCGATGTAGACGGTTTTGCTACGTTTGGCGGCACGTTGGATGTCGGAGATGACCTTTTCTTTCCCCTTCATGACGACGTAATTGGGTTCGAATTTGTTGTCAACGTCCACACCGAGTTCTTTGGATGGTAGATCCATGATGTGTCCGACGCTGGAGAGTATTGTGTAGTCTTTGCTGAGGTATTTTTGTATTGTGCGTATTTTCGAGGGTGATTCGACAACAATGAGGTTATTTGGCATGTATGCTCCTGGGAGTCAAAGGTGTTGGTGTTATGTTTTTATGTTATGTTGTTGCCCTGGGGTGGGGCGGTTGTTTATTATTGATGATAAAATAATTACACTTACATATAATACAGATTTTTCGTCATGTAATCAAGTATGAAATATTCAAAACTGTGGTGATATTTTTTTGGGGTGGGGTGGCGGATTTTGTGTGTGGTATCCCCTCCTAGTAGATAAGGAGGGGGGCTTGTTAGTGGGAGTGGTCGTAGAAGTGTGACATGGTATCCATGCTTCGCGAGCCGTTGCCCATGATAAAGCTTGCAATGATGATTTTTGCATCATCTAGGGCGTGGACGCGGGAGCTGTATCGCACAAGTTCGCCGATGATTTCGTCCATTAAGAGTGGTTCGGGCACACCGAGAAGGTGCATTTTTTGAATGTAGTCCCTGATATCTGGTTGAATGAGTCGTTTTTCGGATGACGTAAACATTCGGTATAAAGGCTCTTTTTCGAATTGAAATAGAGTTACTAGTTTGTTTATCTCTGTTTTCGAGAATCCTTTCTCTTCTAGTAGTTCGCTGATGTTGGAGCTGTGTGAGGCTGTGTCGTAGCTGAGATCAACATCTTGAATATAGTCCAGTAGGCTGCTAACGCCCATGAGTTTTTTAAAGGTATTTCTCATAAATTCTGTACACCCTCGTATTTTGAAAAAGCTTCGTTTGTGGTGCAAAAGACTCAGTCGCCATGCTGATGGGTGTTGCGTTAGAGTAGGTAGTACTCCCCGTTAGTACTTTTGGCAATAATATCACGCAACTCCAGCACTGTGATGGCTGAGAAAATTTCATTTGCAGAGTGGGGTAGTTGTTCTAAAATATCTTCGCTAAACATTGGCGAAGACTTTAATCTGCCCACTATTCCCTCCTCTATGGTAGTATATTCTTGAGAGGTGGTTTGTGTAGTATTGCGAGGTGGTTTTTTTGCTGTGGGGGGTGGGGGTGGCGTCTGCACAGAGGATACAGAAGCGTTTCGACGGCGTGTGTTAGCTCGGATAGTGTTCGCCATGCGATTAACACTACTCTTGGTTGACTTCCCGTAGCTAGACAGAATCGGGAGGATTTCGTCTACAACGTCGGAGTAGTTTTCCACCAAAGCCGCACCATCTTTGATAAGTTTATTCGTACCGCTGGCACCATCAGCGGGGTGGCTAGGGATGGCCATAACAGGTTTCCCCTGATCCATGGCTATGTGGGCGGTGATGAGGGAACCGCTTTTGAGGGACGCTTCAACCACAATGGTACCGAGACCTAAGGCACTAACAATACGGTTGCGTTGTGGGAAGTTGAAGCGACTCGGGGACTCTCCCATGGGGAACTCCGAAATGATGCAACCGTTTTGACAGATATCGCGCACATACCGCTTGTGTTGCGGGGGGTAGATATCCATTATCCCGCTCCCGAGAACAGCAACGGTGCCACCAACATTTTTGTAGGCACTACGGTGTGCAATAATGTCCACGCCGTAGGCAAAACCACTAACAATGGTCAGACCGATGACGGAGAGATCGTGGCTGAGTTTGCTGGTAATCTGTTCGCTGTCGGTACTGGCTTTGCGGGCACCAACAATGGTGATGGATGGTTTGTGTAGGAAGGAGACATCACCAAGGTAGAAGAATGATACGGGGGGTGACGATATTTGGTGAAGGGATTGGGGGTAGCGAGGGTCTTCGATGGTGATTAAGCCACAGGGGATGGATTTGTTGATACGTGCCATATCTTGTAGGTTCTTTCTGAGTTCGATTTGCGAATATTTCCGCCCCCGTATGTTTTGAACCGACTTCTCTGAAAACCCGAGGTGGGCAAGGTTGGAGCTACTCTCCTCAAAAATACCGTGCAAAGTGCCACGTCGAGAGAATGCGGTAAATAATTGCTTTTCGGTAAGTCCCGGTGTAAGCTTAAGTTTGATGTAGTCTTCTATCATGGGTTAGGCACTCGCTGTTGATTACTGTCATTAAATTAAGTTTATTTAATGTCATATTATAACAAAATGTTAAGTTTAAGTCAAAGAAGGGGAGGTTTTTATCATGGAGAAAAATCACAAACCTAGTGAAAAGGCTGATGGGCAAGATTACTACGGGTATGGAAAAAAGAAAAACACCCCACAAAAAAATACACCAACAAAAAAAACCAAGGTGAAAGGGGTGAGAACCACTCGCAAACGTGCCCTAAAAAGGGTCTGCGAGGCGGTGATTCTTGGAGAGGCTAGCGAACCTCTGAGGGTAAGATCCGCCGAAACAATGGACAACAATGACGAACCCAAAAATATTGCGGGCTTTAGTGGGTACGCTGAGCGTATCCTAACCTTCCTCGACGAATACCCATCGAGGGGCACCCTAGGGGACATACACCTCCAATTCAAAAAACCATCAGTAATTACAGACTCTGTACTTATCTTTCTCAAACAGAGGGGTGACATTTTTATCACAGACTCAGGATTCATCATTACAAAAGCAGTCCTAACAAATATGATTGTTGTTATGAAAAATAGCTGTGAACACAAGGGGTTCGTCGAAATAAGCGACCTGAGGAACGAGTATGGCATGAGGTACTCAAGGAAGCTGATGATGATGGTGTTGGAACTTGTGGACGAAGCAGGGTGCTTTCAAAACAGAGACAACAAACGTTATTTGCCCCAAGATAAGGGTAGAGGTGCGGACGGTGCGGACGGTGCGGACGGTGTGGACGGTGCGGACGGTGCGGACGGTGCGGACGGTGTGGACGGTGTGGACGGTGTGGACGGTGCGGACGGTGCGGACGGTGTGGACGGTGCGGACGGTGTGGACGGTGTGGACGGTGTGGACGCTAGCAGCACCCCAGCACCCTAGCAGCACCCCAGCACCCTAGCAGCATCCTAGCACCCACACTAGTTGCCGAGATGCAAGATGCAGGCTACGTGAGCCATGGCATGTCGTGGCTAGATCGAGGGGGGGAGTATTGACGTGCAAGCCTAAGGGCGAAACGGAGTGCTAAGTAAACATACAGAACGGGGATACCGATGGAGGCAATGAGCATAGAGCCACCAAGGGTAAGTAGGTCGCCGAGAACCATCTCAACCTCAATATCAATATCAGTGGATGCGACGCTTAGGGTTGCATCCAACCCCTGCAAGGTAGGGCTGGCACTGTGGATTAACGCCATTTGTAGGAGGATTATGCCCGGAAGGGTGAGGGCAACAATCATAATAAAGCCTAGGATGACGATGGATACGTGGCGGAGCATGGGGATAGCACCCACTAAGAGGAGTGTGGCTGTCAGGGTGGATATGCTCCAGTAGTTGCTGCTGATATGGAGCAGGGAAACCTCTGACCCCAAAAAGACATATGCGGAAACGATGTAGTTGTTGAGTATCTCCCCGAACGTGGAAAGGTTCATGCTGTTCAAGTGTTGTTGGATGTTGGTGTTGGAGAGGTATTGGTGGGCGGTGTAAAGGTACTTCTGGGTAATACTTTGCGTGTATGTTAGGTCGAACAGGTAGCGTGTTCCTTTGATGAGGAGGTAGTAGTAGCCACCGAGGGCGATTGCACTTCCAGCGAGGTGGGCGATGGTGTGCAGGAGCAACACTCGACTGTTGTGCGGGGTGTTGTAGATGTTGGTCTCATATGTATTGGGTTCGTAGGTGCTGTAAAAGAAGTACTTGAGCAGTTTCGCAACGAATATTGTGGGGAAATATATTACAAAGGCGAGGGCGTTTGAGGCACTAATATTGCGTCGATTGCTCCCCGCTCCCCATAGGCTATAAATGTACTGACTTTTATTGTGCACAACTTTTGTTGGCAGGGTGATGGCGTCAAGGTGTATTTTCCGAGACTGTTTCGTCGTTTTGTTTAAAAGGGCTTGGTATTTGTTGGATGCTTTTGCCATGTTGGTGTCGTCCAAGAGGATGATGCAGACCCAGCCAAGGTCTAATCGGGTGTACTTCACATTGAGTGTGGTGAGGACATCTTGGAAGTCTTGGCAGCGTTCTTTTGTGAGGATTGCACCCCCTAGTTTGGTGCCTGTGAGGGTGATTTTGTCGAGGGTGAGACCGTCGGTGTTGCGAACGTGCATTTGCACCATTGAGCCTAGTATGCTAACGCCTTGCAGGGGTATGTTGTATTTGGCGGCAATTTTTTTGCTGTTGGGGTAGTAGTTATCGCGAATAGTTTTGGGGTATTTGACTTGATAGTTGTCGATATGGAAGTCGCTAACAAGTGGTTGGTAGGTGGTCTTGCTACTGTCGGAACTATTTTTGGGCACGATAATGAATGGTGGTAGGGTATTGTTCCGGTCGTAGTCTATCCCTTCGATTAGCAAGCGGTAAGATGTGCTACGAAAGAGCACTAGCAAGGACTGGAAATCATGTTGTACGCTAACTTTCATCCGACACTGCCACCTTACAAGGTTTGGGGATACCACACAGCCTAGTGTGGTGGTGTATCTAATGTAAATCGACCAATATGCCCGAAACTTTAAGGGGTGTTAGGGGTGGATTATCAGGTTTCGTCAGGTTGGCGTTATGTTGGCGTCAGGTTGGTGTCATGTTGGTGTCAGGTTGGCGTCATGTTGGTGTCGGCTGTGTTGCTACCCATGGTAATGGTGAGCTGGTTTTGGGCGAATAGTGTTTCGGTGTAGCTTTTGAGTTGCGAGAGGGTGATGCTTTCCACATTGGCGATGTAGTTCCAGTAAAATGATTGATTCGATGTGTGTATGTAGCCGATGAGCTCCCCGATATTGCTAGTGTTCTCCATGTCAAACATGTACGATGCGATTAATTTATTTTTGGCAGCATCGAGTTCTTTTTGGGTTAGGTAGGGGTGCTCGGAAAACACTGTTGCTGTGAGGTCGAGCACTTTCTGACTGTTCCCCTGAGGTGCTACGAAGTAGAGTCCGAAAACGCCTGTGTGTCGATGGCTAATGTCGACGGTGTTGTAGACGTTGACAACCTGTAGCTCGTCGCGGAAGTATTCAGACAAAAACGATGTTTCGCCGTGGGAGAGTATTGCACCCAAAAGTTCCTGCATGATGAAGCCGTTAGAATCAAGGTTCCCTGCGGTTTTCATGGCAATGAGACCGTAATCGTTGACAACATCCTTGGTGATGGTTATGTGTTTGCCATGGGTGTTGGCGTGTAGGTGTGCAACCTCGGTCGTGCTAGGGTTGTACGCTGAAAACAGGGGGGAGCAACCGTGGTGTGGTGGTGCAACTGAGGGGTCGAAGTACCGCTCTACGAGCGAGTCAAGGGTGGGCTCAAGAATATCCCCCACAATAACAAGGTGCATATTTTTTGGCTGATAGAAGCTGTGGTAGAAATCCCGTAGGTCTTGGCTGGTGAACCGACGAACGTTTGTTGCCGTGCCGATTATCTCCATACTGTAGGGTGTTTCGGGGAACAACTCGTTGTACATGGTGTGCCAAATATCGTGGGTGGGAGCGGTTTGCATGCGTTTTATCTCTTGGAGCACAACTAGCTTTTCCCGCTCCATCTCCTCTTCGATAAACAGGGCATTGAACACCATTTCGCTAAGCACCAATATTGCGTCTTCAAGGTTGTATGCTGGCAGGGTGATGTAGTAGTAGGTGTAGTCCTTTGATGTGGCGGCGTTCATCAGCCCCCCTTTTTGCTCAGTGAATAGGTCGAGCTCTTTGGGGGCAAAGTGTTTGGTGCCTTTGAAAAGCATGTGCTCTAAAAAGTGTGCGATGCCGTTATTGTGTGGGGTTTCGTTCCCTGAGCCGGTGTTTATCCATACAGATACGGACGCAAGCTCGCCACCTTTTTTGGGGTAGTGGTGTACGTTCATGCCGTTACTTAGGGTACGGGTACGAACGTGATTACGTTGTATCCCTTGCGGTAGTTGGTTGTTTGCGTTGTTGTGCTGTGCCATTAAGATAGCATCCCACGCACAGTTTCCACAGCATTCTCCATGGTAGTTTTGACCGCGTCAACATCCTTGCTACCCGCTTGTGCAAAGTTGGGTTTGCCCCCTCCGCGTCCACCGGCGAGGCTTGCGAGCTCCTTGATGATGTCGCCAGCTTTGATGCGGTTGAAGAGGGATGGCGAGACACCACAGGAGAGTGCACCTTTGGGGTTGTCGCTGTCTGTGTCGATGCTCCAGACCAAAACAATGCTGTTGTTCATACCTTTCGGGGCACGAAGCATTTCCACAACGTCGCGAAGGGAGTGTTGTGGATCCACTTGGGTGTTGACAACGGTGATGCCGTCAATATCAATTGCCGTGTCGAGTATGGTGCCAACATTGCTACGCATAACGTCTTTGTTGAGTTGGAGGATTTGTTCTTCGAGGTCACGAATTTGCGATGACATGGCGTGCACAGATTTGGATGGTGTTTTGGTGTTGAGTGCTAGGCTGATGGATTGCATTTCGCGATTGTTGTTGTTGGCGTATTCGTATGCTTTTTGGCTAGTAATCCCTTCGATGCGTCGAATACCAGCACCGCCTGTTTCCTCTAGGGTGAAGAAGAACATGCCTAGTTCAGCGGTATTTTTGACATGGCAACCGCCACACAGCTCTTTACTGTAGATGCCGTCGTTGCTCAGGGGATTGTTGGTGCTACCGATGCTAATAACTTTTACGTATTCGCCGTATTTGTCCTCAAAAATACCAAGGGCACCCTCTTGGCGTGCTTGGTCGATGGGTTTCTCTTCGCGAACAACGGGGGTGCTCTCCATGATGCGACGGTTGATATCGTGTTCTATTTTGTCGAGTTCTTCGGTGGTGAGTTGCTGTGTGTGTCCGAAGTCGAGGCGTAGTCGATCTTCGTTGATGTGTGCTCCCGCTTGGTTGATGTGCGTGCCGAGAATATCCTGTGCTGTTTGGAAGAAGATATGTGCAGCCGTATGGTTTCGTTCGATGAGTGCACGTCGATGGGCATTGATGGTGCTGGTTACGGTATCACCTTTGTTGAGCGTACCTGTTGTGAGTTCGCCGGTGTGGAGGAAGATGTCCCCGTATTTTTGGGTATCGGCAACAGTAAACGTTCCGTTTGGGGTAGCAATTGTTCCGGTGTCGGCGATTTGCCCCCCACTTTCAGCGTAAAATGGGGTACGATCAAGGATAATGGTGAGGTTGTTGGCATGTTTGTCGTTGGCAGAGATGTTTTGTAGTATGGTGCTTCCGTGTAGTATTTGCAGTATTGTGCTGTTTGTTTCTGTGTGTTCGTAGCCGACAAATTCTGTATCGGGGATACCGGCGATGCTGTCAACATGGATGAAGCTGTTTTTGTTTTTGCTGGCGTCATCTACTTTGCCGAGGTTTCGTTGTTCGACCATGAGTTTTTCGAAGCTGTCCATGTCCACTGTTTTGCCGTGTTGTTCGGCCATATCGGCGAGGACATCCACGGGGAAGCCGTAGGTATCGTACATGCGGAAAGCGTCTTCGCCACTGATAATGTTCCCTTTCTGTTTGAGTATCTCTTTTGCCATGCGTTCCCCCGATTTGAGGGTTTTGCGAAACTGTAGCTCTTCGTTTATTACGGTTGTGGTGATGGTTTCAGCGGTATCGCTGAGTTCGCTGTAGGTATTTCCCATGGATTTTATAACGTGTGCACAAATATGGTGAAAGAAGGGTTCGGGGTGTAGAGTTTGTGCGAATTGTGAGGCACGACGCAGTATTCGACGTAAGACGTATCCGCTCCCTTCATTGCTTGGCATCTCTCCGTCAGCGATGAGGAACGATACGCTACGAGCGTGGTCAGCGACAACTTTCATGGCGATGTCAGTTGTTTCGTTGTTGCCGTATTTGGTGTTCGAGAACTGTTCTATTTTGCGGATAATAGGCATGAACAGGTCGGTTTCGTAGTTTGTGGGGGTATCTTGTAGTATGCTAGCGATTCGTTCGAGTCCCATACCGGTGTCGATTGCTGTGTGTTTGAGAGGTGTTTTTTCGCCGGTATCGTCTTGGTAGTATTGCATGAAGACTAGGTTCCAGATTTCGAGGAATCTTTCGTCATGGTCGAGGTATGTTTCGCCGCGGTCGAAGTGGATTTCGGAGCATGGTCCACATGGTCCTGTGCTGCCCATGTACCAGAAGTTGTCCTCTTCACCTTTGCGTACAAGTCGTTCGGCGGGAACACCGATATGGTTGTGCCAGAGGTCGTAAGCTTCGTCGTCGGTTTCGAACACAGAGATGTGTAGTTTATCGGGGTTCATGGCGAGTTTTTCGGTGAGGAATTCCCATGCGTATTCGATGGCTTCTTTTTTGAAGTAGTTGTTGAATGAGAAGTTGCCCAGCATTTCGAAGAATGTGTGGTGTCGAGCTGTTTTGCCCACGTTGTCGAGGTCGTTGTGTTTGCCACCGGCACGCAGGCATTTTTGTGATGTTGTTGCCATGGTTGTGTTGTGTGGGGCGGGTTTTCTGCCTAGGAAGACGTCTTTGAATTGCACCATGCCTGAGTTGGTAAACATAATTGAGTTGTCATCTTTGGGGATAAGGGAGCTGGAGGGTAGTCGCAAGTGGTTTTTGTCTTCGAAAAATTTTAGGAACATCTCACGAATTTCATTACTAGTCAGTTGGTTTTTGTTGTTCAGATTAGTCTTACCCATTTTTAGCTCCCGTTGCAGTCTCTGCGGTTTATTTTTAAAATACTAAAACTATACTATAAAACATTACATTTAGCAACAGCTTAAACATCAAAATTGTATTTTGTTGGGCGATGCGTTGGGCGATGCGTTGGGTGTAGAAAAAAAGGTGCCAACGGTTGTAATCATTGACACCCTTAAATATGTAACGTACTGATTGTCCAAAGCTATTCTACTGACCCGTAATAATCTTGAGTATCACAATCAGCAGGGCGGTCACAGCAAGACCAACAACAACGTTAACAATACTCCCCGCACGTGCCATGTCGCTAACACGCAACCGCTCCGACGCCATAACAATAGCATTCGGTGGTGTTGCCGATGGCAAAATGAATACGCAACTCGCACCAACAGTAATGGGAACAAGAACGTAAAGGGGGTGCATCTCCAAAGCCGCCGCAAGGGGATAGAATATGGGCAAAAACGCTGCAACCGTAGCCGTATTGCTAGCAAAGGTGCTGACACCGATTGCTGTGGCAACAAGAACGGCAACAACCACCATAGCAGGAGCACCATGAAGCGTACCACTAACCGAATTCGCCAAAACAACACCAACACCGCTGGATGCAATGGCTGCACCAAGGGCTAAACCACCACCAAATAAGAGCAAAATACCCCAAGGCATCTTGCTAGTATCCTTCCACTCGAGTATGCGTGAAGTGTTGCTCACAGGTATCATAAACATGGCAACACCAACGGCGATAGCTGTGACAGCATCATCCAGACGAATGTCCATACCGAGGGCAGGGAAGATGGTTTTGTTCCAGAGGTTGCGAGTTATCCAGAAGAACGCAGCAAGAAAGAACATTAACGCAACAAGCTTCTCGCCACGACTCATTGGAGGCAAAGCGTCGTATTCGCGTTTGATAATGGCATCGATACCCGGAATGGGGGCACTACCCATGCGATAAATTACCTTGGTGAGCATTATCCATATGATAAATACACCAACAATAGCAACAGGAACACCGATGACCATCCAGCCTGCAAAAGATATTTCCATGTCGGTGTTGTTGGCAACAAAGCTAGCAAGGATGGCGTTCGGGGGTGTACCGATGAGGGTGCCGACACCAC
This sequence comes from uncultured Deferribacteraceae bacterium, assembly GCA_947313855.1. Taxonomy (GTDB): domain Bacteria; phylum Chrysiogenota; class Deferribacteres; order CAMZNJ01; family CAMZNJ01; genus CAMZNJ01. The sequence continues at coordinate 20,560 of CAMZNS010000007.1, forward strand.
CGAGGGAGGCTGCAAAGGCGATACTGAGCATCATGGCGATGGCAAACTTTTTCACAAGTGCATCTTTGTCGCCACGGGATTCCTCCAAAAAGGCGATGATGGAGATACCGATACTTACCATCATGGTAGCTGCGGCGGTATTGCTTATCCACATGGATAGGAAGGCGACAGTTATCATAAATCCGAGGATGATGTAGTCGGGTCGTGTGCCCATGATACGAATGATGTTTAGGGCGATACGGCGATGTAGTTGCCATTTTTCCATTGCGATTGCGAGGAAGAATCCGCCCATGAATAGGTAGATATTTTTGTTGGCATAATGAACAACAACGTCGTTGATGGGTAAAACATTGGCTAAAGGTAGGAAGATAATGGGGATAAGGGCGGTGGCATATATCGGTATCGCCTCGGTAATCCATAGCATGGCCATGGCTACGACGAGAGCAAGTGTTGCCCATCCTGCTTTGGTCATAACAATCTCACCTTCAGGCATGACCATCGGTGCGGGGATAAACTGCCCCATTATCATGATAAGTACAGCGGCAAGGATGATGATCGTGTTTTTACGACTGGGATTTGCCTGATCCATATTTCGACCTCCTTGTGTAATAAAAAATAGTA
>CAMZNS010000008.1 GCA_947313855.1 uncultured Deferribacteraceae bacterium
GGTAGCTGTGTTGGCGTTGGCACCATGATACCGCTCCGCCATAGCCTTCTCGCGTGAGGCAAGCTCCATAGCAATCATTTCATCAATGTTCATCTCACCCGCATTGGCGGCATCGGTGCTCGTGTCGGTAGCTGTGTTGGCGTTGGCGTCGGTGCTCGTGCTGGTGTCGGTGCTCGTGTCGGTAGCTGTGTTGGCGTTGGCGTCGGTGCTCGTGCTGGCGTCGCCACCACCGTCGCCACCACCGTCGCTGTTGCTGTGTGCACGGGACTGTGTGTCATCGTAGGAGTAGGCATGGGCATAGTGTATCATCTCGAAGACCATGCTCAGTCGTGTGTAGATTTCGGGTGTGTCGAGGTAGTGGGCGTAGTTGAGGTCTTCATGGAATGTAATAAGTTTGTGTAGGTCGGAGTTAGTTTTGTAGTTGAGGTGGATTGTTCCGGGGATGTGTCGAACTAGGACACTGTTTTTGTTTGCGATGCTTGGGACAAATAGTTTGATGTTGCCGTATTTTTCGGTGTAGGCAAAGGCAATGGCTGCACGGTCGGAGTATTTGTTGAATTTGTAGAAAATCCCCCTAGTAACGACGATATGCATTGCGGTATTCTTCCTGTTGCGGTGTTGGTGTTGCGGGGTGTTTATGATTACAGTTCGGTGTCGTACCCCTGTGCGTCCCTTGAGGCGTAGGTTGTGTTTCGGTTAAGGTTGTCTAGTTCCGTCATCTGTTTCGGTGTGAGGGAGAAGTTGAAAATGTTAATATTTTCGGCGATACGGTTGTGAGCTGTTGCTTTCACGGCTAGTGCGGCGTTTTTGTCGAGGCTCCACCGTAGCAGTACTTGTGCGGGTGTTTTGTTACATTCTTTGGCGATGTTGACAACGGTTGTGTCTGTTAGCATTTTGCCTTGTCCTAGTGGTCGCCATGATTGTGTTAGAATGCTGTGTTGTTGGTGGAATTGGTGTAGTTTTGGTCTTAGGTGGTGTGGGTGCATTTCTATCTGGTTGAGCACGGGGAAGACTCCTGTTTCGTCGTGCAGTCGTTGCAGTTGTTGTTCGACGAAGTTGCTGACACCGACGCCACGTAGTACACCTTGTTGGTTGAGGTGTATGAGAGCTTTGTATGTTTCGATGGACAGTGTTTTGATCGGTCTGTGAATGAGGTACAGGTCGATGTAGTCGACTTGCATGCGTTTTAGTGATTTTTCGAATGAGCGTAATGTGTTGTCGTAACCTTGTTCGTCAGCCCAAACTTTTGAAGTGATGAAAACCGTATTTCGTTGGACTAATCCGTCAGCAATGGCGTCTGTAAGGGCACGCCCCACGGTTTCTTCTGATTTGTAGTACACGGCGGTATCGATGCTACGGTATCCTAGTTTGAGGCTGTTGAGTATTGCGTTGTAGCAGTGTTTGTCGCTTTGGAAGGCGTATGTGCCGAAGCTAACAGCGGGGATTGTTTGATCGTTGTGCAGGGTGTATTCGGTGCCATTGAGTTTGTGTGCATCTGTTGCATTAGTCATATTAGTCATAACCGTGCCTGCCTTTTCGGTTTTGGTTGGTTTGCCGTGTTCGGTTTGCCGTGTTCGGTTTACCGTGTTTGGTTTGCCGTGTTCAGTTTACCATATCTGTGCTGAAAATAAAAGTAGTACCCCTAATTTTTGCCATGGAGTACGATTGCGGTGAACGTGGGCAGGTAGAGTTGTATATTGTAGGTATTGTTGTTTGTTTGTGTGCCTGTGTATGTGGGTGTGTTGTTGTGTTTGAGTCGTTGGAATCCGCCAAAGCGTTTCTCGTCGCTGTCGAACACATGCACAAGGGTTTTGTGTGCGACTTCTAGGTGGTAGTTGTCGTAGGAGTTGTGTTGGCTGAAGTTGATTACGAAGTAGTAGTTGCCCCGTTGAAACACGATAACGTTGTCGTCGTTGAGGATGAGAACATTGGCGAAGTTAAGGGTTAGTGTTTTGGAGTTGTGAGCGAATTGGATTATTTCGCGATCAAACTCCATGAGCATGTTGTAGTTGAGTGATTTGTCTAGTGCGATGCTCCAGAGTCGTCGTGCATGTTTGTGGGAGAAGCTGTTTTCTTCGCGGGGGAAGTCGAGCCATTCGGGGTGTCCCCATTCGTTTCCGATGAAGTTGAGGTAGCCGTTTTGTGCACTGTAGAGGGTGGTGAATCGGGCGAGTTTGTGGAGTGCGAGGCTAGTGTCTAGGTGGAGATTGCCCCCTACAACGTTCATGTGGTCGTACATGGATGAGTCTGCAATGGTGAAGATGAAGGTTTTGCCGCCAACAAGGGATTGGTCATGGCTTTCCACGTAGGTGATGGTGTATTCCTCTTGTCGTTTGGTGGTGAGTTCGTGCCAGATGTAGAACATGTTCCAGTTTTCGTAAGGCATATCCAGTAGCTTGAACCACATGTCGGATACCCCCATTGCCATTCGGTAGTCGAACCCCATGCCACCTTCGGCAACAGGGGCACACGTGCCGGGCATACCGCTAACATCTTCGGCGATGCTGATGGCGTTGGGGTCGAGGGAGTGTAGCAGTAGGTTGGCTAAGGCGAGATAGGTGTATGCTTCGTCGTTGACTTCGTTCGGATCGAAGTAGTCGTCAACACTTGTGAACGCCTTGTTTATGCCGTGGGAGTGGTAGAGCATGCTTGTTACCCCGTCGAAGCGGAAGCCGTCGATGCAGAACTCCTCTTTCCAGTATTTAATGTTGGACAGCAGGAAGTGGAGTACTTGATCTTTGCCGTAGTTAAAGAGGTAGGAGTCCCATAGTTCGTGATACCCTTTGGCACCGGGGTAGAAGTACTGTTCTTGCGTGCCGTCAAATTTGGCGAGCCCTTCGGCTTCATTTTTTACGCTGTGTGAGTGGATAATATCCATGATGACAGCTATCCCCATGCTGTGGGCGGTATCGATGAGGTGTTTGAGGTCTTCGGGGGAACCAAAACGGGATGATGGGGCGAAGTAGTTGGACACATGGTAGCCGAAGGAGCCGTAGTAGGGGTGCTCGGCGATGGCCATGAGCTGTATGGCGTTGTACCCTAGGGATTTGATGTAGGGGAGGGTGTTCGCCGTAAATTGTGCGTAAGTACCCACGTCCTCGGCTTCTTGGGCGATACCGATGTGTGCTTCATAAATGAACAGGGGTTGGCGTGCTTGACTAGGCGTGGTGGTGGTGGGCACGGTTACAGGCACAGTCGCAGTCGCAGTCGCAGGGTGCTGGTCGGTGGCGGCTACAGGCACAGTCGCAGTCGCAGTCACAGGGGTGTCCACGGGGGTGCCCACAGGGGTGGGGTGCTTGAAAACATAACGGAGTTTAGGGTGGTGTACTTGAGCACAAAAAACCTTGGTGGACTCATCCTGCACAGTGCGAACAGCGTACGATGGTAGCCGATCAACGATGCCGCTGTTGTGAATAATACGCAATTTGTACAGTTGACCGTGTGAGAGGCTCCCCTTGGGGAGGATCAACTCCCACACACCACCGCCAATGTTGGTGAAGGCGTACTGAGTGCGAACACGCCAGCCACTAAAGTCGCCAAAAAGGTACATGCTAATGGCGTTCGGTGCCCACTCTCGCACTACCCAACGAAATGAGTTACCACGACCTATTTTGTGCAGTCCGAAGTAGTGGTAACCGTTGGCAAAGTTTTGTAGTTGTTCGCCGGAGTGTTGATTTAGTGGTGTTCCGGTGAGTCGTTCCAGCGTGTTGCTAACATTTTGCACACGGGTGTTTAGAGCCTCTTGGTGCGATTCGAGGAATGGATCGTTTCGAAACGACACTGCGTTGCTGTTCTGTTTATTCACGTTTCGCCTCTTGTGTGTTACTCTAGTGCCCAAACTAGATTCATTCAAGGGAATCTTTGTTCTGTTTATTCACGTTTCGCCTCTTGTGTGTTACGCCATGAGATCGCTGTAAATGGATTTGTAGTTGTGGGCAACCTTGGAGCTATGGAATGTTTTGTAGGAGTTAAACATAATTTTGCGTATGTGTTCATTTTTGGTTTCAGGTTTTTGTTTGTAAAAGCGAATGGCTTCATCGATACCCCAAGCAAGGCTTGATGGGGTGTAGTGTTCGAAGACAAACCCGCTACCCGTACCTTTTTTCAGGTCGATATGTTTGACGGTGTCCACTAGTCCACCTGTTGCGTGAACAATGGGTAGTGTGCCGTATTTTTGTCCAACCATTTGAGGCAAGCCACATGGCTCAAATTTGGATGGCATCATGAGGAAATCGCTGGCGGCGTAGCCTAGGTTTGACATCCGTTCGGAGAAGTTGACGACGGCGATGCGGTGTTCGAGGTTGTGGAATTTTGCGATTTTCTGGAAGTTTTCGAAGTAGGGTCCGTTGGCAACGATGGCAACCTGCAGATTATCTTTCCAATATTTGCGTACGGTTTGGTAAAGGATATCGGAGAACAGACTGCACCCTTTTTGCACAGGATCGAGTCGGTTTGGCCAAAAAAGGATGGGTGCATTCGGTTTGATTTCGAGTCCGACCTCTTTTTGAAAGGAGGCTTTGTTTCTCTTTTTCCCTTTCAAAAACCCTTTGGAGTTGTAGTTCATGACAATATGCCTATCTTTTCGCGGATCTTGGTTAGACTGTGGCACATTGATGACGCCCAAGGCGTGTCCATGGGAGTGTTTGGAGATGACCTCTTTGCGGACATCCCAATCGATAAAGCTGTGCATACCTGTAACAAGCTCCTCCAAAAATGTGGTACTGACAGTGTTGACCTTATCGGAGGCGAAGATACCACTTACGAGGAGGTTGACGAGTGGATCGTTGGGGTTGTTTTCGTTTTCCGATAGGTAGAGGTGCTGTTCGAATTCGTCGGTATTGATGCCCGCCTCTTTGAGAGACGACAGTGGTGTGTAGTTGGTGTGGATATTGTGCAGTGTGAAGAGGGTTTTGATACCTTGAGACTTGGCGTAAGCGGGGATGAGTCCTGTCATCCAGTCGTTGCAGTGGATGATGTCGGGTTTAACGCGGGGGATGATGGTGTTGATAACTTCCCGCTGAAAGGCAACTGCAACGCTAGTGTCGTTTAGGGTGTAGCTACTATAAACCTGTTCACGTTCGAAGAATAGTTCGTCGTTGGCAAGGTGGATACGGTTTTCGGAGAGTTTGGAGAAGTACTTATTTTTTTCACGCAAAATAACACGGTGTAGCGGTCGGGTATGGGAGGAGTCGCGGTACATTTTTCGGTAGTGTGGTATGGCAACATGGATATCGGTTCCGAGGGAGAACAGCTCACCAGCAATGGACGATGATATGTCGGCAAGTCCGCCACCTTTGGCGTAGACGTAGTTGGCAAGGTTGCCCATCCCTTGAGGTAAGTATGTTATTTCAGGGGTTACGATTAGAACTTTCATAATCAATGCCTCCATGCGTTGTATTTTGCGTACTTATTGGTTATTCTGACCAAGAGACAAATCCGGGGTAGATAGCCGCCCAGTTTTCAACATTGGGAACAAGTCGCGAGGTTACGCCAAATTTCCCTGCCACACCGAGTTTGATATTTGTTGTGAAGGTGTAGTTGCCGTCGCCGAGGTTGTCTTTGAGTGCCATGATGCTGTAGCTACTGCTTTCAATATTCCCTTCTTTGTCCATTGAACCGTAGTATGCTTGCACTAGTACTGTGTCGGGGTCGAGTTCGCCAAGGAACACATGGCTTGTGACATTTAGGCTTGAGCCGACCATAAGGATATCTTCGTGTGTTTTGGTTGTGATAATTGTTTTTTCGATGTGGCATTTGGGGAACATTTGGTAGACGTGTTCCCTTGCTTCGAGTTTGTATTTGAGGTTGGTGCAGTTGTCGTTAGTGAGTCTTGTAAATTCAGCGGTAGCGGGTTTGTAGAAGTTTTTGTTGTAGTCGGAGACCATGCGATGGGAGGAGAACTGTCCTAGGCTCATTTTGATGGAGTTTTTCATCATTGTGACCCAGCGGTGTGGTATTCCTTCCGTTCCGCGGTCGTAGAACAGTGGTACTACTCTGTTTTCCAGTAGTGAGTAGAGGTTTTGTCCTTCGACGAAGTCGCGGTATTCGGGGGATGCGTTGTTGTTGTGTGCAACGTCGATGCACCAGCCGTTGCCGGGGTGGTATGCTTCGTCCCACCAGCCGTCGGGGATAGATAGGTTGAGGGCACCATTCATGGCGGCTTTCATTCCGGATGTACCGCTAGCTTCTTCGGGGCGAACGGGGTTGTTGAGCCAGACGTCAACACCTTGAACGAGCACACGGGCGATACTAATGTCGTAGTTTTCCACGAATAGAAGTCGGTCTTCAACATTATTTTCTTTGGCGAATTCGATGATTTCGCGAATAATATTTTTCCCTGCAACATCGGCGGGGTGTGCTTTTCCGGCGAAGATGAATTGCACGGGGTGAGCTTTGTTGGTGAGGATTTTGAGGAATCGTTCTTTGTCTTGCAGTAGTAGTGAAGCACGTTTGTAGGTGGCGAATCGTCTTGCGAAGCCGATGGTTAGTGTTTCGGTTGAGAGTAGTTTTTGCACATCGGAGATTACGTGTGAGGGTACGGAGTCGAGTAGCAGTTTATTTTTGATACGGCGACGTAGGCTGTTGATGAGGATTGTTCGGCATTTTTCATGCACGTTCCAGAGTTCCCCTTCAGGTATTTTGTCGAAGTTATTTTTCCAAATGGTGTTGGTGTGGGTATTGTTTTGCCAACCGTATCCGAGGTGTTTGTTGAAAAGGGCGTAGTGGTGGCTTGATATCCAAGACATGGCATGGACCCCGTTTGTGATGGCTGCGATGGGCACTTCGTCTTTGGGTAGGTTTGGCCAGAAGTGTTGCCACATACCTTGGGCAACTTTGGCGTGGAGTTTGGAGACGCCGTTGACGTAGAAGGCACTAGATAAGCCGAGGATGGTCATGGAGACAGGTGCGTCGTTGGGTTCGTTGGGAGCATGTCCGCGTGTGATGACGCTATCGCTGGGGATTTTTGTTTGTTCGAAGAGACCGTCGATATATTTGCGAACACGCCATGCGTCAAAGCGTTCGTTACCGGCAGGCACAGGTGTGTGTGTGGTAAACACGGTGGTGCGGTAGTGTAGGATGGATGCTTCGTCAAAGGTGAGGTTAAATGTACGCATGAGGTGTGCGGTGCGTTCGACGCTAACGAAGGCGGCGTGTCCTTCATTGAGGTGGCATACGGTGGGTTCGTATCCGATGGCTACTAAGGCACGGAATCCCCCCACACCGAGGAGTATCTCTTGAGTAAGACGCATGTCTTCGTCGCCTCCGTAGAGGGATGATGTGATGTTTCTGAGGTCGTGTGGGTTTTGTGGGATATTGGTGTCCATGAGGTAGAGGGGGGCGCACCCAACATCGATACGCCATACTTTGGCGTGCACAGAGCGGTTGGCGATGGGTATTTCGATGATGAGGGTGTTGCCGTCTTTGTCGACCTCTTCGTTGATGGGCAGGAATTCGTTGCTATTTGAGAAGTAGATCTCTTGTTGGTAGCCGTTGCTGTCCACAACTTGTTTGAAGTAGCCGTAGTTGTAGAGGAGTCCGACGCCGACGAGTGGTAGTTTGAGGTCGGTGGCACTTTTGAGGTGATCGCCGGCTAAAAGTCCGAGTCCGCCGGAGTAGATGCGAATACTTTCGTGGAGTCCAAATTCTAGTGAGAAGTAGGCGATGCACCCTTTGGAGGTATCGGTGAGGGCTTTGTTTGTGGGTGATAGTGATTTGAACTGCTTGTGGATGTTGTTTAGGCGTGACAGGAATAGTTTGTCGGTGCTGAGGTCTTCGAAGCGTTGTTGTGGTAGCATGGACAGGAATTCTTTGGGGTTGTGTCCTGAGGCGTGCCATGTGCAGCTATCGATGCCATTAACGAATAGGTCGACCGCTTCGGGTGTCCAGCACCAAGCAACGTTGTTGCAGAGCTCTTCGAGGAACTGTATATTTGCGGGCAGGTTGGGTTTTACGTTAAATACGTTTAGGTTTTTCATATTCGATGTCTCCTTTTGGGTGCGATACAAATGGTATCGATTGGGATGTTAGCGTAGGGGGCACTGTGGGGCGAGAGATTGGTGGTGGCAGAAGGGCAGAATAGCAGAATAGTAGAATAGGTAAGTGCGAACATTCCAACAATATTATTGTAACACACAAAGTTTATTTAGTAAATATAATGTTAAAAAATAATTCATATTATAACTTAGGCGAAGGATGGTTATGATAACGCAGAGGGTGCGTCAATATTGAACATTACCCATCTCGCTGAGGGGATTCTGCTCTCTAAGGTGTTAATAAAATTTACGACAAGGGGGATATTTTATCAGAATTTTGGAGCAACAAAAATACGCGAAGTGCCTCGGTGGACGACCAAGCTTGGGCGTATGTGCCTCGTGTGTAGTGTGGTGCGTCGGCGTCTTTCACTTCATCCATAAAGCCCACAGCACCGCTAGAGTAGGGTTTGACCATGGAGATAAGCATGGATAGGCAGGCGTCGCGGTGTGCTGTTCCCCCCAAGGTGAGAACGCTTTCGATGAATAGTGGTAACATGAATGTCCAGACAGTACCGTTGTGGTATGCGAGTTTGCGTTGTGTGTCTTCGTCCCCTTCGTATGTTCCGCGGTAGAGGTTGCGGATATTTTCCACGGGGTGACCATCTTTTGCATAGGTGTACAGGGGAACGCCAAGGGTGCGGTTGGAGAGGGATCGGATACCCCCTTCCACCACTAGATCCCAGCATTGTGCCACAACGCTACGACTTTTTTCGGGGTTAATGATTCCTAGGGAGATGAGGTAGAGTTGGTTGGGTCTGAGGGCGTCGTCGAGTAGTCCGTCTTGTGGGCGTTGTCCGTGGTGGGCATGGATGCAGTCGCCGTAGTAGCCGAGGTGTTCGTGGTAAAACAGTGTGTCCACGGAGCTTTTAACGTTTGTGTACATGGTTTTGTAGCGTTGGTTGTTGGTGATGGTGTGTGCGAGGTTGAGTGCGTATGCCCAGAGTGCTTGTATTTCGATGGGGAAGCCTTGTCGTGGTGTTCCGGCGGGGTAGTTGGTGTCCATCCATGTGTAGTGTGAGGGGCTGAAGATGAGGTGTGTATCGGTGTCCATGTAGACGCCTACGGGTGTGCCGGCGATGTACCCTTCTACAATGGATATGATGGTGTGTGCGAGTGTGTTGCCGTATTTGTTGTGTTCGTTGTGTTCGTTGGTGCTGTGCACTATTTCGCTGAGGATGCTACTGTTCCCCACTTTGTGGATGTATTCGCCGACAGCAAGGATGAATAGTAGTGGAGCGTCGGAGGTTTCGCGATTGTTGGAGTTGTTTCCGGCAATCATGTTTGGTAGGGTGCCGTTGAGTTCGAATTTGGCGAATGTGTGTAGAACTTGGTGGCTTTCGTGTAGGAATCCGCCAGCGATGTAGCCTCTCAGGCAGATGAGGGTGTCTCGTCCCCAGTCGAGGAACCATGGGAAGCCAGCAATGACGGTGTATCCGTCGTCACGTTTTGCGAGGAATCGCCAAGATGAGTGTCGTAGTAGTATTTCGAGTTGTGAGGCGTTGTTTGGGTTGTTGTTGTTTGTGGGCAGTACGGAGTGTAGTTTTTGGCTGTTGTATTTGTTGGTAGATTGTTGTGATAGTTGTTCTTGGAGTTGGTCGAGTAGAGTGTTTAGGTGTAGTTTGTCTTGTGTTGCGTGGCAGGTTATGGTTCCTTTGTTGTGTTTAGTTAGGTCGAGTTGGAAGAAGCCGGGTGAGTGCAGTGCGATATGTTCGCCTAGTGCTCGGCTGTGGTCTTGGGCGGTGTAGTTGTTGTGTTGTGATTCGATGCTGTGGTGGAAAGTTGCTTCTTGTGATTCGATGGAGACGTTGTAGTTGTTGTTGATGTCGAACTGCAGTGATTGGGCGTCGTATTTGAGGTGGTTTGCCATTTCGTTGGGGAGTATTCCGGGTTGTTGATGGTGGTTTGTTCGTCTGTCGATGAAGGGTCGCATGATGATGGTGAAGTTTGGGTGTGTTGTGTTTAGGTATTTTTGTAGGTTGGGTGAGGTTTCTAGGAGTTCCACGGCGATGCTGACACGGTTTGTGGTTTCGGAAAATATAACGTCGAGGCGAATGGGTATTTCGCCGTATTCGCCCATGTGTGGTGTGAATATCCATGATAGGTGGTTTGTTACGGATGCGGTGAAGGTTTTTTGTACAGTTTTGTTGAGTGGCGAGGAGTAGTTGTTGATGCGTAGCCAGATGTCCATTTTGCTCAAGACGATGGTACGGTCTACGGGGTATTTCGGGTTGCAGTTTGCGGCTAAGAGAGCGTCGTATTTGCTGTCGTACTCCCCCCAGCTCCCGCGGATTTGGGCGTATCCGCCAAGGTTGTTGGTGCAGACCCCCACAGGGTCGATGAGGTGGTTGGAGGCTAGGGGATCGCTTTGGGTGTGTTTTTCGAGGTTTGCGGCTAGGGTTGTGTTGTTGCTGAGGAATACGCTGTGGAGGGTGGTGCTGATATTGGCACTGTGGTCGGTGTGGTCGGTGTGGTCGGTGCTGACTAGTTTGCTACGGAGCATGGCGATGTGGTAGCTACGGTACTGTTTCTCATCCATGTCGCCCATGGGTGGCACGATAAATACGTAGGAGTTGTCATTGAGTTTGGTTGCGAATGTGTTGGCGTTGCGGTATTCCTGAACGTAAAAGGGTAGGTTGTGTTTGACAACAAGGTAGTAGTTGGTGGGTACGATGATACGTTTCTGTTCGTGGGAGCGGTTGTAGTGCGGCGTATCGGTTGTGTTGTTGGTGTTGGTGTTGGTGTTGGTGTTGTTATTATTTAGGTCGACAAAGATGGCTGGTGGTATGGGTGTTTGGTGTAGTTTGCAGAAGAATTTTGCCATGTTGGTGCAGAAGAGGTGGTAGAGTGTTTCGTTTTCCTGTTGGTTGTGCACTTTGGTGACAATGTCGTGGTAGAGGTCGAGCCTCATCTGGTATTCCATGATTGTTTGGTTGATGCCTGGTATCTGTTCGAGTTGTTGTAGTTGTGCGAATTGTGTTGTGCTTTCGCTGAGGCAGAGTATTGTTAGTGGTGGTAGTGTCATGGTGAAGTTGTTGTGTTGGTTGCTGTGTAGGGTGTATTTCTCTCCTGTTAGTAGGTCGACCGTTTGTAGATCTGTTTTTGTGTTTGATCCGTTGCACCATTTTGTGTTGTGAGTATTTTTGAGATATTGGTTGAGGGAGAAAGTTGTTGTTGCTTGTTGGTTTGATGGGTTTGCGAGTATGACAAGTGGTAGGTTCATGCTATCTTTGTACATGATGGGTGGTTGTATTTCGCCTTTGTTTGCTGCGTGGTGTAGAGTGTCTTGGTTTCGGTTGAAGTATTTGACGTATGCTAGTGTTTGGCAGTTGTGGTTTTGGTTTATGTTTTTGGTTTGTGAGTGTGGTGTAAAGCATGGGTGTGTTGCGAGTAGGGTGTTGAGTTGGCAGAGTTGTTGTGTCATGTTTGGGGATTGTCCCCATGATATTGAGCTTGCTTTGTGTACGTCGAATTTTTCGGTGGCGAACCATTCCACACCGCTGTGAATTCCGTAGCTTCCGTTGCTACTGAGTAGTGCACAGAGTTGTACGCGAAATAGGGCGTAGTTGTGTCCTTGTGTTGCGAGTCTGTTGTTGTCGTGTGTTTCGGCGAAGTTGAGTAGCATCCCCCCTTTGCTGAGGTAGTTGTCGGTGTTGCTGATGTATCGGTTGATGTTTTCGGCGGAGTATGTTTGGAATAGTTCTGAGTAAGCCCAGTCCATGTGTGCTTCAGTGAGTAGTGCGTAGGTGTCGTCCCATGATCCGCCTAGTCCTTCGAGTAGGAATAGTGTGTTTGGGTAGGTGGTTCTTACTCGTGCGATGATGTATGCCCAGATACGTTTGTCGATCATGTATCCGGCATCGCATCGGAAGCCGTCCACACCTGTTTTGCACCAGAAGAGGAAGACTTCGGCCATGTAGTCCATGAGTTCGGTGTTGAGGTCTTCGAACCGTTTGGAGCCGAGTTCGCCGTAGTGTGTGGTTGTTGTGGCGGAGTTTGTTGCGTTGTTTGAGTAGTAGGTGTTGTATTGGGTTTGCATTTGCGAGAGTTTGTTGGATTTGGAGTATTGTAGTTCGACTAAGTCGCTCCATTCGATGCCCCACGCACCGGGTGATTTGAAGTTGTTGTTGTTGCGAGCGAACCATTGTGGGTAGCGGTTGTGCGCGGATGATGCCCAAGAGGTGTGGTTTGCGGGTAGGTCGAGGAATACGCGTGCCCCTTTGCCGTGGATGTGTGCTACAAGGTTGACGAATTGTTGCACAGGTGTGTACTGTTTGCTGAAGGTTGCGTAAGCGGGGTCAACGGAGAAGTAGTCTTGTGGTGCGTAGTATGAGCCGTAGTCGCCCATTCGTCCGTAGTGGACTGGTACGGGGAAGATGGGCAGAAACATGAGGATGTTGAATTTGAGGTTATCGATGATGTAGTTGATGTGTGGCAGGGAGCTTTGGAATGTGCCTGATGGGTGGTTGGAGTCATGGTTGTTCCCCGTCGTGTTTTCGTCTGTGTTTGTGTTTGCGTTTGCGTGGAATACTCGCGGGGTTAGGGAGTACACAGCGTTGTAGGATGAGTAGTACGAGGGGATAACTTTCACGGTAATATTTTGGTCGATAAGCCAGTGTGTTTTGCCTGTGGAGTCTGTGTAGTAGAGGGTGCATTCGTAGTTGCCTGAGTCGCTCACGGGTACGTGTATGTTGTAGGTCGCCCCCTGAGTGATTCCCTGAGTGCTTCCCTGAGTGTTCCCCTGAGTGCTCGGTGTTAGCTGATGGTTGCTCCACCCGATGGACGACAGTGTTTGCAAGTTGCCGTATGTGTTGACCAAGTGTTTGCGTCGTTCGGGGATACCCCCCAAGTTTGTGCGTAAAAACACTTCACCTTGGATGGGTTGGCTAAATGTTACTTGGAAGTTGATGATATCGCCACTGTAGGCGGCGATATGTGCACCGGAGTTGGGTTTGGTGGTTACGTCGATGGTTTGGTTGTGGATATGCAACATGGTGTATCCCCTTGGTTGGTGTAAAGTGTGACGTAGCCGAAATGTGTGTTAAGATGCGTTAATGTACATTATTAGTAGAGCCCTCGAAACAGTCGCAATAGTTGATCGTCTGGTGTTGCAGTGGGTGTCATGGTTAGGGGTGTTTCCACGGTAAAGGTTTCCATGACGGTGTTGTCGAGGCTAACCTGTCGATAACCATCAGACACGGCAATAGTGGCGTTAATATTGGGACTACTGTACATCTTGTCGAATAACGATAGGTAAACTTGGCATGGTGCTGATTTTAGGTTTATAACAAAGCTGTCGGTGTATTCCATGTGGGTAAAAATCAGTATGTCCAAGTTATCAGCGGCAATACGGCTACGTAACCCTTCTGCACTTTCGGCAAATGTGCTGAAGAGGGGGTGTGGGTGGGAGTAGTAGTTGTCGCCGAGTAGGGTGTGGAAAGTGTGTTCGATCCCCGTGTCGCTACTGCTTCGGAAGCTCTGTTCGTTGTAGAGGTGCAGGGTGAAGTCTTCGTCGAAAAGCTTGATGTGTGTGGCGAGTTTGAAGATTAGGGCGGAGTACTCGCTGTTGGGCAGGGAGTATGCCATGATGCCGATACGTAGGAGACGTTCTGCAGAGTTGTCTCGCGGGGTGTCCAAGGGCTCCATGTGTTTTACGATGTAGGATTGCAGAATATCTTCAGCGTTGGAGGTTGAGGGGGTGTTGCCGATGAAAGCCATCTGGTCGCTGGCAAGGCGATGGTAGTAGGAGATGAGGAGGGCGGCGTTGAGGTGGTGAACGCTGTTGGAGTGTGTGCTGATGAGGGATGCTTGGAGGGTGTTGACGATGTCGTAAAGGCGAGGGATAACGCTGGAGTTCTGACTGCAATGGTCGAGAAGAACGTGGAACGACCACAGCATAGCTGATGTTTGTACCTCGGGGGCATGATCCCAAAACGATATTGTGTCTGACTGGGAGTCGGTATCTGTAAATAGGGCGTTGGCGGTGGGTGTGACGTTGTCTTTGAGGTAGGCAGTTTCGAGTATGTCGAGGTAGAGGTGGTAGTTGCTGTTGAGGATGTCGCCAAATATTAGGGTTAGGGTTTGTCTGTATTCGGCGGGGGAGAGAACTTTTGGGGTGTAAACTTTGGCAATATTGGTAATTAATTCTTGGGTTGTGCGAGTGTTGTCTGTGCCCATGAGCATGCGTGTGTAGTAGAGTTGTATTTGGGTGTAGAAGTATCGTGATTGTGATCTTGCGGATAGTTTGAAGTTGTTTATGCGATCTTGCTCAAGGGGGGGGAGTTCTGTGGCGTCAGGGTCAGGGTCAGCATTAGGGTCAGGGTCAGCATCAGCATCAGGGTCAGGGTCAGGGTCAGGGTCAGGGTCAGGGTCAGCATCAGCGAAGGGGCTGTACTCCAGAGTCTCTGGGTTATATTTTTCTAGGTCGTCCAGTATTTGTTGTTCAAGGTCTTGTAATTCTTGGTGGTTGCATTCAACTTGGAAGTATTCGAAGAGGAAGAAGCACCGGACAATCTGCATGGGTATGACCCCCACTTGCGACCGTGCAAATCCTAGGGCGATATTTTGGAGTACGTGGTTGTATTCGTTGGTGTATCGTGCGTCTTTGTGTATGGAGTAGGTTTTTTCCAGTTCCCCCATTAGTCCGGCACAGACGGCTATTTCGTCAAAGGTTGACGTTTCGGTAATATATTCTGTTAGTGTTGCCACGTAGTCTTTGGCGTTAACAAGGTGTGCATATTCTTTGAGTTTTTTTTCATAGTTTTGCAATGATTTCATGGTAGTTTTATCGACTCTGTTTTTTTGATAATAGTTATCTGTCCGTTTTCGAGTTTGACTTCCACCGAGCCGTAAAAGCCGTTATTCATGGCTGTTTCGAATACATTCATGAGTGGTGCAAGTTGTTTGTGTTGTTTATTATTTGTGTTGTGTTTGTGTTTTGTTTGTGCGTATGTTTGCGTCATAGTTTGCCCCTTTTTCTTCCCCTTAGGTGTACATATTAGCACGAATATTTTAGTGTTGCATTAAAATAGTTACCAGCAAGCGTTTATGTTTAGCGTTGTAGCAGGGTTAAAACTTTGTTTGAGTTTTGGTTAGACTGTGCGAGGAGTGCGATGGCAGCCTGTTGTAGCACTTGGTAACGTGTTAGAGCTGTTGTTGCTTGTGCAATATCGGTGTCCATGTAGTTTGCGCGGGATGCGTCGAGGTTTACTTCTGTGGAGGAGATGTTTGTTTCGGCACTTTGTAGTCGTTGTATTTTGATGCCGATATCGACGCGAACTTTGGTTGTGGTATCCATGGCTTTGTCCACTGCAAGGAGGCTTTTTTCGGCATGATCCATGGTGCTGACATCGGAGTTGGCGAGCCCGAGGGATTTTAGTGTAACTTCGGGTATGGATACGTCTAGGATGTCTCCTTTGGATATGCCTATCTGCATGATGGTGCGATTTTCGTCCACGTGGTAGTTGAATTCGCGGTTGAGTGAGTAGGGGTCTTCGTGGTGTGTTACACGATTGTTGGCACTATCCCACAGTGGGTTAACGCCGATACCGTTTTTGAGGTACACGCCGATACCGTCGACGCCGTGGGTTTCGCTGCTAGATGTTACTGTGTCGAGTACAAGTTCTTTCGTGTCGTTGTTGGTGATTTTTATATTGTAGGAGTGTTCTGTGGGTTCGGAAACAACGGAGAAGCCTAGTGCGTTTACGAGTTGTTCCCCAGAGAGGAAGGATATCTCCCCTTGAAACCCAGCCAACGCCGATTGCAGTATGAATGTTCCTTCAACAGTGTTGGTTCCGTCGGGGGTCGGGATGCTGACAAACTTGCTGAGGTTTTTGTCTACAGCGAAGGAGGAGCTACCGCCGTTAGCATTGACGATGGCATCGATAAATTTTTGGTTAAGCCGTTCCATGGTGTCCCCCGGATCGATATTGATCGTAGCCAGAGTATCACCTATCTTGAACGATATTGCGGGGCTAACGTCGAGAACAGCAACGCCGTTGGCATCGTAGAAGCTAGAGATATCGCGAACAGTTGTGGTGCGAGTTGCGGTTGTGCCGCCACCACGGACAATAATCTCGGAGCTACCAGTAACAGTTTGGGGTACGCCGGTGGTAGCGTTGTTGTTTTCGGCAAACTCTATGGCCATGGAGCCAACGCTGATGGCACCACTGCTGTCGAGTTCGGCAATGAAGTAGTTAACGCGGTTTGTGTCGATGATGCCGTCGAAGTTATCCTGTGGCGTAAGGGAGGAGGCACCGGTGTAGGTAACCACGGCACCAGTGGCACCAGTGGGGGAGGTTAGGGCGATTGTACCGCCACCACTTGCGGCGAAGTCGGTGGTTACGCCTGTTCCAGCACTAACGCTCATGAGGATCTTGTCCCCCTGCTCGATAGCCCCTAGGGAGGTGAGGTCTAGGGATACGGAGGACGATCCTGCTAGTACGGTGAAGGAGGTGGCAGTTGCGGTCCCGTCTGTCCAAGCACTTTGCTCGCCTGTTATGGCATCGACGAACCTTGCTCGGTAATCGAGACCAGCACCTAGGGAGTTGCCGGAGCTGAGCCACTCAAACTCAACATACCCACTGTTTGTGGAGACCGGCTGAGTTGTACCGGAAACATCTATCGTCCAAGATGAGTTGCTACTGCGGTATTCACCGGTAATGTTTGCGGTGGTATTTTGGTGGTTGCTCCCGATATCAACGGTGTAGTTGCCGGTGTCGGCATGGAGGTTGTTGGGTGCGTAAATGTCGTGTATGTTGGTGGTGTTGGTGGTGTAGTCCAAGCGGGATGAGATGGCGTCGGGGGTTAGTTGCATAATGTTCGACTTGTAAACAGCGTTGGTGCCCGCCTCCACAGACAAGTCAACTTTGTAGTTGCCACCCTGAGGAAGACCTGTGATGGCCAAGTCGATACCTGAGTTGTCGGTGTTGTAGAGAGCCGTGCTTGAGCCGTCGAAGAGGGTTTGACGATTGAACTCGGTTGTAGAGGCAATGCGATCGATCTCGTTGCGTAGTTGGTTGAACTCCTGATTCATGTAATCACGATCGTCGGCGGTGTACGTTCCGTTGGAAGCGGCAACAGCAAGCTCTCGCATGTTGAGGAGAAGATCGCTAATGGCTCCGATACTCCCCTCGGCTGTTTGCAACATGGACATGCCGTTTTGAGCATTGGCACGTGCTTGACGTAAGCCGTCGATTTGCAGGGTGAGGAACTTGCTGATGGACATGCCAACAGGGTCGTCGGATGAGCGATTGAGGCGTATCCCAGACGATAGCTGTTCAACGGTGGATGATAACCCTTTTCCGAACCCGGAAAGATGAACCTGAATAGACGATGATGTTAAGTTTGGAGTGATTCCAACCATGGCAAATGCCCCCTTTGAGTGTTTCAATAGAGTTGCACAATTGTGAGTCTGCTAGTTTTGGCAGATGGTAATAGTAGTTATGAATGATACATCGTCTGAGGTTGCCGAAACTTTAGTGTGAATATGCTTCAGGCGGAATTATTTGTGTTGCGTGCGAGTGTGTTGCGTGCGAGTGTGTTGCGTGCGGTTACCACTTTTCGCAACATAAAGTTTTGCCACATGGTCCTACTCGTACCCCTTTTGCGGAGCGTGGCGGTGTGGTGTTGTTGCATAAGTGGTGGTGTTGGCTGCAACATGTTATGCGACCGCAGGAGCCGAGGGTTCCGTGTTGTCGTATTTCGTATTCGATGGGGATTTGGCGGATCTCAATACGGCTACGGAATACCTTGGAGAGGTCTCTGGCTAGGGCACGGAAGTCGATACGCACCTTGGCGGTAAACGAGAAGATTATCTTGGTGCGATCGAAGGTGTAGCGAACGCTCACGGGTTTCATGGCATCGAGGTTGTGGTCGTCGATGAGTTTGGCGAATATTAGTTTGGCGATGGTACGGTCTTGGTCGTTTTGTTGTAGGGTGAGTAGGTCGTTGCTGTTTGCGAGGCGTATTGCGGGTGAGGCGGTGATCTTGGAGTTGTTGTTGATGTGTGATGCCACAATCCGTCCGGAGTCGATGGTGTCGCCGAGGGCGAAGATTACTTGTGATCGTAGTGCAATGGCGAGTTGAGCGGATTGCGGTTCTATATTTTTGATGCAGCATAAAACGTGGTCTGTTATGCGTGACACAGGTTGCACCCACACTAGGTTTGGGGGTGCTGTTTCCAAGTCAGCCACTGTGTTGTCGATTTCAGTGGTGTTGTTCATGAGCCCTCCTTTGTATGGTGTTGCGTTGGGGCAGCGTTATGCGTGTTTGCGTCAGTTTGTTACCGTGCGTTTCAGCCTGAACTGGGAGTGGGCGTAAGTGTTGCCAGTTTCGACAGGAAGTCGAGTTTGACTGTTTCCAGGTTGATGTTGTAGTCGCATCGGTTTAGTAGTTCGAGTATGTGATCGGCGAACATAATTATATTGATATGTTCCATGTTTTTGGAATAATTATCAAGACATTTTTTATATGTGGCAGTGCATATGTGTCGGAAGGTTAATTTGTCGTCCAGTTTCCAGAGCAAGTCGAGCATCTGCTGAACTCCGCCGGGTGTGCCGTTGAGTATGTTTTCCACAATATCACAGGTTTGGAAATATATGTTAGCGTCGATTTTTTGGGCACCCATTGTTCCGTCGTAGAGTTCGTCCCTTAGTTTTTGTTGTAGAGAGTGGTGGTTGCTGTGGTGGTTGCTATCTTGGTCTTGGTTTTGGTCGATCTGTTTGTAGATTTCGTTAACGTTATCGTGTGAGAGGGTTTGCATGGGCACGACGGTTGATCGGCTTATGATTGTTGGCAGAACGTCGTTGAGGCTACTTGTTGTCAGGAAGATGACGGTGTGTTCGCCGGGTTCTTCGAGTGTTTTGAGCATTGCGTTGGCGGTTTCGTTGTTTGCGAGGTGTATGTTTTCGATGATGATGATGTTCCAGCTGTTGTTGTTGTGTGCTACAGCCAGTTGTGCGTTAGGGTTTATGACGTCTTTGACGGTTCGTATGGAGAGGTTTTCCTGTTGGATGAGTGTGGTTTGTAGTTCGCCGCCGTTGTTGTTGTATTGTGAGCATGGTTGGCAGTTGCAGTTGTTGTAGTTGCTTTTGTTGGTACACCTTAGCATTCGTCCTGTTTCCATGGCGAAGAGTATTTTGCCGATGCTTTCCCTGCCGTGTAGTAGGTAGCAGTGTGCGATACGGTTGTTCTCTTTTGCTTTGATAAAGATGGATTTGGTGTGTTGGTGTCCTACAACAAGGTTCACGATGCCCCCTTAGTTTTTGTGTTCAGTGCGAATTGTTTACTAATATTGTTTGCAATTTTACAGTGAATTGAGTATAATTTCAAGTACGTCGTCTCCGCTGTGTTAAGTTTTTGTAGTGAGAGGTGTATTTTTAGGGGGCAGTATGAATATTACATTTACTACCATGTTCAAGGTATTCTTTTTTCTGATAGCTCTGTACACCTTGTATTACATACGTGCCACCGTATCGATCCTGTTGATAGCCCTTGTGTTGGCATTTTTGCTTGATCCATTGGTAACGTTCCTGCATCGGAAGTTGCACATCCCTCGTTTAGCCTCTGTTTTCATGGTTGTGTTGGGGATGGTCAGCATTATGCTTATGTTGGTGCTCACGATAATCCCTATCTTGCTTTCGCAGCTACTATTTTTGGCTTCACAGGCACCTCAGCTGGTTCAAATGGCTATTGCTGCTGTTCCTGATGATATTGTTGATGTGTTGCCCGACGACTACATAGACAGGACGAAGTTGTTGATAACAGATAGTGCAAAAGATCTGTCGAAAATAACACTGACAACACTTACAAAGCTGTCGAACTCGTTTATTTATACCCTGATTGCTGCTGGGAAGTTGGGTATTATAATGATACTGCTTTTCTATCTCATGAAGGATTTTGTGAAAGTGAAGGGGGTATTTCTTGCCCTTATCGCCATTAAAGTGCCAAACGGTGAGTACTATTACGATCAGATGAGTCAGAAAGTTGTGGGTTTTTTCCAAGGACAAATACTGGTTGCCACCTTCCTTGCAATAATGTACACCATCGGGTTGAAGATTGGTGGTGTGGACATGTGGTTCATATTAGGGGCATTCTTTGGTTACCTGTCCATCGTGCCCTACTTGGGGGCGTTAACCGCCTTCACCCTTGGCACAAGCCTCGCATTTATTCACAATTTTGATCTTCTGCACCCCTTAATGTTTGTGCTATGGTTGATGTTTACCCAAGCCCTCGAGGGGTATCTGGTAACACCGCGAATCATGGCGAACAGGATGAATATTCACCCTGTGGTCGTAATAGTGTCCCTGTTTATCGGTGCGAAGCTTTATGGTCTTGCAGGGATGATAATTGCCCTCCCAGTGGCAGCGTTTTTAGTACAGCTACTCCTCGCCTACCTTGATGCACGGGAATCATCGATGAAGGCACCGCAAGTCACCACTGATGAGCCTCCTCAGGGGGCTGCCCATGTGGAGGGTTGTACTTGCAGTTGCCACGGCACACACGGCACACACGGCAGTGCCACTGAAAGGGAGTAGTTGGTCGTAGCCACGGTTGCCATAGCCATTGCACTAAATATGAGAGTGAAGCAGTCCACGTAACCGCCCCATGGTTGTGTGGACTGTTTTGCGTCCCCACGTCTGCACGTCCCCACGCTTGCACGTCCCCACGCTTGCACGTCCCCACGCTTGCACGTCCCCACGCTTGCACGTCCCCACGCTTGCACGTCCCCACGTCTGCACGTCCCCACGTCTGCACGTCCCCACCCCTTACAAAAATGCTCCAGAGTTGGCACGGTTATTGCTTGCTAAGTATGCGTACCACGTAGCGACAACCCTGTACGCTGTCGGTGCCTAAGAGTAGTATCGAGGTGTTCAAGAATGGTGAAGTATTTTCGTGTAGCCGCCAAAAAACGCAAGAACACGACAACAAAAATACCCACCCCATACCGCAAAATCTTTAGGCGAACAGGCTTCCCTATGGAGGCGGTGGATACCCTTCTAAACCAAGGCGACTTTCGAGGAGCATACCAACTACTGCGAAAGGGGCTCAAGGGGGCAACATCCCCAAAAGAGCACGCACGTATTGCAACCATGCTAGGGGTTTACCACTACTACGGTCTAGGGGCGGAAATTAACTACAACGACGCACTAGCATACTTTCAGCAGGGTACAGATATTTCGCGGAAGGGGCAACAAACCACCGACTACGCCCCCCAACACGCAGAAGCATTCTACTACCTCGGACTAATGCATATTCACGGCAACGGTGTGGATGCCAACGTAAACAAGGGACTGACCTACTACCATCAGTCGGCAAAACTAGGATACGACGAAGCTCAATACAAATTGGGCATGATTTATAAAACAGGTAAAGGGGTACGGAAAAATGAAAACACTGCTTTTAAATACTTTCAAGAAGCGTCACATCAAGGTCATTCAAAGGCGCAAAATCAGCTCGCTATGATGTTCGCCGCAGGCACCGGTGTGGAAAAGGATGACAAACAGGCAGTACACTGGTATACTTGTGCGGCAAACCAAGGGAACGATATTGCACAGTACAACCTAGGATACATGTATTGCGAAGGTCGCGGAGTGGCACAAAGCTACACCGAGGCGAATCGATGGTTCATGAAGGTTGCCGAAGCCAACGGATACACTAGATCGAAAAATGTAAACGGGGACGATGCTGTCCTCTCGTTGGTGTAGTTGCAATCGCCGTCGCAGTTGTCGTTGCAGTTGTCGTTGCAGTTGCAGTTGCAGTCGCCGTCGCAGTTGTCGTTGCAGTTGCAGTTGCAGTTGCAGTTGCAGTTGCAGTCGCCGTCGCCGTCGCAATCGTAGTTGCAATCGCCGTCGCAGTCGCAGTCGAGTCATGCACGGGCGTGCACCTTGTGTGCAAGTATTTGGGATTCTACAGACAAAATAAAGTGGCGGGTGTCCATTATGACCAAACTTTTGAACGTAAATTTCGCATTACGAGTTGTATCCACGTTAGTGTTGGTGCCCCTTGCGGTGTATGTTTTTTTCTATGCTCCCGTTTTGATATTCATGCTAGGTCTTGCTCTTCTTGGTTCTTTGGCTAGTTTTGAGCTTTGCAAGATGCTAGATATCGATGGTAATGCTAGTGTTGTGGTTGTGGTTTTGGGCATGTTTACGCCATGGTTTATTTACGTTAGGTCTTACGATATTGTTTCTGTGTCCACAGTAGTGGTTTTGATGTTCGTCTTTTTTATTTTGAAGATATTTTCGAGGACGCCCACAGGTAGTGTTCCCCAGAGTGTTGGTTATCCGTTGTTTGTTTTGTCGTATGCTGTTTTGCCCTTCACATTTTTCATTACGTTAAAGTCTTATGGCGATGTTTATATTGTTCTGTTATTTTTGGGTGTTTGGGGGTTCGATACAGGTGCTTACCTTACCGGTTCACTGTTTGGTCGTCGCAAGATTGTGCCCCTGATTAGTCCTTCCAAGACTTGGGAGGGGTTGATTGGTGGTTATGTTGTGTCGTTCGTTTTTTTAGTGGTGGTCAACATATTTTTGGGCAACATATTCCTTTATAGCAGTGTGGCAACGTTTGCTGTGGTTATTGCGACTTCGGCGTTTTTTGGTGATCTGTTTGAGTCCATGCTCAAGCGATCTGTTGGTGTGAAGGATAGTGGTCGTACTATCCCTGGTCATGGTGGTATTTTGGATCGTATGGATTCGATTATTGTTGCTTTGCCTGTGTTTACGCTGTATTTGATGTATTCCTAGTGTTTAGTTTTTTCGATACAAGTTTTATTTAGAGTATATTTTATGATTCGTTTAGGTATAATAGGTGCTACAGGTTCTATTGGTGAGCAGGCCATCGGTGTTTTGAACAGCAACCGTGGTCGGTTTCATTTGAAGTTTGCGACGGCACATACTCGACGCTCTGAGCTTGAGTTGCTTACTTGCAATCATGGTTCCCATGGTGTGCCCGAGCTGTTTGTTACGTCTGAGATTGGTAGTCAGCCTGTTTTGGATGCCATTCATTTGGAGAATATCGACCTATTGTTGGTTGCTTCAGAGGGTGTTAGCGGTTTGGAGTACACCTATGCTGCTGCTAATGCTGGTGTTCCCGTTGCTTTGGCGAATAAAGAGTCTTTGGTTCTGGGTGGTCATATATTGATGCCCATATTTGCGGAGATGGGCGGGGGTTCTCAGATGTTTGGTGGTGTGTCGGGTGGTGGCGTCTCGGGTGTCTCGGGCGACACGTTTGGTGCCATGTTCGGAGGTGCTGGCACTGGTGCTGGCACTGGTGCTCAAATTGTTCGTCCGGGTGTTATCCCTGTTGACAGCGAGCATTCCGCCATTTTTCAGAGCCTTATGGGTCAGGATACCTCTTCGGTTGCCAAGATTGTTCTTACGGCGAGCGGTGGTCCTTTCCGCAAATTTACTCCGAGCATGATGGCTGGGATTACGCGTGAGATGGCGTTGTTTCATCCCAACTGGAGCATGGGTCAGAAGATTACCGTTGATTCGTCTACAATGATGAATAAGGGTTTGGAGCTCATCGAGGCACGTTATTTGTTTGACATGCCTGGTGACAAGATAGACGTTGTTGTTCATGGTGAGAGTATTGTACATTCTTACGTTGTTTTCAAGGATGGTGCGACTATTGCCCAGATGGGTGTTCCGAGTATGTTGGCACCCATTGCGTTTGCGTTAGGTTACCCCTATCGTCTTGAGACGGGGTTGCCCACGTTTGACATGTTGAAGTATCCGACACTGAGTTTTGAGGCACCCGATACGGCACGTTTCCCTGCATTGGGGTTGGCACAGGAGGCGTTGAAGGTGGATAGCCCTTGCGTTTATATCGGTTTGAATGCTGCCAACGACATGGCAGTTGCCGGTTTGCTAAACGATACCATAGGGTACAACGATATTGCTAGGGTGGTGGCTCACATCCTTGATTCGGAGTTTTTGTACAAGACCGATACGGGTACGATAGATGGTGTTCAGTCCCTTGTTGACGAAGTACAGCACAAATCGACGCAATATATGAAAAGATTAAGGTAGGTTTGTAGTGTTTGAAATAATTATAGCCATTTTAGTACTGTCTGCACTCATTTTCGTCCATGAGTTGGGTCATTTTGTGGCTGCAAAAATTGTTGGCGTTCGGGTGTTGGATTTTTCCGTAGGGTTTGGTCGCCCTATCTATTCGATTCGTATTCGCGGAACTATGTTCAAGGTTGGAATTATTCCCCTTGGCGGTTACATACGCATGCTCAACAATAGCAATAGCAACGAGGTTCAGGGTATCTCCGATGCTATTGTGCGTAAGGAGTCGTATAGCACGAAAACGGGGTGGCAGAAGGTTTTCATACTAGTTATGGGTCCCTTGGCAAATATTGCTACAGCATTTGTATTGTTCTTTTTCTTATTTTTACTAGTGGGCTCACCGAGACAGCTCCCCGTTGTTGGTAGTGTTCAGGTCAACTCCTTTGCCGCTGAAGCAGGTGTAGAGTCTGGGGACATTATTCTTCTTGTGGACAACAAACGTGTCAACTACTTAGGGGATATCAACGCATACCTAGCAAATATCAAGGACGATACAACAACGATTGAATACTTCAGCCATGGTGAGGTGAAAAAGTGGCAGGTTGATATTAGCACCCTCAACAAAGGTACCGATTTGGCAGTACAGCTGGGGATTGAGCCCACCTACACACCTGTGGTTCTTCGCACTATCGATGATTCCCCCGCTTCTGTGGCAGGTGTTTCGGCTGGCGACAGGATTGTTAGCATCGACTCGCGGGTTATCAATTCTTGGATGGATGTTGTTCGATCGGTGAATAACCGTGGTGGTGGCAGCAATAATATCGACGTGGTGGTTTTGCGTGATGGTGACTATGTGGACATACCCATAGAGCTGGGGGTTGTGTATGGTGAAGGCAACACAACACGTCCGTGGCTTGGTATTCAGGCTACCCCCAACTACCTTTACATTAAATATGGTGTTGTCGAGTCGGCGATTCTTTCTGTGAGTCGTTTGACGAAGATGGCCGTTAACATCCTTGGGATGGTGTGGGGGCTTGTAAACGGTTCCCTGTCTCTGACCGCCCTAGGTGGACCCTTGGCGGTGATTACGCTAACGGCAGACTCAACAGCCGGTGGGGCGTACTCAACCCTCATCTTCCTCGCCTACATTAGCACAAACCTTGCCATACTAAACATGTTGCCCATACCCCTTTTGGATGGAGGTAATATTGTGGGCACCATCCTTGCGGGCACCACACGGAAGTATTTCCCCAACTCGAACACACTCAAAGTACTAGGGAATGCGTCCTTGTATGCAGGGGTATTTTTCCTACTAGGGTTGTTCGCTTTTGTGTTTATAAACGATATTCGAAATATATTGTAGCACAGGACGCTGTAGCACAGGACGCTGTAGGGCTGTGCCCCCCCATGACCACGCTACCATACTCCCACACTCCCATTGCGACGAAAATTGTGAGGTTCACATTATGTCTTCATTGCTAGAAAAAAACTTGGCGGTACTCAACATAAAGTACAGCGATATCGTATCGCAAATACGCGAAATCGAAGCATCTGAAACAAGGCGATACACTGTTGTAAAAAGGGGGGGCGGGGAGGCGAACCTATTCGACAAAATCACAAACGAATTTGTCTACGATCCTAGTCGTCCCAAAGGTTCGTCGCTGGATGATGTGCGTCAATCAAAAACATACCTCAACAGGTTGGTTTATGTTCTTGGGTTCGGGCTAGGCTACCACATGAACGCCTTTGTCAGTACCAAATACACAGACAAAGCCACATTCTTCATAGTGTACGAGGCAGACGTGGAGATACTGTTTCATGCACTCTCCGAACGCGACCTGACGGCATTCTTAGCACACCCTCGACTAAAAATATTTGTGGGCAAGGTTGACGACAACAACGTTTCACGTACCCTTGTGGAACTATTCAACGGCGATATGGCAGACCTGAAATACTACATAAAATCACAGTCGTTTGTGGAAACACCATACCTTTTCAGTGCCTACAAAGACAGGTACTCCACGTTTTTCAGCGGGATGAGAATGGCGTACGCCAACATCCTAAACCACTACGGTAACGATCCCGAAGACTCACTAATCGGTATCGTCAACACAATCAAAAACATCGACGTTATCATCAAAAGCCCCGGTATCGACTCGCTGAAAGGGAAGTTTGCAGGGCGGGTCGGCGTTGTGGTGTCCACAGGTCCATCGCTGAAGAAAAACATACACCTGTTGAAGAGTATTCAGGATCAGGTTGTAATTGTTTCCGTGGATGCGTCCGTGCGTATTTTGCAGGAGTATGGCATCAAACCCCACGCCGTAACCTCGTTGGAACGTGTACTAGAGACCGCCAAACTGTTTGACGGTGTCGAACCCGGCTTTGTTGAAGACACATTGTTCACCGCATGCCCTGTGGTACGACCAGAAACATACGCCAACTTCCCCGCAAAACCGGTGATTGTCTACCGTGACTTCGCAACATTCAAATGGCTTGGAATAGAACGTGGACCATTAATAGAGATTGGACCATCATCATCCAACATGGCGTTCAGTATCCTCGAATACATGGGATGCGACAAGATTATCCTCATCGGACAGGACTTCGCCTACGCACCTGATGGCAAAACACATGCGGAAGGAACAACATACGGAAGTCAGCAAGACAAACAGTTCGCACATGCTTATGTGGACTTGGAAGTGGAGGGGAACTATGTTCCGACACTGCGTACAACCCAAGTGTGGGATATGTTTCGCAGATACATGGAGAAGGATGCACTGAAGTTTGCAGGTGGTGTCATCAATGCCACTGAAGGGGGGGCTAAGATAGAAGGGACAGAGCTGTTGGCACTTTCCGAGGCAATAGACAAGTATGTTACGCCCAAGGGGTACGCAAACGATGTAACAAGCATAATTAACGACAGCACCACCCCCCTTAGCCAAAGTGTTATGGATAACGACTTGGCGATGGTGAAAAAGCGTCTCAAAGAGGGGGTATCGTACTGCCAATACACAATGGGTAGATATGCTGAAGTTATTAGCATTAACGATCAGATTGAGGCGGGGAAACTCAACCTAGCAGGTGGCAACTCCAGATCTGTTGATCACATGAAGCTAACGGATGCTTTCAATAAGGTGCAGAGCAGTATGGTGGGCATGTTTGCTGAGGAGAGTTTCTACCTTATTATCATGCACTACGTTCAGCCCTACCTTGTCAACATTATCATGGATTTGTGCAATATTCAGAACAGCGTCGAGGATGTGCAAGAGCGTATGCTTCGCTACATCAAGCTTTCAGCTGTGTCTTCCGTAACCATGATTCAGCTAATTGAAAAGCTAGAGGATTTATTCGCTTCTTCCCTTGAGAGTCTGGCGGATAACCACTTGGAGGCAGCTGAGGCTTAGCCTATTTTTTGGGCAACAGTAGGGTGGCATGATAATTGCTACTACCTTTACATATTAAATCAGGTTCGCAAAACATGTGAATCGATGTGTGTGTGAGGGTATTATGAGACAACGAGTTATTAGACTGCTACTACTATCTGCTGTTATGATTTGGGGATTGGTGCTATCATCTTGCACCGTTGTGAGCACCACCGGTTTGGTCGCCTACACAGCTGTGACCTTAGAGGATCGTGCTAGCGTATCGTCATTGGTTCGCGACAAAACAGCCCCCTCTTACATGGATTTTTCCTACGAAATATTCTCCATGATACCAAGCGGTTCACGGGTGTACGTTGCCCCTGTCCGCGTTGAGATTAACGACGGTCAAAATCAGAGTCGATTCGACTCCTACGCCATGAATATTACCAAAGCCTTTTTCAACACAAGATACTACGGTAGCGTTGTCAACAACATCGACGACGCAGAGTATGTTGCGTTGGTGTCGGCTAGGGAGACCGTATCTTCCTACCGTGCAAATCTTTCCCATGTTGACGTGAAGGTTATTGATAAGCGTGACAAGGTTGTTGTTTTCCAATCGTCGATAATCGCACGCAGTGTCAGCGATCCGGGGTACTACACACAGTTCTCCACGTCGGCAAATCGTGCTGAGTCGTTGTCTTACGCTGGTCTCAACAAAATACTAAACGATGGCGTAAGCAACCTGCTTCAGTAAGTTTTTAGGTTTCGGTATTAGTAGATTAATCGGTTTTATTGCGAGGTACGTTAAATGTTAAACGGTATTTACACCACAGTGGGCGGTATGGTTGCTTCGGAGCGTCGCCTTGACGTGATATCCAACAACCTGGCCAACGTTAACACCGACTCATACAAAAAAGACAGACCTGTGTTCACCCTTTACCAGCCGAACGATCCACGGTTCCCCCAAAATGCTGTTCGTGAAACCTTGTACAACAAAACCATCAACTCCACATCGCGAATGGACAACATCTACACCAATTTCGACAGGGGCACCATGCGTGAAACACACAACCCCTTCGACATTGCCATCGGCAACAGTGAAGCATTCTTCGCCATCGATGCACCCATGGGTGTTCGATACACTCGCGACGGTGCCTTTACCATCAACAACGATGGGCTTCTGTCCACGCGTGAAGGGTTCCCCGTGATTATTCGCAACACTGATGGCGAACTAGACACCTTGGCAGTGGATGGAGTAGGTCAGGGTGATGTGATTGTTGCCAAAGATGGGGGGATATATTTCGACGGCGAACTAATGGGCAACTTCGAAATGAGCTCCTTCGACAACGTGGACAAATTGCAGAAACAGGGCAGAAACCTTTACGCCGCAATAGGAACATTCCCACGAGGAACCGCAACGCCAAACATTATGCAAGGTTTTTTGGAGGGGAGCAACGTCAACCCTGTGGACGAAATGGTGCAAATGATCGACGCCACACGCTCGTTTGAAATGTATGGTCGCCTTGTGCGTACCCATGACGAGATAAACGGCAAGGCATCCTCTGAAATCGGAACGGTACAATAGCCGAATAGCCGAACAACCGAATAGTCGAATAACCACAGAAGCTAACTAACGAACGAATAAATAAAATAACCAGAAACTACTACGGAGCGACATTATGTTGAGATCACTATGGACAGGGGCAAGTGGCATGACATCCATGCAACTTTACATCGACACCATTTCCAACAACCTAGCAAACGTAAATACCATCGGGTACAAGCAGGACAAAGCAAACTTTCAAGATCTCCTTTACGAAGAGGTGTTGCCCAGCGGTGCTGTTACCAGTAGCGGCATCAACCACCCCACAGGGATACAGGTCGGGCTCGGCGTAAAACCTGCCTCCATCACCAAAATATTTACCCAAGGCTCACCTGTTGTTACCGAAAACGATTACGATATTGCCATACTCGGACGAGGGTTCTTCCAGATAGAGCTACCCAATGGGGATACGGGGTACACCCGTGATGGCTCGTTTAAGCTAGACTCCGACGGCTCCGTGGTTACCTCCGATGGGTACTACCTCCTACCCCGCATTACCGTTCCACCCGATGCCACACTCTTCACCGTCGGTCGTGATGGTACTGTTACTGTTTCCACCCCCGGTAACGTCAACCCTGTGGAGCTTGGACAGATAGAGCTTGTAACATTCATCAACCCACAAGGGCTACACGCCATGGGACAAAACCTATTCCTCGAATCCACAGTTTCAGGTGCACCACAAGTCGGCTTGCCACAGTCGGAACACTACGGCTCGCTAATGCACAGAGCAACGGAGTCCTCCAACGTCAACGTGGTTGCAGAGATGGTTGACATGATATCCGGTCAGAGGGCGTACGAGTTTAACTCACGATCCATTCAGTCCAGCGATGATATGCTACAAACGGTAATCGGTCTGAAACGTTAGTTATTGCTATGGGTACTGTGCACAGTGCACAGTGCTGTACAATAGTTGCAGGGGTGTTGGTGGAGCATTTAAGTGTTGCATCAACACCTTTTTTGCATCATACTGTTGTTAGTTGATTGGGGTGCGGTGGAAGTACCGTAACAGTACCGTAACAGTACCGTAACAGTCAATCAAGGTGCGAAACTGGAGGAGGCTAATTTGAGTCCAAATACTACAGCTTCAACTAGGGGCAACAACAGGAGCAACAACAGGAGCAACAACAGGAGCACACCCCCCCTTGTAGCCAACCCTGTCACACTCATGCTTCTCACGATGGTAGTGCTAACGTTGCTACTCCCTAGCATCGCACGAGGTGCAACGGTCGTCTACATCTCCTCCGACTGCCTCGTCGCCTCCGACCTAGGTATTGTGTCTGACGAACCCCTTGTGTGCGGTATTAAATACGGCGAAACAAGGAAAATTTTGCGTAGCGAGATGGACAGGATTACAGCACAGAAAAATATTGTCTACAAATCCGACAACATCATAACCGTTATTCGTGATGGTTATAAAGTTGGCGAAGACGAGGTTGCAAAGGCGGTGGTTGCTTACTACGGCGAATACTACCCGTCGTACAATGTTTCCGTGGAGCGTGTGAACATTCGACAACCCATCTACATCGGCAACAGTTACGGCGTCTCAGCCACGCTCACCAGTGCCTCACCACTAGGCAACACAGTTTTCCAACTCCAAAGTGGTGGCGAAGATGTTGCAAAGGTCAACGTCTACGTGCGTGCCTACCAAGAAGGGTATGTTTCATCCATGCCCATATCTCGGGGGGAAGCATTCCGAGGAAGGGTAGCTCGTAAGGCGGTGGACATCACATTCCTCAAAGGGGACCTAGCAACAAATATCGACAAATTTGTGGCAACGAAATACGTCGGCAAGGGGAAACCCATACTCGAAGAACACCTAACACGTGCACCAAGTGCCAAAAAAGGTAGTATCGTCCCTGTGCGGTACTCCAGCGGTGCCATTGTTGTAGAATCCAGCGGACAATTGGTGGAAGACGCCTACATCGGCGAACCTGTTAGCGTAAAAAATATGGACACAAACAAAACAATCACAGGGGTGTACGACGCCTCAGGAACCGTACTCATTGGCACACCATAGGAGTATGATTACAAATATAACAGAAGGCATGGCGGAATATATTTATGATAACAAAAAAACAGGCACAAGATTTAGTCAACGCACCACTGCAAGAGGTACTCAACGCCGCATCAGAAATAAACAATCCAAACAAAGAGCTGGAGCTGTGTGCCATCATTAACGCAAAATCGGGAGGGTGCTCCGAAAACTGCTCATTCTGCACACAGTCCGCCTTCTTCAAAACAGAGGCACCGAAATACCCCATCCTACCCTACGATAAGGTTGAACAGGGTGCAAAATTCATGGAAGCGGCAGGCGTCCATCGCTACTGCCTTGTCATGCAGGGTGGTCGCCTACGCAAAGCCGACGAAAATACCCTAGTAGACTACTACGAACAACTAAGCGAATCCACAAACATGAGCTACTGCTCCTCAGTGGGGATGATCGATCGCAACCAAGGGGAACGACTCAAAAAAGCAGGACTCACGCGATACCACCACAACCTCGAAACAAGTGCAGAATTCTACCCCAAAATATGCACCACCCATACGCACCAAGACCGTATCAACGCCATCGTTGCCGCAAAAGAGGCAGGGCTGGAAATATGTAGCGGAGGTATTGTGGGGCTCGGCGAATCCTGGAACGATCGCTTCAGCATGATAGACGATATTCGCAACCTCGAAGTGGAATCTGTCACATTCAACATACTCAACCCCATGCCCGGCACCCCCATGGCGGGGAATCGTCGCCTCGGTGAGGATGAGTTGTTGCGTGCCATATCCATCTTTAAGCTGATGCTCGGCAAGACGTCCCTAAGGTTCTGTGCAGGCAGACAGGCGTTGTCGTACGACTTCCAACGTCAAGCCTTGGAAGCAGGGTTCTCGGCAGTTATGGTCGGGGATTACCTCACCCTCAAAGGGAATCGTTTGGAGGAGGATGTGGCGTTCATGAAGGGTGCGGGGTACACCATGAAGATGGAGGGTGGGGGCGGTAACTCGTGACCCACGGCGGTAACTCGTGACCCACGGCGGTAATTCATAACGAAAGGTAGGTTTGGTGTGAAAGTTTTTGTTGGTGTTGGTGGTGCTAGCGGTTCGATTTACGCACGGTCGTTGATACGTGCTCTGGATTCGGCTGGCGTAGAGCTACATTTGTCGTTCAGTCGTGCGTCTTTGATTAATGCGTCTTTAGAGTTTTCCGCGGAAATTTTGTCGCCACAGGATTATATTCGCCATATTGGTGTTGATGCACCTTACTACGATTGCGATGATATTGGGGCGAAACCGGCTAGTGGATCGTTTTTGATAGACAACTATGTGATTATACCAGCCTCAGCAGGTTTTGTTGGTCGCTTAGCGGCTGGCGTTAGTTCCGACCTGCTACAGCGTGCATCTGATGTTGCATTAAAAGAGGGTCGCAATCTGACTATTGCATTTCGCGAAACGCCCCTGTCGCTCATACACCTTCGTAACCTCACAACCATAAAAGAGGCGGGTGCTAATGTTGTTCCCTTAATGCCAGGGTTTTACACTAATCCGATAAACTTGGAGGATGTTGCGTCATTCATGACAATGAAGCTTATGGACATTATGGGAGTGCACCCTAAAAGTGGTGGTACTATTGCCAGCCCCAAGCGTTGGGGTGGGGTGGGGTAGAGGGGTTATTCTACACCCACCCCTATAGATATGAGCAACTATGTGTGGTTTTGTTCATAAAACTTTTATGAGGACGTATTGACTTAGAGGACGTATTGACTTAAGAGGGACTAAGGTTAAGCAAGAGGGACAGGGACGATTGGGGTAACATGTTTGCTTGCACCAGCATGGCAGTGGCAGCATCGCGTAGCACCTGATTGCGTATGAGTAGTGTTGTTTCGGCAGCAATGTCAGCGTCCACTATCCTTGAGTGTGCAAATATCAAATTTTCACGCATTGTGTCGAGATTGACTGTTGTGTATTGCAGTCGGTTCATTTGTGCCCCAACAGTTGCACGTGAGCTCCCCATTTTTGTGAGAGCACTGTCTATTTTGGATAACGCGATTTGTGCCTCTTTCTGACTGTAAACGTACGCATCGTTAATTCCTAGCCCAGCTCCGTCCAGTTGTTTTATGGAGATGCCTATTTGTTGTCCAGCGTTTCCGCCGATTTGCATGTTGGTGCTTTTGTCTGTAAGGTGGATAAATGCGACTGTGTTGCCACCTTTGAAGGCGATGTTCCCGTTGTTGGCAGTAGCTGTTACGCCTGCGTTTAAAACTTCGATGGTGGTTCCTTGAATGGAGTTGCTGAGGTAGGCTGAGGCAAGTGTTTCTTGTGCGATGATGTTCCCTGTTCGCATGTCTGAAGTGATAATGCTTACGACTGAATTCAGTTCTTTGATACTTTTGTCGAATCCGAAGGCGTTGACGATTTCGTCTGATCCAACGATTGCTAGTGTTGAGGATGATCCGAGTAGTGCGGTGCGTAATTGTAGTGTGCCTGTTGTGAAGTGTACCATTACTTTGCTGAGATCTTCCAGTCCGTCGTAGTTATTTTTTTTGGTGAGTTCCCCAGGGTCGTACTTTACGGCTATGGTTCCGCCACCGATTTGTGAGTGTTCCCCCCCGTCGCTATTGATAACGATTACGCCACCGCCGTCTGCTAGGTTTGATCCACTAGTATCCCCTTGTATGCGTACGAGGGTTTTCGATGTTAGGGCGATGTTGCCACTGATACCAGCCTTTCCAGCTGCGAAAGCGGTTCCTGATTCGAGTTTGAAGTCCACGTCGAAGTTGTTGTTGTTTTGTATTTGGGGGATGGTAATTGTGCCGAAGATTGAGTTGAGGTCGCCGTTAGCAGTTCCTTTGGCGAATTCACCGATTTTTATTCCGGGAAGTTTCTTCATATCGTTGCTTACTTCGTTTTTGAGGTATGTTGCCACGGCAGAGATGAGGAATGTTTCCAGTGCTGTTGTGATAATTTGTTCGTATGTATCTTTGATACCGGAGTCGTCAGTAACGTGTATGTTGTAGAAGTCGCCTTTGGTTCCGAAGGTTTGTCCTTCGAGTGTGCCGACGTAGGCGATGTTTTCTTTGTCGCCGGTAACACTTGCGGCGAATTCGCCACCTTTGAGACGCATGATATGTGAGGAGTATTGTGCCGATCGTCCGACTGCTGTTGAGATGTCCAGTCGGTAGTCGCCAGCACGAACGTTTGAGTTGATGATGAGGTTGACTTTGTCGGTTGAAGAGGACCAGAGTGCTGTAGCGTTGCCGTTGAGGAGTTTTTTTGTGTTAAATTCGGTGGCACCGGAGATACGATTAATTTCGTTTTTGAGTTGGTTCATCTCTTTTTGCAGTTCGGCACGGTCGGATGTGGTGTAAGTGCCGTTGCCAGACTGAACAGCTAGTTCACGCATTCGAAGTAGCATATCGCTAATGGCTCTCATCCCCCCCCTCAGCCGTTTGCAAGAGTGAGATGCCGTCTTGAGCATTGCGAGAAGCCACAGCCGCTCCCATGATTTGCGACTGTAGTTTTTTGGAAACAACGAGTCCAGAGGCATCGTCGGAAGCGTGGTTGATACGCATTCCTGACGATAGCCTCTCCATGGACTGTCGTAACGCAGCTTGTGAGCTGGTTAAGTGATTTTGTACCAAGAAGGCAGTCGGGTTGCTAAAAATCCTTAAAGCCATAGTGAATAACCCCTATTTCACTAGCCTGCAGTATCTTTAGCGTACTGCTTCCCTAGCGATTAACGTATGAGTGTCAACGCTGACTGTGGCAATGCGTTTGCTTGTGCCAACATAGCCGTTGCTGCTTGTTGCAACACTTGGTTACGTGTGAATAGTGTTGTTTCAGCCGCAATATCTGCGTCAACAATCCTTGAGTTAGCGGAAATAAGGTTTTCACGCATGGTGTCAAGGTTTGTTGTTGTGTACTGCAAGCGGTTAACTTGCGCACCCACGGTAGCACGGGAGCTGTTTACCCTTGTAAGAGCACTGTCGATTTTGGAGATAGCTTCGCCAGCTTTCTCTTGGTCGTAAACATATGCACTTTCGATACCCAAGGCTTTGCCGTCGAGCTGTGCAACGGAGACGCTAATTGTTTGTCCAGCGTTACCACCAATTTGCAGGTTAGTGCGGTTGTCCACAAGGTGGATGGTTGTGGTTTCGTTGCCACCCGTGAAGGATATGACGTTCCCTGCTGCCGATGCACTAACACCTGCGTTGAGTACTTCGATTGTTGTGCCCTCTATGGAGTTGCTAAGTCGTGAGAACGATGTAGTTTCGGTGCTGACAACTTTGCCTGTTCCAAGGTTGGTGGTTGTGGTGTTAATGATGGAGTTTGCTTCAGCGGTGTGTTTGCTGAAGCCGAAGGCGTTAACAAGCTGTTCGCCACCAACGGTTGCGATTGTTGATTCGTCTCCGAGGATGGCAGCACGCATGTTGAGCGTACCAGTACTTCCATCAAACAGCACAAGGTTGTTGTTGATTGTTCCTGCACCGGAAACAGATCCTGCAAGCTCTTGAGTTGCACCCATCTCCATTGTAACGAGGGCTTGTGTTAGTGCTACGTCGAAATCTCTGAGGGTCATGCTATTTTGTGTGTAGACATTTGCTTGTTGTCCGTTACCGCCGTAAATTGTTAGGGTTTCGATACCGGGTAAAACGTCCACACCGTCGGCATTGATGAAGTTATTGAGCTGACCAAGTCGTGTTGTGGCAGTTGCCAGCTCTCCACCTTCACGTACTACAACTTGAGCATCGGCACCAGCAGCGGCTGTACTACCAGTAGCACCATTTGAAGTTTCGTTGAAGGAGATCTGAAGCTTACCGTAGTCGACCTCTCCGGTAGTGCTGTTTAGTACAGTAAAGTGGTACTGAGCGTCGATAGTGTCTTCAACGCCGTCAAGGTTGTCTTGGAGTCCGAGTTCGCCAGCGCCATAAAATGCAGTAACACTACGTCCAGCGTTGTTTGCTGCAACATTTAGAATAGCATTGCTTCCGGCAGCACTAAGAGATATGGCACCACCACCATCTTGGAGTGCAGCAATGTCTGCTGTAGCATTGCTTTGTATAGCAACGAGAGCTTTGGTGCCTACAGCAGTGTCGGATGCAGAGCCCGCAGTAAGAGAGCCCAATCCCACTGTGATGTCGAAGGTTGCTGTTCCAGCGGCATTAGCAAGGGAGATGGTTGCTGTTGCTGTTCCAGCGCCATTTACGAGAGTTGCTGTTCCTTCAAGAACTTCACCTGTTTTGGCATCAACAAATTTATAATTGAGAGTGGCAATAGTGCTGGTTGCTCCTGTTGTGCCACCATCGGTCAAAGCACCAACAGTTACTTCGAGGTAACCAGATCGGTCAACGTCAGCAGGAGTTGCTGATCCGACCATTTCGAAGTTAGAGGATGTTCCCTGAGCTTTGAAGGTAGATACTGTAGTTGCTCCTCCATTTGCAGTGGCATGTTGCCCTACATTTATGTTGTAAGCATCACCTTTGGTTCCAAAGGTTTGTCCCTCTAGTGTGCTCACGTAAGCGATGGAGCGTTGGTTGGGAGAAGTTGCTGTGTTTATGCCAGCTGCAAATTCGCCATCTTTAATACGCATGATGTGGGAGGAGTATTCTGCTGATTTGCCCACGGATGTGGTGATATCGAGTTGGTAGTCCCCCGCCTGTACGTTGGAGTTAACAATAACGTTAACTTTGTCGGAGGATGATGACCACAACGCTGTTGAGTCACCGTTGAGTAGTTTTTTGGTGTTGAATTCGGTTGCGACAGTAACGCGGTCAACCTCTTGTTTGAGTTGATCCATCTCTTTTTGCAGTTCAGCACGGTCGGATGTGGTGTATGTGCCGTTCCCTGCCTGTACAGCAAGTTCACGCATACGAAGGAGCATGTCGCCTACGGCTTTCATTCCGCCTTCAGCAGTTTGTAGCATGGATATGCCGTCTTGAGCGTTGCGGGCAGCCATTGCGGCACCCATGATTTGTGCTTCGATCTTTTTGGATACAACTAGTCCTGAAGCGTCATCGGATGCGTTGTTGATCCTCATTCCTGAAGAGAGCCTCTGCATAGACGTGCTGAGAGTTTTCTGTGTATTTGTCAGGCTGTTCTGTGCAGTAATCGCTGTTGGGTTACTAAAAATCCTTAAAGCCATGTGTATAACCTCCATGTTATGTGCTTTGTTAGCACCTCGAAGTTACTTTGGCAAGATAAGTATTTAGCGATATTTAAAAAATTGATGGCAAATGGGAAGTAGTTGTGTAGCTAATCCGTCAGCTGATACAAGTACTAGAGATAAACCATAAACCTTTAAATAAGGTACTTATGTTGCCTTGAAAGGAACGTCGTGTTGCTTCAAAGCTAGTTTTAAATTCGTCCTACTTAGGGATAATAAGCCGAAGTAAAACAAAAGTCAACTTTTTTACTAAAGTTTTGTTCACTTCTGCCGATTACGTCCTTTCTGTTTGTTGCTTTAGGGCGCAAAAGGTTCATAAAAATTATTTCAGAGTTGGAAATAATTCCGCCTACGTTGATTCTGTTGTCTTGCGTGGTGTTTGTTCGTGAGTTTCCCCTGCAATAATAAATATTGAAAAAAATATTATGAAAGATGGAGTAAAGTTTTGCTGAGGGTGGGCGATAGTTGTAGTAGCTTGAAATTTCGCCTTGTTTTGTCTTGTGCGGAAGCTCGGTTATTATTAGCCATAGAGTTAAGCTGTGTGTGCGGCAATGAGATGCCAGCAGTCACAATACTTGAAAGCCTAGGACTTTGAGCCATGGCAAGGGTATGTTTCTGTTTAATATAAAAGTAGGGCGATTGACCCTGCTAGGTATTATCTCACTGTGTCGCTTTGGTTCGGACTCCAAGAGATCTGGTCAAGGCTTGGGTGGTATCCACTTGTTCCCTAAAAAACAGGTGCGAAATTAGTCAAATCCCCTTCCTAATCTTTTTGTAGCCCTTAAAATTTAGTCGGACTGTTAAGCATGCTGTTACGCTAACACCATGCATTTAGGTTAACAATTCGCCTCTGTTTTGCCATAGCTACTTACTTTGCAACGCTGCGTTCGGCAGGTTTTGCGGGTACCCACCCACATCTTCACCCTAAAACTACTAACTATCCTGCTTTTGCCCATGAAATTCAAGGCTCTCGTATAACATGGAGGTTATATCATGGCATTTAGGATTTACAGCAACCCAACGGCTATTACAGCCCAAAACAACTTGACGAAGTCACAAAATATGCTGAGCACATCGATTCAACGACTATCATCTGGACTACGTATTAATAGTGCGGTGGATGATGCTTCCGGCTTGGCAGTTTCGAAGAAGATTGAAGCACAAATTAACGGGCTAGCAATGGCGAACCGCAACGCACAAGACGGCATATCCATGCTGCAAACTGCTGAAGGTGGCTTGAAAGCCATCGGCGACATGTTGCTTCGTATGCGTGAGTTGTCCGTGCAGGCTGGTAACGGCACATACACCACGTCCGATCGTGCTGAGCTACAAAAAGAGGTTGACCAATTGAAACAAGAGGTTAACCGCGTGTCCAGTGCTACCGAGTTCAACACAAAGAAGCTCTTGAATGGTGATGCTACAGCGTTGTGGTCATCATCTTCCGACCGCCTCGAAGCTATTATTACTGGCGAGGTTGACGAAGGTAACTACCGCGTAGATGTTTCTGCTCAAGGTGGTCAGGGTGCTGTTTACAAGTCTCATATTATGCGTTTGTCTGCCGATCAGTTCGCTG
>CAMZNS010000009.1 GCA_947313855.1 uncultured Deferribacteraceae bacterium
TTTGATTAGCTTGGCTGGTTAGTCAAAGCCCTGTGCCGTAGCTACTTGTAGCCCCTATTCGCAACACGTACTACCCATCCTAACGGCTAGGCGTTGCCGGTGTGCTACTTTTACTATGTGTTTGCTCGGTAACCGCCCAAAGTGTGGGAAAAGCGATTGCAATATTTCGATTTGCTCTCCTGTGAATATTACAAAAACTAAAGAAGTACAAAGACGATTGCTAGAAGTATATAAATTTATTAGAAAAGGAAACAGCTATGGCTAAAGTAGATGTGGTTGATATGAGTATCAACAAAGTCGCAAGTTTGGATCTGCCTGAAAGCATATTTTCTTGCGAAGTGAAACCTCATTTAATGCATGAGGTTGTTGTGATGCAGTTGGCATCGCGTAGAAGCGGGACGCACTCAGCCAAGACTCGCTCCGAAGTGAGCTTCTCTGGTGCGAAACCATGGCGTCAAAAAGGGACTGGCCGTGCAAGGGCAGGAACCAAAGCGTCACCCCTATGGAGAACCGGTGGTGTGGCTTTCGGCCCCAAACCCCGCGACTACTCCTACAGCATACCCAAAAAGAAACGTCGCTCTGCACTACGTAGTGCCCTGAGTGCCAAACACGCTGACGGTGCATTCAGATTCTTCGACAGCCTGTCGGTGCCAAGTGGCAAAACAAAAGATGCCGTCGCATTTTTACAGTCCCTTGGTGTGGATAGAAAAGTTTTGCTTGTGCACGACTCCTCTGTCTCAGCAGAAACACTACGTGCAATGAAAAATATCCCCTTCGTTCGTCTCCTCCATGTTGACGGACTAAACGTGTACGATGTCATCAACGCAAGATGCATACTGATGCCCCGTACGGTTGTCGAAAGGGTAGAGGAGGTACTGGTTTAATGTTAACAGTTTACGATGTAATACGCTCGCCACACCTAACCGAAAAGAGTGTTGCCCTGTCTGAAGATGGGAAACAAGTTGTTTTCAAGGTTCATCCTAAGGCAAACAAATATCAGATTCGCACCGCTGTTGAAGAGCTTTTTGATGTCAAGGTTGACAAAGTGCACACCATGCACTGTGCCGGCAAGAAGAAACGTTTCGGTCAGGTTGTCGGAAGACGACAAGACTACAAAAAAGCAGTGATATTTTTGAAGGAAGGCGAGAGCTTTGAGCTCCCTTAAGTAGAGAGGTTTTAGAATGGGAATAAGAGTTTATAAACCAACATCGCCAGGGGTAAGATTCAGAACAAATCTTTCATTTCAAGAGATAACAACTGATACTCCAGAAAAATCTTTGTTGGCTCCGCTCCACAAGAAGGCAGGACGCAACTCCAATGGTAGGATTACCGTTCGCCATCAGGGTGGAGGACACAAACGCAAATATAGAATAATCGATTTCAAACGTAACAAAGAAGGGGTGCCCGCTGTTGTAAGTCAGGTGGAATACGATCCGAATCGCTCCGCTTTCATCGCACTACTCAACTACAAAGATGGTGAAAAACGCTACATCCTAGCACCACTAAACCTAAATGTAGGCGACGAAGTAAGCAACGGTGCCGATGCAGACATTCGCCCCGGCAACTGCTTGCCCCTACATGCTATCCCTGTGGGTACCATCGTTCACAATGTTGAACTGAAACCCGGCAAGGGTGGACAACTTGTTCGTGCCGCTGGCTCCTATGCTCAGCTACTATCGAAAGAGGGTCGCTACTGCTACCTACGACTACCTAGTGGCGAGGTTCGCTTGATACTATCGCAATGTCGTGCAACCATCGGACAGGTTGGCAACTCCGACCACGGACTTGTCAAAATCGGTAAAGCAGGACGCAAACGCTGGATGGGTGTTCGCCCAACAGTTCGCGGTGTTGCCATGAACCCGATCGATCACCCACACGGTGGTGGTGAAGGTAAAACCTCCGGTGGACGTCACCCCGTTTCACCTTGGGGTGTGCCAACAAAAGGTTACAAAACACGTAAAAAGAATAAACCTTCCAGCAAGTACATCGTTACTGCTAGGAAAAGGTAGGGGAGGGAACTGTGCCTAGATCGTTAAAAAAAGGTCCTTTTATTGACAAACATTTGCAGAAAAAAGTAGAAGCAGCAACTGCATCTGGCGATAGCAAAACTGTTATCAAAACATGGTCAAGACGTAGTACTGTTAGCCCTGATATGATAGGACTCACTTTTGCTGTCCACAACGGACACAAATTTATCCCTATTTATATCAGCGAAAACATGGTGGGACACAAATTAGGGGAATTCTCCCTAACCCGTACCTATCGTGGACACAAAAAAGATGATAAGAAAATGAAGAGAAGGTAGGTATGAAAATGGTAGCTAAAGCTGTTACAAAGTATCAAAGAGTCTCTCCTCGCAAGGCACGCCTCGTCGCTAACGCTGTTCGTGGCAAGGGTGTCGAAGATGCATTGGCCCTATTGAAATACACTCCGACCAAAGGTGCTGGAATTATCCTAAAAACAATTCACTCTGCCATTGCTAACGCAGAAGAGAATGTAAAATTTTATGATACAAACAGACTTTACATTAGCGAAATAACTGTGGACGCTGGACCACCGCTCAAAAGGTACATGCCTAGAGCTTACGGTAGGGCAAGTGCTATCCACAAACCTACTGCTCATGTAAGAGTCGTTCTTTCAGATAAAAGTGAGGTGCAATAGTGGGACGTAAAGTTAACCCTACAGCATTCCGTTTAGGCGTAAACAAAAATTGGAGCTCCAACTGGTACGTCTCCAACAAACGAACTTATGCCAAGAATGTTCTAGAAGATATCAGAATAAGAAAATTCCTCAAAGGTCATCTCTTCTCAGCAGGTATTGCTGAGGTGGGTATCGAACGCATGGGGAACAGAATCCGTATTACCATTCACACTAGCCGACCCGGTCTTGTTATCGGGAAGAAAGGTGCCGAAATCGACATGCTCAAACGCATGGTCGGAAAATACACCAACCACGAGATCATTCTCGTAATCAAAGAGGTTAAACGCCCCGAAATTAACGCTATCCTCGTTGCAGAAAACATAGCACAACAACTCCAACGCCGTATCGCCTTTAGACGTGCAATGAAACGTACCGTTTTACAAGCACTCAAAAGTGGTGCACAAGGTATTCGAGTATCGGTGTCAGGTCGCCTCGCCGGTGCAGACATTGCTCGTACCGAATGGTACATTCGTGGACGTGTGCCACTGCAAACACTACGTGCTGATGTTGATTACGGCGTTGCTGAATCCCTCACAACTTACGGCATCATCGGCATCAAAGTTTGGATTTTCAAAGGCGAAATCCTTGACAACAAAGAAAGGTTGCAGAAACAACACTCTGCCTCCCGAGGAGTAGCTAAAAATGTTGATGCCAAGTAGAACAAAATATAGGAAGCAACACAAAGGCCGCATCAAAGGGAAAGCGACCAAAGGTAATACCCTTGTGTATGGAGACTACGGACTAATCTCCGACTCCAAAGCTAAGATTACAGGACGACAAATCGAAGCAGCACGTATTACCATCAACAGATACCTAAAACGTGGCGGTAACCTAACCATCAGAATCTTCCCCCACAAACCTATCACCAAACGTCCTGCCGAAGTTCGCATGGGTAAAGGTAAAGGACCTGTTGAATGGTACGCAGCACCTGTAAAAGAGGGTATCGTTATTTACGAACTCGGCGGAGTTACAGAAGAACAAGCAAGGGAAGCCTTCAGAAGGGCATCTCACAAACTGCCTGTTAAAACAAAATTCATTAAGAAAGAGTCAGACGCTAGTTCGGCTCAAGTTTCTTAGCCGAGGCTGAGGTATAATTATGTCATTCGAAAAGTTTGAAAAAATGAGTATAGCAGATTTGAAAAAAGAGGAGCTCAAGTTGCGTAAAGATATCTTCGAAAATCGCATGAAAGCACACTCCGGCGAATTTGCTGACGTCTCTTTCTTTGGCAAAGCACGAAAAGATATTGCACGTATCAAAACTGCCATTAGTCAAAAAGAGCTTGAGGTATAGTTTCATGGAAAGAACGAATAGACGCAAAGTGCGTAAAGGCACTGTTGTTAGTGATAAGATGCAGAAAACAGTTGTTGTTCTTGTTGAAGACAAAAAACAACACCCGTTGTACAAAAAATATGTTCGCGTAAGCAAACGTTACAAAGTACATGACGAAAACTCTAAAGCTCGCTTAGGCGATACAGTGGAAATTGTGGAAACACGACCACTAAGCAAAGACAAATGCTGGCGTTTGCTAAACATATTGTCACACTCTGCTGAAGCAGAAGCTACCAAATAGCTTAACGAGTTTTAGTAAATTTATTGTGTTTACTAGGAGTATTAGAAGATGATTCAGGTTCAATCAAGGCTAAAGGTTGTGGATAACTCCGGAGCCAAAGAGATAATGTGCATCAAAGTGCTGGGTGGCTCAAAACGCCGCGTTGCCAGTATCGGCGATGTTATCGTATGTAGCGTAAAAAAGGTTTCCCCCGACTCAAATGTTCAGAAGGGTTCCGTTGTTAAGGCTATTATAGTTCGCACTGTGAAGGAGTGCCGTCGTAGCGATGGGTCTTACGTTAAGTTTGACGATAACGCTGCGGTCATAGTAAACAAAACTACTTTAGAGCCTGTTGGGACTCGTGTTTTCGGTCCTGTTGCCCGCGAACTGCGTGCCTCTGGCTCTATGAAAATAGTTTCTATGGCTCCGGAAATCATATAAGATAAACGAGGTTTACGAAATTATGGCTGTTAAGTATAAGTTCAAAAAAGACGATCCTGTTGTTGTCACAGCAGGGAAATACAAGGGTGTTGAAAGCAAAGTTATCCACATCTTCAAAGAACGTGGAAAAATTCTGCTCGAAGGGGTGAATGTTGTAAAACGTCACCAAAAACCCAACCAAATACACACTGAGGGCGGAATTATCGAAAAAACCCTCCCTGTGGACATATCCAACGCAATGTACTACTGCTCCAAATGCAGCAAAGGCGTTCGCTTGGGTATCAAAGAAGAAAAGGGGTCGAAGAAAAGGTTTTGTCGCTCTTGCGGAACTATAATCAAGTAAGCAAAGCGTCTTAATATTGGAGTGATTAAGGGTATGAGCTTTTTAAAAGAAAAGTACAAAAAAGAAGTGGTCTCTCAACTAATGAAAGACTACTCCTACAAAAGCACTATGATGGTTCCCAAATTGGAAAAAATAGTGCTCAATACGGGAGTTGGTGAAGCTGTGCAAAATCGCAAAGCACTTGACGGTGCTGTGGGAGACATGACGCTCATTGCAGGACAAAAACCTGTTGTTACACTAGCAAAAAACTCCATCGCAGGATTCAAACTCCGCGAAGGTATGCCCATCGGTTGCAAAACAACCCTGCGTGGCAATGCTATGTACGAATTCCTCGAACGTCTAATACACATCTCGCTACCTCGAGTAAGGGACTTTAGGGGCGTTAGCGATACCGCCTTCGACGGTCGTGGAAACTACACACTAGGTCTTAAGGAACAGATCATATTCCCTGAGATCGATTATGACAAAATAGACAAAGTTCGCGGTATGGATGTCGCAATCGTTACCTCTGCAAAAACAGACGAAGAGGCACGTTCGCTACTCACATACCTTGGGATGCCTTTTTCAAAGGCTGAAGATTAATAGGAGGTTGTAGTGGCTACTAAAGCT
The DNA here is from genome assembly GCA_947313855.1 of uncultured Deferribacteraceae bacterium. Classification (GTDB taxonomy): domain Bacteria; phylum Chrysiogenota; class Deferribacteres; order CAMZNJ01; family CAMZNJ01; genus CAMZNJ01. The sequence goes on from CAMZNS010000009.1 coordinate 5,644, forward strand.
AAGTATAATCATATTTTTAAGAAGAATAAGTTTAAGGTTCGCGATTATAATCGATGCCCCGTTTGTGGCAGACCGCGTGCCTTTCTAAGACGCTTTAACATGTGCCGTATCTGCTTCAGAACCTACGCATCCAAGGGCGAAATCCCTGGGGTTCGCAAAGGTAGCTGGTAGACTTTGCACTGCTGGTCAAGGGTTGTAGCGGTTTTAACCACTAAACAAAACTTGACGAAGGCTGGCAAAATACACAACATGGTGAACGCAAACTTTCTGCATCGTAAGGTACAGAAAAAACACAGAAAGACGACGACAAACAGACGCGTGCTTACGCACGACTAACTAGAAAACGAGTAGGAGAGTAAAATGAGATTAACTGACCCTATTGCTGACATGCTCAGTCGTATCCGAAATGCTCACATGGCTAAGCATTTCGAAGTTAGAGTTCCTCACTCTAAGATGAAAGAGGGTATCGCTTCTATTTTTAGAGAGGAAGGTTACATAGATGATTTTAGAGTTATATCTACAGGTAGTTATAAAACTATTATCATCAGACTGAAGTACTCCACCGAAGGAGCTCCAGTCATCAAGGGACTAAAACGCATCAGCCGACCTGGCTGTCGTATCTACTCCAACAAGGAATCCCTAAAACCAGTTTTGGGCGGACTTGGACACGGAATCATTTCCACTTCCAAAGGACTCAAAACTCTCAAAAATTGCATTAAAGAAAATATCGGTGGCGAATACGTTTGCCAGATATGGTAAAGTGGGGGAATAATATATGTCTAGGATAGGCAAGATGCCCATCACCATACCGTCTGGTGTTCGGGTAAGTCACTCTGGTGGCGAAGTTGTTGTAGAAGGACCAAAAGGGAAACTTCAACAACGCGTTTCACCAGAAATTACGGTAAAAATTGAAGAAAACGAAGTTGTACTCACAAGAAAAGACGACAGCAAACCTGCCAAAAGCATGCACGGATTGTACAGAACACTTGTCGCAAACATGGTGCAAGGTGTCTCCAACGGATTCACCAAAGAACTCGAACTACGTGGTGTCGGCTACAGAGCCACCCTAAAAGGGAAAGACCTCGACCTCGCACTAGGATTCTCGCACCCTGTACTATTCAAAGCACCCGAAGGGATACTCTTTACCCTAAACGGCAACACCAAAGTTGCCATCTCTGGGATTGACAAAGCCTTGGTCGGTCAAGTTGCAGCGGATATTCGCTCCATTCGCCCACCTGAACCCTACTTGGGCAAAGGCGTACGTTATGCTGGCGAACATGTTCGCAGGAAAGCGGGTAAATCCGCAAAGAAATAAAAACTATTAGGAGTTAGGTGATATGGCTGTTAGCAAATCTTACAAGCTAAGGCAGAGACGCAGGGTTCGCATACGTTCCAAAATAAGCGGAACACCCGAATGCCCCCGCTTAGCTGTCTTTAAAAGCAACTTGCACATTTATGCTCAAATTATAGACGACTCTCGAGGCATCACACTCGCAAGTGCCTCATCCCTCGAAAAGGGGTTTCGCTCCGCCAAAGAGAACGCAAACCTCAACGTGGACGTTTCTAAAAAAGTGGGAACAAATCTTGCAAAACGTGCCAAAGATAACGGCATTAGTCGAGTTGTTTTCGATAGGGGTGGAAACCTTTATCACGGTAATATTAAAGTACTTGCGGACTCTGCTCGTGAAGCTGGACTACAGTTCTAATGGCAGAAGGGATGGTTTAACATGATTGATAATCAACAAGAATTATACGACAAGGTTGTCCATGTGGGCAGGGTCGTGAAGGTTGTAAAAGGTGGACGGATCTTCCGATTCACAGCTACCGTTGTCGTCGGCGACATGAACGGCAACGTAGGCGTTGGATACGGAAAAGCACGCGAAGTGCCCGATGCCATTCGCAAAGCCTTAGACAGTGCAAAAAGAAGCATGGTAGCAATACCACTAGTAAACGACACTATCCCACACGAAATAATAGGGAAATTCGGCGCATCCGAAATCCTAATGAAACCTGCATCACCCGGTACAGGTATTATCGCTGGCGGATCTATTCGTCCCTTACTAGAACTTGCAGGAGTCAAAAATATCCTCACAAAGTCACTACGCAGCAGAAACTACTACAACTCGCTCTACGCTGCTATGGACGGCTTTGACAGGATCTCCACACTGGACGAAGTTGCACACATTCGTGGCAAATCTGTTAAAGAAATAATAGGGTAAAAGGTATTTTAGAGGGCTATAATTATGGAATTACACGACTTAAGACCTGCCGCAGGCTCCAGAAAAGGGAAGAAGCGTGTCGGTCGTGGTACCGGTAGTGGTCTAGGTACCACATCCGGACGCGGGAACAAAGGGCAAAAATCACGCTCAGGACACAACATCCCCAAAGGATTCGAAGGCGGACAGATGCCACTACACAGGCGTTTGCCAAAATTTGGCTTCAACAACAAACGATTCGCCAAAGTTTACGCAGAAATTAATCTTACAATACTGAACGTCAAGTTCCAAGCTGGAGACGTAGTCAGCAAAGAAACGCTGATAGCTGTAGGACTAATACCCGCATCAACAAAACGCGTCAAAGTTCTCGGTAACGGCGAACTCGACAAAAAACTAACCATCTCTGTGGACAAGGTTAGTGCTGGTGCTAAGGCGAAAATCGAAGCTGCCGGCGGAACTGTGGGCTAACTAATCAGACTATGCATAATATATGGTGCCAGAGGCTACAGTCTCAGGTGCCATGTATTGCAATGAACAGCACACGAAGCACACGGAACACACGGAGCACACGAGGCACACGGAACACACGAAACACACGAAGCACACGAAGCACATGGAGCACACGAAGCACACGGAGCACACGAGGCACACGGGGCACACGGAACACACGAAGCACACGAAGCACACGAAATACACCAACCACCAAACCGATACCGCGACCAAGTTAACCACTTACGCGGATGGTGGAGACTACCGAATACTACTCCAAATGGCTGTTTTCTAAATAGTTGTAGTATTTATATGGATAAATGTTGTATAATTATTGTTAGTTGAAAGACAACATGAAAATACAACCTGTTTTACTAATTAAAATATAAAAATATAGTTATTAATCTGAAGAGGTGCGGGATGCTAAAAACCGTTGAAAGTATATTTAAAATACCAGAGTTGCGTCGCAGGATCGCCTTTACACTGACACTCCTAATCGTATTCTCGTTTGGGCTACATATTCCAACACCCGGAGTAAACTCCGCTGCACTGTCAGCACTTTTCGAAAGTAATGGCGGAACACTATTCAACTTCTTCAACCTATTCACAGGTGGAGCCCTAAGCCAGTTGACCATCTTTGGACTCGGAGTAATGCCCTACATCTCGGCATCCATCCTCATGGAACTCATGTCCGTTGTTATCCCTCGATTGGCCGAACTCAAAAAAACGGGCACAGAAGGGCGTGAAGTAATCACCCGCTACACCCGCTACCTTGCAGTAGTTCTAGCGTTTAGCCAAGGGTTTGCTGTTGCCACAGGATTATCCAGCTTCGGTGCCTACAACGGTCAGTCCATACTACTTTACGACGGACTATTCTTCACCCTCCTAATCGCCACCACACTTACCACAGGTACTATTTTCCTCATGTGGTTAGGTGAAAAAATCACCATCCATGGTGTTGGTAACGGGATGTCCATGCTCATCCTTGCGGGTATCCTCTCACAGCTGCCCCGCGATATCATGAACACCTACAACATCGTAAACACAGGCGAACTTGGCATTACCGTAATTCTCTTGGCCGTTGCTCTACTCCTGCTAGTTCTAACATTTGTTGTGTTCATTGAAAGCGGTCAACGTCGTGTACCTATTCAGTATGTGCGTGCTTCCGGTATGGCTTCCCGTGCAAACTCATCGTACCTCCCATTGAAAGTGAACATATCCGGCGTTATTGCCATTATTTTCTCCTCAGCACTCCTTTCGTTCCCCATGACCGTTGCAACATTCTCCACCAACCCGACCATGCAGAAGCTTGCGGCGTACTTCAATGGCGACTCCCCCGTTTATTACATTGTTTTCGCTTCACTGATAGTATTCTTCAGCTTTGTTTACACGGCCATTATTTTCAATCCCGATGATCTTGCTGAGAACATTCAGAAATCTGGTGGTGTTGTTCCGGGGTATCGTCCTGGTGAGAGTACAGCCTTCTACCTTAACCACGTTATTACGCGTTTAACTTTTGTCGGTGCAATTTACACCGTTGCCATTGCCATCGTGCCACAGTTTTTGCTGAATCGCATGGGGCTACCCATTCACATGGGGGGCACAACAATACTCATCCTTGTGAGTGTATCCCTTGATACCCTCAGCAAAATCGAATCCCACATGTTGAGCAACCACTACTCCGGCTTCCTCAAGAAGTCCTCCTCCCGTGGCTACAACACTGGTGGTAGGTAGGTTTCTTGTGGACATAGTAATAATTCTTGGTGCCCCCGGATCTGGGAAAGGTACACAGTCTGCCATGATAATGCAAGACTACGACCTAAAACCCCTTGTTGTAGGAAATATTCTTCGCGAAGCCATTGCGAACGAAACCGAGGTTGGTCTCTTTGCCAAATCCTACATGGATAAAGGGGATCTTGTTCCCGACGAGGTGATTATCGGGCTCATTGGTGAAGCTCTCATCTCCGGCGAATTCTCTGGCGGTCGAGGTGTTTTGCTTGACGGATTCCCACGCAACACTGTTCAGGCGACAGCCTTTGATGCCATGTTGCACACTAAGTTGAGCACCTCCCTGAGTTGCATAATCGCCTTGGATACCCCTGAGGAACTGCTTATGGAGCGTATGGTTGGCAGGCTTTACTGCACCGAGTGTGGGGCAACATACCACACCACTTACAAGAAGCCCAAACAGGGGAATACTTGCGACCTTGATGGCTCTAATCTTATCCAACGCGATGACGACAAACTAGAGGTTATCACCAAACGTCTCGAGGTTTACAAGCAACAAACTATGGTGCTGACGAGCTACTACTCTTCGGTGCCATGCTACAGAAATATCCCCGCAACGGGCACCCCTGAAGAGGTGTACAAATCTATTAGACAGGCGTTGGACTCATGTCTAAGTTGAGAACTGCTGCCGAAATAGAGAAACAGCGGGAAGCATGTCATATCGTACGGGAAGTTCACGATGCTTTACGTGAGAAAAGTGTTGCAGGTGTAACCCTTGCCGAGATAAACCGCATTGCCGAAGATATTATACGAAAACGTGGTGCTGTGGCGTCTTTTCGTGGTAAAGGGTTTCCGGGTGCTGTTTGTGCGTCTGTTAACGAAGTGGTCATTCACGGGCTCCCAACCGATTACAGCCTGAAGGATGGCGATATTCTCAGCGTTGACGTTGGTGCCTACAAAAACGGTTTCCATGGTGATGCTGCTCGCACCCTCATGATTGGCGATGTTTCCCATAGTGTTCGCAAGTTGGTTGAAGTGACGGAGCAGTCCTACTTTGAGGGCATTAAGCAGTTTAAGCTTGGTGGTCGAGTTGGCGATATTTCGTCAGCTATTCAGCGTTATGTTGAGCCCCATGGTTTCGGTATTGTTAAGGCATACACAGGTCATGGCGTTGGTCGTGAGCTTCATGAGAGTCCCGAGGTGCCCAACTTCGGTGCCCCAAATGCTGGTAAACGCCTGAAGCGAGGTATGGTTTTGGCGATTGAGCCCATGGTTAATATGGGTACGCACGCTGTGAAGGTTTTGGACGATGGCTGGACAGTTGTTACGGCTGATGGTCAGGTGTCTGCTCATTACGAGAACACGGCGGTTTTGACAGAAAATGGTGTGGATATTTTGACGTTATGAGGTTATGATATGTTTTTCTACAACAGCTCCCCCTGATCGATTTGGTGGTTTTGATGGTGTTTTTTCACTGTTTTTAACGGTTTTGAAGTTGTTGAATAGGTGCAAACGACCGTAAACATTACTTTGAGTATTACAAGGTGTGGCATTGTAGATATAATTACTTATAAAGTTCTTGCAATTAGTTTCCGCATAGGTTAGTATTGGTGGTTACTGATTGAAACTAACCTGTATGGTTACTTGGCTAGGCTTAAATACTATTTTGGTAGTTGCTTGGTTGCTGGCTGATAAGCTAGTTAGTTGTGTCGGTTGTAGTCACCCTCATCGACCGCCTCTTTTGGGCGTGTTTTAGGGGCTGACTAGTAATTTTTGGAGTACATAATATGAGCGGTAAAACTGATGTTATTGAAGCTATGGGCGTGGTTTTAGAGTTGCTTCCTAGTGCCACATTTAAAGTTGAGCTTGATAATGGTCATATTATGACGGCACACCTATCGGGCAAGATGCGTATGAATTTCATCAAAATCCTCGTCGGGGATAAAGTTAGCGTTGAAATATCACCATACGATCTGACAAAAGGACGTATCACTTACAGATACAAAAGCTAGTTGCACAATGTAATGCAAAGCAGACGCAACGCAAAGCAGACGCAACGCAAAGCAGACGCACCTAAATATTGAAGCTTATGCTAAAACGAAGTTGAGGTAGTTACGATGAAAGTTAAATCAAGTGTGAAGAAACGATGCACCAAGTGCAAACTTGTCAAACGCAAAGGCATTCTTCGCGTAATATGCGAAAATCCTAGACACAAACAACGACAAGGTTAAGAAAGGAGGCTGAATTTGGCTAGATTGGGTGGTGTTGATATCCCTAATAACAAAAAAGTCTGGGTGGGTCTAACGTACATTTTCGGCGTTGGTCGCTCGACATCCTACAAGATCCTTACCGCAACAGGAATAAACCCTGACAAGCGTGTGGGAGAAATGAACGAACAAGAGATCTCTACTATCAGTCAGTATATCGACGATAACCTGATGGTGGAAGGTGATCTCAGAAAAGAACGTGGTCTTGCTATTAAACGTTTAATGGAAATAGGCTCATACCGTGGTTGGCGTCACAGGATGGGGTTGCCCTGTCGTGGACAAATTACCCGCAGCAACGCAAGAACAAGGCGTGGGCTAGCCGGTAAACGCGGTATCAAGAAGAAATAAAAACTAATTATTCGGAGGAGTCATGGCTGTCCGTAGTGGAAAACGTGAAAAAAGAAATGTCCCTAAGGCGATAATAAGCGTTAGGGCAACTTTCAACAACACTATCGTTAGCGTATCTGACCTGCAGGGTAATGTAATATGTTGGGCAAGTTGTGGCACCGAAGAGTTTAAAAACTCTAGGAAAGGAACGCCATTTGCTGCTCAGATAGCTGCAGAATCCGCTGCTCGTAAGGCCGTTAACAATGGAGTTCGCGAAGCTGAAATAAATATAAAAGGACCTGGATCGGGTAGAGAGGGTGCAATAAGAGCAATCGCTGCCGCTGGTATCAAAGTTACTTTGATAAAAGATATCACCCCTGTGCCACACAACGGTTGCAGACCACGTAAGAAGCGTAACCCTTAGGGCTACGTCTTCAAAGGAGGATCACTTGGCACGTTACACAGATGCAGTTTGCAAATTATGCCGACGCGAAGGAACAAAGCTCTACCTAAAAGGGGAGCGTTGCTACAAAGATAAGTGCGCTATGGAGAAAAAAGCCTACGCACCGGGACAACATGGGCAATCTCGCAAAAAACCTACCGATTACGGTATACAATTGAGAGAAAAACAGAAAACTAAAAGAATCTATGGCATTCTCGAAAAACAATTTAGACTCTATTATAAAAAAGCCCACAATATGGACGGAATTGCTGGTGAAAACTTGCTGGTTCTGCTAGAAAGCCGACTAGACAACATGGTCTATCGTGCTGGCTTCGCCACAAGCAGAGCTCAAGCTCGTCAACTAGTGAACCACTCACACTTTATTGTGGATGGCAAAAAGGTGAATATCCCCTCATACCTAGTCAAAGCTGGGCAAGTTGTAGAAGTTAGAGAAAAAAGTCGCGGTAATGCCCAAATCAAAGCATCACTCGAAACCTCTGACGGAAGAGGAACACCCGAATGGCTAGTTGTCGACAAAGGAACTCTCAAGGCGACCGTAAACAGGGAACCACAGAGATCCGACATCGGCTACGAAATATCCGAAAACTTGATAGTTGAGCTGTACTCAAGATAATACAGGGTACAAGGGCTTATTGCTTCGGAGGAACTTTGCAATGCTATTGATGAAATTTAATGAGGTTATCAAACCTAAAAAAATAAAACGTATCGAATCGGAGACAAACTTTAGCAAATTCGCTATCGAACCCTACACAACAGGGTTTGCTCTGACCGTTGGTAATGCGTTGCGACGTGTTCTCCTCTCCTCTATCGAAGGAACAGCCGTTGTTGCCATCAAAATCGATGGCGTAACCAACGAATTTTCAGCTCTCGATGGCGTTCTAGAAGATGTGGTCGATATTGTCCTAAATGTGAAGCAGTTGAAGCTGAACCTAGATAACCATGAACCTGCAAGGGTTTACATTCACAAGAAGGGTGCAGGTGACATTGTTGCAGGGGATATTCAAGGTGACGTAAATGTTGTTGCACTCGACCCAACTCAGCATATCATGACCGTTACCGATCCCAACAAAGAGATCCGTATGGAGCTAATTGTTGAACGCAGTATCGGGTATGTTCCCAGTGAGGAGATGCAGGATCGATTGAGTGACGAAGTGGGCACCATTGTTGTTGACGCCTCCTTCTCGCCCATTATCCGTGTTGCCTACGATGTGGAAAGTGCTAGGGTGGATCAATCTACCGACTACGAAAAGTTAGTAATATCCATTACCACAGACGGATCCATAAAACCTGAGGACGCTATGGGGTTTGCGGCTAAAGTTGTCAAAGATCACTTCGAGCTTTTCGTAAACTTTAAAGAGCCGAAGGAAGAACTTGATGCACCTGAGGCATCCGACACGACAAGTGGTATTAGCTCTGATATTCTAAACAAAAGTATTGAAGAGCTGGACCTTTCAGTTCGTGCAAACAACTGCTTGCAGTATGCTGAGATCAAAACTATCGGTGCATTGGTGGAGTTGTCTGAGCCTGAGATGCTAAAGATTAAGAACTTTGGCAAGAAGTCCTTAGACGAAATTAAAGAGATTTTGACTGAGCTAAACTTGACACTCAAGGATCCCAAGGTTTAGTCGGAGTCCCGTAAAATTAGCCCTTAAAAGCATGTTTTTGTTGGGGCGTTAAAACTTTTCAGGAGTATTATTTTAGAATGAGACACAAGGTTAAATCAAGAAAACTGGGCAGAACACCTGCTCATAGAAAAAGTATGATGCGTAATTTGGCAATATCCCTTATTGAGCATGGGCGAATCGAAACAACCTTGGCTCGTGCAAAGGAGCTTCGTTCTTTTGTTGAGCCTTTGGTAACTCTTGGGAAGCACGCTAAGGTTGCTGAAGCCGCTGGCGACAACGCTCTGGCACTAGCCAAGCGACGCCTAGTAATATCAAAGCTTGCTAATGCGGACGTTACCCATAAGCTGTTCGAAGATATCTCCCCCCTTTACGCTGACACCGCCGGTGGTTACACACGTATCATGAGGACGGGTGTCCGTAAGGGTGACAACTCGCCAACAGCGATTATTGAGTTTACAAAAGATACCGAAATAAATACTTAAGTACCCTAAGATGGGAGTATGCCTTTAAATATCTCCGTATACTTTATGTTGTGCATGGGTGTTACACCTTTGTGCAACATATGGCATCATGCCTAAAGGGGGGCTCAGGTGGAGGGGGAGATAGGATGCTAGGTTTAGTACGTAAAATGGCTTATCACAGGCTAGTATTTCTTGTTCTTTTCATTACATTTCTTTTGTCAACATTCTTTGTGTCGACATCGTTTTTCACAAAGCTGGTTCAGCGGACTTTCGTACAGGATGTGCAGTATTTTACAGATACCTATCGTTCTCGTGCTAAAGAGGTTCTTTCCGATATTGATGAAGTTTCCCGTCGTCTGTCTTTTGAGGAGTACGGTTTTTCCAACGGCACGGCATCTGATGCTCAGTTTTTCCCAAACTTCTTGAACGACACGTTGTTGAGTGAGTCGTCCCATCTTACAACATTTTACATCGATCTTGTGACTGTTGATGAGTGGTCTGTTGTTGGTTCTAGTAATTCTAATATCTATTTTTCGTTAAAGAATTATTCCTCTGAAGATGTGGGTTACCCCCCCACCAAGAGCCTGCCTTACACCTCAGTTTATACACTTCGTCCCCCGTCTAGCGATAATCTTTACCATGTTTTGTATTCGAGTTACGGTCGCAGTGCCCATGATTTACGCGATCAGGCGTTGTCTTCCGATACGGATTGTCTTCAGTACTCATATTCGTACAAGCTTGCTGATGTTGTGATGCCTCTGTGTGGTGGTATTGTTTCGGTTAGTTCGGATGTTGGTTCGAGCACTTACATCCCCATATTTAAGCCGATTTACACTTTGAAACAGCTTAACTCGTCATCTGGTGCCCCTGAAACCGCTCTTTCGTCTCAAATCGCTGGTTACCTCCTAGTTTATGCGGATTCGTCGTTCCTTTTCCCCAACAGAAACAATCTTCTTGGCGATGTTAGTTATGCTGAGGACATGTCGAGTTTTCAGAGTATTTTTTGGTCGGCACCTAATCAGGGTTTTTTAGACAGGGTTGTTCCTAGTTTTCTTCTTTCTCCCGTTGCTCTTTACGATTCTTCCGGTTACACTTACCGTTTTCGTGCAACATACCGCTATGTTTTGAGTAGTCCTATATTTGGTGTTTATATAACGTCCGTATTTGTGAATTTCATGATATCGGCACTGGTTATATTTTTGCTATGGCTTTTGTGGCGTACTTATGCGAGGCTGGATGATCTTGTTGGTGCTAAAACGCGTGTTATTCAGGATGACAACAGGCGTCTCGAGGAGCTATCGTTTCGGGATGGTTTGACTGGTCTCTACAATCGGCGTTTCTTCGACATATCCATCGATTCGGAGCTCAGTCTTGCTCGCCGTTTGACCACAAATATTACCCTTTTGATTGTTGATATCGATCACTTCAAAGACTACAACGACAACTATGGTCATACTAGGGGTGATGAGGCATTGCGAGCGGTTGCGAATATTCTTAGCACATCGTTCTTGCGTAGTGGCGATATTGTGACTCGCTACGGCGGAGAGGAGTTTGCTATTATTCTGCCTCGTGTGGATAGGATTGGTGTGCACACCATTGCACGTCGACTTATGTCTCGCTTTGAGAAGGCGAACTTGCCCCACGACTACTCAGCGGCTGCACCTTATATGACTGTGAGCATTGGTGGAATAACTGTTACGCCGGGGGATGATTTTTCATACTTGGAGATGGTTGTTCTTGCTGACGGAATGCTTTACCTGTCGAAACGTTCGGGACGCAATAAGTACACCCTTTTCAGCCCCGAGAACGATGACCACTTAAAGTTTTTGGCCGATATTCGAGGCGACATGGATGAGGATAGTTTTGCGGGGGGGTTGTCAGGCTCCGATCATCCGTCTATTTTCAGTAGTGCGATGCCACGCCTTCAAGGTGAGGCTGGCAACGCTGGCAACGCTGGTGAGGCTGGCAACGCTGGTGAGGCTGGCAACGCGGGCAACGCTGGTGAGGCTGGCAACGCTGGCAACGCTGGTGAGGCTGGCAACGCTGGCGAGGCTGGCAACGCTGGTGAGGCTGGCACCGCTGGCAACGCTGGCGAGGCTGGCAACGCTGGCAACGCTGGCAACGCTGGTGAGGCTGGCAACGCTGGCACCACTGGCACCACCGACAAAACAACCTAGACACACTAACATGCTTTCTTAAAGGACACTACCCTATGCGATACACAAAATACTTTACCACAACACTGAGGGACGCACCAAAAGATGCCGACACACGCGGTCATGCCCTTATGACTCGTGCTGGTTTCCTGAAACAGTCAACCTCAGGGATATACTCCTACCTACCCCTTGGTCTTCGATCTATCCGCAAAATAGAGGGGATTATCCGCAAATATATGGATGAAGCAGGCTCTGTTGAGGTACTTCTCCCCATGGTTCAGTCCTCAGATGTGTGGATTCGAAGCGGTCGTTGGGAGGTGTACGGCAAAGAGATGCTCCGCTTCCAAGACAGATCTGGGCGGGACTACTGCCTTGCACCCACCCACGAAGACCTCCTTGCAGATATGTTGCGTACTCTGGTAAACTCCTACAGTCAGCTACCGTTTAACCTGTATCAGATACAAACAAAATTTCGCGATGAAGTCCGACCCCGTTTCGGACTAATCCGTGGGCGTGAATTTATCATGAAGGACGCCTACTCATTCGACATGGATGAAGAGGCGTCGCTGGCATCTTACGAAGTAATGCGTCAGGCGTATATTAAACTATTCCATCATATGGGGCTTGACGTTCGCGAGATAGAGGCAGATTCTGGCGAGATCGGTGGTTCGTTGTCGCAGGAGTTTGTTGTGCTCTCCGATATAGGCGAAGATATTGCTGTGAGTTGCGTCGATTGCGGATACACTAGCAATGCCGAAGTTGCTTCAGAAGCGTTCAACCTGGATGCTGAGACCCTAGATGTGGAAGCACTTTCAGAGGCACTCAAAGGTACGAACTGTACTCGCTGCAAAACAGGTATTAACGACGTTTGGCGTGTGTTAGAGCTTGGCCATATCTTCAACATCGGCACCAAGTATTCGGTTGCAGCAAACCTGACCTACAAAGGGCAGGATGGTAAGGATAGACCGGTGCATATGGGATCTTACGGTATCGGTGTTGGTCGAATTCTGGCCGTCGCAGCACAAATATACAGCGATGACGCCGGCTTGCAACTCCCCATTAATATTGCACCGTTTGAGGTGTGTATCGTCTCCGCCACAACGAGGGATGACGAAGTTGTAAGTACAGCCGACAAGCTTTACCAACAGTGCCTTGACGCTGGCATCGACGCTATTTACGACGATCGAGATGTGCGTGCTGGTGTGAAATTTGCCGATGGCGAACTTGTTGGTTATCCGTTTGTAGTTGTTGTTGGCAAGCGTGGTCTTGCCTCTGGTACTGTGGAGGTCAAGGCACGTAACGGAACCAAAAACGGAACCGACACTGCCACCGACACTATCGCTGTGCCCATTTCAGATTTCCCTGCTGAGATGAAAAAGATACTAGATAGGGCACGCCCTTCGGTTAATTAAAGGATAGTTACTGCTTATGAAATTTCGCACACAAAATAAAGAGCGACGTAAATATACATTGATGATATTTGAGAACTCCGAGATCGGCAGGGTCTACAATATTACCCTGTCACTACGCTTTATCAATATTATCATCTTCTCCCTTGTTCTCCTTGTTACACTTGTTTTGCTAGGTGTGGCATTCTTCTTCATGTTCAACTCAACAGTACGCACAGCGTATGCCTACAAAGAGGAGAACAGCAGACTATTGACGCAACTCAAAGACTACGACAGAAAATTGAGCACCATCGAAGTTGAACTAGATAGTATCAAGGGGCTAGAAGCAGATGTTCGTAAAGCTCTTAACATCGTACCACCTGCATCCGACGCCCTCCTTATCCCCGAAGATGCCTTGCACCGATCTAACCAATCACTCTCACTTTTAGGCGACGTTACCGCTGAGATGCTCATAGGCGATGTTAACTCCAAAATAGACAATATTACAAGTGCACTATCATTCTCCGAATCCTACGTGAACGGTGTTTACGACGATACACTCTCACTCAAACTACTCGTCGCCTCCACACCAACCCTCTACCCTGCTAGGGGATGGCTAACATCAAGGTTCGGATACCGCATAACCTCCTTCAGCACAAGACGCACATTCCATGAAGGTATCGACATCGGATCACCATACGGTAGCGGCGTCTACTCAACAGCCGATGGGATTATCATCTATGCCGGATACCGCGTTGGGTATGGAAACCTAGTGGTTGTCGATCACGGTTACGGCTACACAACACGATACGGACACAACAGTAAACTCACAGTGGCTGAAGGGGATTTCGTCAAAAAAGGGGATGTTATTGCCCTCATCGGTTCCTCAGGACGAAGCACAGGGCCACATACCCACTACGAAGTACTAATTAACGGCATGCCTGTTGATCCTGAGCCGTTCTTAATCTCAAAATCATTCTAAAAATAACAAAAACATGGGGCAAGGAATAAGGGGTAAAATAAAGGAAAGACGGAGCCGGGTATGCCAAAACAAGACACAATCGGGATTATTATTGCCGCTGGAAACAGCACTCGAATGAACTCAAACTACTACAAACAGGAATACATGCTCGGATCCAAAATACTGGTGCAACACGCCGTAGACGCACTAAAACACGCTGGAATACAATGGATCATTGTTGTCCTAAACAAAAAACTCGAACACATAGAAAACTACCTCACACAAGACGACGGTGTCCATGTTGCATACCAAACCGCAATGAAAGGTACGGCAGGAGCAGTTGTCGCAGGAATAAACTTCCTCAACAATGGCAACCACAAAATTAACCACTCCAACACAACACCCATACTAATCACCTGTGGCGACATGCCACTCATCAACAGCAATACCTACACCAAAACTCTAGACTTCTACACAAACAAAGGGGTAGACGTAGTGCTAGCCTCCACAGAGCTAACCAACCCATTCGGATACGGAAGAGTAGTCAGAAACCTGAGCGGTAGTGTGGACAAAATAGTGGAACACAAAGACGCCTCCGCAAACGAACTCAAAATCACCGAAGTCAACACAGGGGTATACGTCGCAAATATACAAACACTCAGCAAACTACTAGGCAAAATAGGCACAGCAAACAGTAGCAACGAATACTACCTAACCGATATTGTCACACCGGGAAGCAAAGCCCTGACATTCGACGATGCAGAACAATTTACAGGCGTAAACACCAAAGAAGACTTCGCCCTTGCACTCAAAATATACTACAAACGCAATGCCATTATGTTCATACGAAACTTCGGGGCAATTGTGATGGATATAGACAACGTCTACATCGATCACGATGTTCAAGGAGCAAAAGACGTAACCGTATACCCCAATGTTACCCTGCAAGGAACAACAAGCATCGGCGAAGGAACAACTATTCACTCCGGAAGCAGGGTGCAAAACTCCACCATCGACAAAAACGTAACCCTTTTAGACGGATCAATAATCATCGATAGCACCCTAGGGGAGGGCACAACAATAGGACCATACGCCTACCTCAGACCGGGTAACTCACTCGGAACAAACTCCAAAGTGGGAACATTCGTCGAAATGAAAAAATCAAGCCTAGGGAACAACACCAAGGTGCCACACCTAGCCTACATAGGCGATACCATCGTGGGGAGCAACACCAACATCGGATGCGGAACAATAACAGCCAACTACGACGGACTCAACAAACACACCACCAAAATCGGAAGCAATAGCTTTGTCGGCAGTGGCGTCACCCTTATTGCACCCGTAGACGTTAGCGATAACTCGATGATCGCAGCCGGAACTGTTGTCACCCAAGATATCCCCTCGGATGCCCTCGGTATCTCCCGAACGCCACAACGTAATATCGACAGCTTTGTAGAGAGGTATCGCAAGGCGAAAGCGTCGCAAAAAGCATCGCAAAAAGCATCACAAGGCGAAAGCATCACACGAAAAAAAGCTCCCCGCAAGGTTCATAAGTAGAACCTGCTGACCGCTTGCTGGTCACTTGCGAAACGCAAAGCTCGACGGATTTACGACTTTTACCGCCCCAAGAAAAACAACAAAGAACCTGCAAACGTACTTGCAGAACGCGACGATTACGCCATATTAACATGGTATATCTGAGTGACCGAAGGGATAACCCCCGCCCAAAAAATGTGCAATAAATTTTTTAAATAAAGAGAGAAAAAACTTTATATTTTGAGAGTTTTAGTGAATAATAAAGGGGAGGGTGTTCTGGGGTCTGTGGTGTGTGTAATCCTATGAAAGACTATATTTTATCCGGAATGGAAGAGTGTGCCGCGGGGTCGCAACATAGGCAGGCTGGACAGAAACCTAAACAACGTGAGCAAACCGAACAACACGGACAACTCACAACCCTACGTGGGTCGCAACATAGGCAGGCTGGACAGAAACCTAAACAACGAGACTACTACCGCAAATACATGCGAATAACTGCTCTCTTTGCCATGATTGTTCTCGCTACAACCATGATTAACCCCCATGCATACGCACTAAGAGGTATGTCCGATACCGTAAACTACGTCAACAGTCGGATATGCGTCCCCGACGACTACGAACTACCACCCGCTATTACAAGCAATATCATACGGTACGTTAACGAAAACCTCATAGGATACTCCGTTGGCGACTACACAGCCTTGGAATACAGAGGGGAAATATTCTACCGATACGAAACTTTTGATGGCGTTGGCAATAAGTTTTATATTATCTCCGACGCCTGTCAGCAAGTTGTCGGACCCTACTTCCACACCGTTAGATTAGACTTTTTCGACTAAAACACAACAATACCAATTATCAGCATATTGTTTTATATAAGCAGTAAGGAGTATTATTATGAAAAGAGCGGAGATGCTTGAGCGTCTAAAAAATGAAGAATTCGACGTATTAGTAATCGGTGGGGGAGCAACAGGAGCTTACACCACACTAGACTTTGCCAGCAGAGGCGTAAAGGTTGCCTGTGTCGACAAAATGGACTTCGCCGAGGGCACATCAGGCAAAAGCACAAAACTCATTCACGGCGGGGTGAGGTACTTGGAAAAAGTCTTCACAAAACTCGACTTCGCACAATTCAAAGTTGTGAAAGATGCACTATTCGAAAGACACTTCCTTATCAAAAATGCTGAACACATTAGCGAACCCAAAGCAACAATCATACCCACTTACTCGCGATTCCAAACCATATACTTCGGATTCGGGATGCTTGTATACGAAAAAGTCTCGGGGAAACGGAGCGTGGGCAAAAGCCGTATCCTATCAAAAGCAAAAACACTACAAGAATGCTCATTCCTTAGCCCCGAAGGATTGCGTGCCGGTGTGAGATACTACGATGGACAGTTTATCGACACTCGAATGAATATCGACATCGTGCGTACTGCCTCCAAATACAACGCTACCATCGCAAACTACGTGGAAGTTGTAGGGTTTGACAAAGAAAATAACAAAATTGTCGCCGCTCAACTAGAAGACAAACTCACTGGAGAGATATTTACCGTGCGTGCAAAGGCTTTCGTCAATGCTGGCGGGGTGTTCATCGACAAAATACGACACCTAGACTATCAACAAGCAGAAGCACTAATGGAACCAAGCTCCGGTATACACCTTATCCTCGACAAATCCTTCGAACCACCACAAAGCGGCTTCCTCATTCCCAAAACCGACGACGGACGCGTTATATTCGTACTGCCTTGGCTCGGACAAACAATGGTCGGTACAACCGACGAAATGGTGGACGAAGTAACAGACAGACCCGTCGTAAGCGAAAAAGATATGGAATACCTCCTCTCATACTACAACCGATACTCATCAAAACACGCAACTCTAAATGATGTGAAATCGTACTGGAGTGGACTCAGACCGCTCATAGCATCCAAATCCGAAACCACAGCAGAACTTGTCAGAGACCACACAATCTACACCTCCCCCGCTGGACTCATTACCATGGCTGGAGGAAAATGGACAGCCGTAAGACGAATGGCGTACGACCTAGTCAACTTTACCCTAGAACACGCAAATATCATACAACGACACGATTGCGTAACCGAATCTGTCAAACTCTACGAAGGTGGCAAGTTCGATCCCGCTGGATACATCACCTTGCAAAATAACTACAAACTAGACGAAGACGTAGCCAAACACCTCAACAGCTTCTACGCCGGAAACGCACACCTAGTATGCGACATCATAAAAGAGATGGGACTAGGGAACAGACTGGCAGAAGGGTATCCGTATGTGGAAGCGGAAGTAGTGTATGCAGCTCGCTACGAACTGGCTCTGCATGGTAACGACACCATCGTAAGGCGTATACCGCTGGCACTGCAAGACCTTGACGCCGCAAAAGAGGTACTACCAAAAGTTGTGAAACTCATGGGGGAAGAGCTCGGCTGGACTGCAAAAATGGCTAAAAGCGAGCTCGAATACGCATCTAATATTCTGAACACAGCGTTGTAGATCGCTGTTCACCTGTGTACCGCCTACTGTGGTAGGAATGTTGCGGTAGGCGGTACGGTGCGGTACGGTGCGGTACGGTGCGGTGCGGTGTGGTACGGTGCGGTGCGGTGCGGTGCGGTGTGGTACGGTACTGCGGTACGGTGCGGTGCGATGCGGTGCGGTGCTGCGGTGCGGTGCGGTGCTGCGGTGCGGTGCGATGTGGTACGGTACTGCGGTACGGTGCGGTGCGGTGCGGTGCTGCGGTGTAGCCAAGACTCAAGAGTCGTGGTGCGTGGGTTGTCCCCCGCGAGGGGGCTATCCCCCTTCTCAGCATTTCGCGGCTATGTTGCGGCTATCTCGAGTATTGCTGCCCCCGTATCTTTGTCTTCAGAGAGCTGTCCGGCACGTAGTGCGTCCGCCCTAGTTTTTATCCCCGAAGAGTTCGATGTTCCGCTGAGTATTACGTCTGGTGTGTACATGTTGTTGTCCTCTTCGGGTGCATAGTTGGCGACCTTGCTGTTCAGGTTTCCGTATGGAGCGTTGGTGTTTGGGAGACCGCTTCCCCTTGCTTGTAGAATCAGTTTCCAGCCTTCGATGCAGTCTAGTGAGGCTGACAGTCTTGGGTTACGTTCTTTGATACGTTTGAGTTCGCTATCGATGATCGTTCTTTCATCTGTTGTGAGAACGAAGTCGCCGTCTTTTCGTCCCTCTTTCACTAGGATATTTTCTTTAGCGGCTATGGTTTTTTTCAGTTCGATTATTTCTTTGTTGAGTTTGTTTTTGTTTTTTTTGAAATCAAACATTATTGTGTTCTCCGTCGTTAGTTTTCAAGTTTAGTTCGGTATTGGCGATGAGTTGAGCGTCGATATTTTTTGCCATATTTTTTATCTGTTCGTCGTTGTTAATGTTTGTGGCATTTTTGAGTTGTAGGTTTAGTGCTTCGCTGTATTGGTTTGCGAGGTTTTTTTGTAGGTTATTGAACAGAGTTTCTTCAGAGTTGTTGTCGTTGTTTTCGGTATCATAGTCGTTGTTTTCGGTATCATAGTTATCGTTTTGTTCTTGGATAATATGTTTTGGTAGGTTGAGGATATAATCCAGCCATCCGATCTGTCCGAGTCGTTCTGTTCTTTCGGTGGGCGACAGTTTTTCTGATTTGCCGTTGAAGATGGCGACACCGTGTAGTGCTTCTTGGTAGAGAGCGAGTCTGCTTTCGTTTATTATGTTTGACAGGACTTCCCACCCTTGTGCGTTGATCATTAGTTCTAGTGCGTCTTTCTGTTCTTTGGTAAACATCCCTTCCTCCTCATCGTTTGAAATTACGTCTTGCTTTGTTTATTGTTGTTGTTTGTTTCTAGTTGTTTGTTTCTAGTTGGTCGTTACTTTCCACAGATTTTATGCCCATGGTGTGCACGAGTGTTTTGAGCATCTGTTGTGCACCATCTTTGTCGTCCGAGTCGAGGTACATTTTGAATGCTCTTTCCATGAGAGCGGCTTGTACGTTGACGTTGGCACCACTTAGCCCAGAGGATATGATAGTTGAGAATCGGAAAACGTCTTCTTTGAGCATCTGTTTTAGGGCATCGTGTTTGCTGTGTATGTAAATTAGTCTTGTTGCGTGTCCTAGCATCTCTTCGAAGAATGTTTCGTTGTATGATCGAATCATGCTTTGTAGCCTTGTTGCGGCTTCAGAGGCTAGTATTGATAGTCCTTGTGCTGTTTGGTATTTCCCGTCAGATTTTTGCAAGCTTATGAGTGGGTCTATTCCGAGAGCTTCGTCGATATCTTTTTTGAGTTCGTCGATTTGGTTTTCGGTAATCCCCACTGATGGTGCTTTCATAACTTGTATTGCGTTTAGGGCGTTAACTCGAATGATGCTTCCGGGTCCACGTTTTATGTCCATGGGGTTGATGCCTGATCCTATTGCTGCGATCATTTTTGGGTTTAGTGCTTCAGCGATGCTGTCTATCTGCTGATTTTTCTTGATGTTAATCTCAGTTTGTATTGGTATGAGTCCGGCGATTGGTGAGTCGCCGTAACAAGCAACGGCGTCTGTTTCGTATGATGGAGTTATTTGTGGTAGTAGTGTGCCTGAGAAGATTGGTAGTCCGTCTTTTAGTGGCACAAACGATCGGAGCACATATTTTCCTCCCATGATGGTGGATATGTACCACATGTCGCCACTAGTGCTGCTTGTGTTTTTGAGGCTGTATCGTGTGTAGACGTCCATGAGTTCGACCTTGTTGCTTAGTCGTTTGTCCGCCTTATTTTTTCTGTTATCGTCATTTGCCATGTCCCTGAGAGCTTTTTGGAACTCTTTAGTGGCAAAGATTTTGTTTCGTCCCAGCTCTTTAAACTTCATTTCAGACAGATACACTCGGTTGACTACGTATGTTGAGTCTTGGAATGTTTTGGCGTTCGGATCGAAGTAGATATCCTCCAAAGGGATATGCTCGATGACTATTCCGTTGTCCCAAAAGCATTTGGCGGCAACAGTACCGTAGAGAATCCCCTGGTAGAATGTTGGTGTGAGCCTCGTGAGCAGGGCACTACGCTGTAGGTGAGTGTTTAGTACCCGTTCGAGTGTTTTCGCTTTTTGTGCGTCCTGCGGGTTTTCGGGTGCGATAAGTGCTAGTGATTCAAGGTTGAAGTATGTTGCTTGGAATGCTGCTGCAATACGCTTGACCTTTGTGTTGATGATGGGGAAGAAGATATGCGACTTGCCACGCTCGTGCATGTTTCGACGTGATTCCTTGTCAAAGCGACCGATATAGTTGTCAGTAATTTTGTCGAAAGTGGGCTTATATTTGGCATAACCACGTTGTGCGTCCTCGATGATTCCGAGTAGATCGTTTAGGTTGTTCATTATGATGTCCTTTAGTTTGAAGTAGTTGATTGTTTGTTTAGGTGCGAAGGGGCAGCCGTGGCTCGACGTACCATCTTGGTGGAGTCGTAGTCGTCAATGTAATCCAAGTCTTCACGACACTCTTCGCGATAGGATCGAGCAAGGTTGTAGTAGCTAGCACGGCTAATGCCAGTACTTTCTCGCACGTCATTTTGGCTGCAATCTATTTCAATTAGTACGCGTGCAAGCTTCATGCGGTGCATTTTGGATGGTATTCGTATTACCAAGCCGCTCAAGTACTCGCATAGCCGAAACGCTGCCAAGAAATCTCCGTCCAACGCCTCCACAAGGGTATCAAATGTATTGGATTCATCGTGGAACTGTGTAGCATTACTTTGTTTTGTCATATATCCCTCCAAGTGTAGTTAAAATACAAAAGTTTTATTTTGTAAAACTATTAAAAGTATACAAATCGTTAATACTGGACTAATGTAACAGTAAGCACACTGAGAGCATTGTTGTTCTTGCGATATAGTGCTTTTTGGTGCACAATTTGAGTATGCAAGTAGCAACGGTAGAGTAATAATCAAAAGCGTTGCAACCACTATGGTTGATGGTTTTCGGGTGTATTAGTTTTCCTATGGAGCCATATTGCTTAAATATGAACTTCTATTAAGAATATAGCAATAAGTTTACCAATTGTCAACTTTCCGCAATAAATAGAAAATTAATTCGCTATATGAAGAGTCGAACTACTACCCCGTCCCCCTCCTAACCCTATTGTTGCCCGTATGGATGTACTTTTAGTCGTTGCCTGATACCCCTACACCGGTATGTTGTTTGTCATACCTGTTACTGTGTATCTAGCGTTCCAGTCGGTACTGCTTCGATACATCCGCCCTTGCGAATAGTACTTCTTCCCAGCTTTAGCCATAAGGTCGTAGCACTGCTCTATGGTTGCACTGCTTACGGAGATAAAGCTCTGCTGTGAGGCAACAAATCTGTCGGCAGTTATGGAGTAGGTGTTAACTTTCGTGGCTGCAGATATGTAGCTCGTCAGCACGCTTGCATTAGTTTTGGCCACCTCGTTTAGTGTTTGGATGGCGAGTTTGGCATCATGTTGTTCGTTGTCGATGGCTATCTTCATGAGTGCAAGGGCGGCGTCATGGGCTAGGCGTTGCATGTCGGAGAAGTATTTCCCGGCGAAGCGAAAAAGAGCCTCCATTCGTTTTTCGGGTTCCATGTCGTTGAGTCCCATGTTACCGGCTTGCCTTTCAGCGATGACGAAGAAGTAGTCTGATGATTGCAGGTATGTGTTGATTGTTCGGGCGTAGTCCACGTATCTCATGGCGTACCCGTTTCTGGGTGTGTAAGGTTGCATGTTTACTCCTATCTGTTTCTTCAGTGGGTTGCTGCTAGATTGAGGATTGTAGCAGTAGCTCGTCCTGATTCATTGGCAGGTTGTTGTCCTGTTTGTTTACAAAGTTGAGTGTGTACGTTTTATATTCGAAAGGTATTTCGATTGTTCGATCTTCTAGGTATCTTCTGAGGAAGTTAAGGTATTTGGGTGCAAACACTTTGACAACGCCGTTGAAGTTTGCTTCAAAAACGGCGGGGTTATTTTCAAATTCGATTCTTGCACGAATGAGGGCGTCTTTGCTGTCGTAATCGGTAAACCCTTGCTCTTCGAGGTAGTTGTAGAACTCCCAGTTGCGATTTTCGATGACACCACTCATCTCCTCCCTTAGGTATCGCCTGCTTTTTTCTGTTTGGGTCATCTCCATGGCAACAAAATAGAGGAAGATGTCCAGTGTGTAGTCGTCCATCAGTAGTGTGGTATCTTTTTGAGTCATGTATGAGAGTCGTCGAGTAAAAGGTTCGTATGTTAGGAAAAATGTATTGGTGAGAGTTTTGTATTTCACATTGTTTATGGGATCGGTGCGTACGAATCGTGCTGGTGTGATGCTAACGCACATATCGTGGAAAGCGTTTAGGGCACGGGGGAAGAATATGAATGGTCGTTCACCGATCTCGATTTTGTTTGGTAGGATAGCGTCGAGTCGACCGCGTAGCATTAGCATGTCGAAGTGGTCGAATTCCTCCGAGTAGTTTTGCATTGTTAACTCCTAAATTTAGTTCCTGCGTTAGGGTTGCCCCCCCTTGGTGCTACTTGTGTGGTATTTTGTTGCGGGGGGGCTGATTGTTGTTTCTGATGCTTATTTCAGACCAACGCCTATGGAGAATGCATCAGCGTTTCGTAGTTCTAGTGTTGCTTCGGTGTAGTATCTTTTCGCGACGCCAGTTTTGTCGGTGTGCACTTCGGCGAGTTCTGTTGGGTAGAGTAGTCCTACTTTGGCGTAGTCGAAGTTACCAGCGATGATTGTGTCGTCTAGTGCGTTTTCTTGGTTCATGAATCTTGATAGGTGTATGTTTACTGTTCCGAAGTCGGTTTCGAGTGCGACTAGTCTTCCGACGTAAGTTGTTTGGTCGCTGTAGTTTCTGTTGACGAAGGAGTTTATTCTTGCTTTGAGTGTTGTTCCGACGAAAACGTCTTTTACGGTTTCACCGGCGTTGTATGTTTGTTGTAGAATTGTGTTGAATTTGTTCCAGTCCATGGTGGATTTGGTACCGGTCCAGTCTTTGGAGCTGTCGTAGGCGGTGATGTTCCCTTTTTTGCCGTTAGTGAAAGTGGTTTCGTCTTTTGCGACGAAGTAGAACATACCGGCGGCTTCTCCGGGTTGGTTTTCGCTTCTGTGTATGGGTTCTTTGAGTAGTGATATTTTTGGATCGTTGTCTCTGTTTAGTCCTAGAATCATCTGTTCGAGTAGTTTTTTGTGTTCTTTGGCTTTTTTAGCGACTTCGTGTTCGAGTTCGTTACCGCCGTAGGCTTTGATTTGCGTCATTGTTTTTGATACGAATAGTTCGGTTTTGAATATTTCCACAGCATTGCTGTTATTTTGTTTGTGATTGACTTGTGTTGTGTTGAGGGAAGAGATTTCGTTTTCGGGAGTACGTTCGGGGTCACCGATTTTGTCGATTACCCATGAGTGCGAAGTATTTGTTACTGCAGATGTTCCCATTGCTTTGAGCATTGGTGTTTCGTCGCTTCCCACGAGGATAATTCCTTCGTAAACGGAAGGTTTTGTTCCTGTTGATGGTAGGTTTGCCTGTGGGTATGATGTGCTAGTTATCGCCATAATTTAAGTCTCCTTGTTATTGGTGGTGTGAGAGCATGTTACAGTTGTTGGTGTCCAGAGTTGTCATCAGGCATGGACAGGAAAGTTTTTTTGCAAAAATTATGTGATAGTGGTATAATTCGGTATTTGAAAATCGGGCTATGATCGGTTGAGTTGGCTTAGTTGTCATGGTTGGTCTAGTCGTTTTATTGAAGTGGAGGTGCGGATGTCGCCCCAGAAATTAACCCTTAGAAGTTATATTATAAAATACAAGTACTACCTAATCATTGCGATGGTTGCGGCGATGTTTGCTTCTGCCATCGATGGTGCAACGGTGTATGGGATAAAGGCTTTGACCGACACGGCTATTTCGGAAGACAATACCAAGGCATTGATACTTATTGCTGCTGCTATTGTTCTTGCGAATTTCATCAAGCTACTCGTCAAGTTTGGTCAGACTATTCTCATGCGTTATGTTGCGTTCCAGTATGTGATGGAGCTTCGCAACATACTTTTGGGCAAACTTGTGCGTCTGTCCATGGGCTACCTGTCCAACCATTCCACAGGTGAGCTGTTGAGTCGTGTTACTTACGACACAGGCATTATGGCTGATGCACTCAATGTTGTTACCGACATATTTTCCCATGCAACTCGAGTATTGGTCATGGTATCGCTCCTATTTTACTTCGACTACCAGTTGGCTCTGATGACGTTCATTCTTTACCCTTTTGTTATTTGGTTTGTGGTCAAAATCGGCAAAATTATTCGTGGTTACAGCGATGAAGGTCAAAAGCGTATGGGTATTCTGACCAATACCCTTCAAGAGATATTTGCAGGTGTAACGGTTGTGAAGGCGTTTACCCGCGAGCAGTACGAGGAGGAACGCTTCAAGGATGCCAACAAACGCCTCACAAAAATAGGGTTACGACAAACGTGGGTAGCCGAGCTAAACGGTCCATTCCTTGAGTTTGTTGGTGTGTTGGGTATGGCTGTGCTCCTTTACTTCGGTGGTGTGCGAGTGATGCAGGGGGATATCTCCTACGGTTCACTGTTGGCGTATGTTTTGGCGTTGATAAACATCCTCCCCTCCGTACGTGTTCTAGGTGCTGCCAATGCACGCATACAAATATCGTTTGCGGCTGTTGATCGCATCAACGACATTCTTTCCCAAGCCGAGGAATCACACCTGTCTCTTGGGGACAAAACTCTGGATGCCACCAACAAAGGGATAGAGTTCCGCAACGTGGACTTCTCCTACGACGGTGCGGTGCCTGTGCTCAAAAATCTCAATATGAAGATAAATCATGGCGAAACCGTTGCCCTTGTGGGTCCATCCGGTGGGGGGAAGACTACCATCGGCAATCTCCTTGGTATGTTTTACCGTCCGAACTCAGGGGATATTCTGATTGGTGGCGAAAGCATACTTGATTGTAGCGTACACTCCTTGCGTCGTAATGTTGGTTACGTATCCCAAGACAACTTTCTGTTCAACACTACCATCGCCAAAAATATCGCCTACTCAGTTGGAGAGGCAAATATGGACATGGATAAAGTTATGGATGTTGCTAAAAAGGCGTACGCCCACGATTTTATCATGGAGTTCCCCGACGGTTATGAAACTGTCATCGGCGAACGTGGTCTTCGTGTTAGCGGTGGTCAACGCCAACGCCTAACCATTGCTCGTGCCATGTATTCCGATTTCCCCATACTGGTGCTGGACGAAGCAACATCCGCACTAGACCAAGAATCTGAGCGAGTGGTGCAACAAGCCATCGACAACCTCATGGGGAACAGAACAACGATAGTTATTGCCCACAGGCTCTCCACCATTATCAACGCTAGCAAAATATTTGTCATCAGCAACAACCATGTTGAAGCATCGGGGGTGCATAGCGAATTGCTGAAGTCGTGTAGTTTGTACAGAAACCTGTATGAGTCCACGGCTAGCAAAGAGGGTGCCTAGATGCTAGACGCTAGCAAAGAGGGTGCCTAGACACAGGCTTGCAAAATACTGCTACCCGAACTTTTTATTAAAGGAGCTACTATTATTATGTTGCCGTTAAGCGTTGCCATTATTACCCACAACGAGGGTTTACGTTTGGAGCGAACCCTCTTCACCGTTGCATCCATCGCCTCAGATATTGTTGTTGTGGATAGTGGTTCCACCGACAATACCATTGCCATTGCTGAGGAGTTTGGTGCTAGGGTGATACGGAAAAGCTTTACAACGTACAGCGAGCAACGCAACTACGCCTTGGGGCAGTGTTCTCAGCCGTGGGTGCTGTACCTCAACGCTGGGGATGCCATTAGCGTTGACTTACGTATTCACCTGCAGCGTATTATTGTTGCAAGTATGGACGTGGCTGGCATTGCAGGCGTTACTCGCGTTACCGATTCTGGCACCGATGCAGGCGTTACTCGCGTTGCCGATTCTGGCACCGATAGTGTTGCGGATGTTGCTATTTCGTCCCCCATTCCCATTGCGTACAAGGTTCGCGTTGAGTCCACCATCCTTCGTCGGAAGGTTCGCCACGGTATTTGGCGTCCTAAGTATGAGTACCGTTTTTTCAGTTCTGGTTCGGTTGGTTTTGATTCGGACAAGTTCGACTCACCACCTAGGATTATCTCCACATCCACCACAGTTGCGGGTGGGAAGATTACCGATCCTGTTCTTCGCCACTTTGCACCCACTGTTGACTCCTATGTTGATCGCATGAATCGTCATAGCGATGTTGTTGCGGAGTATTATCATGCCCAAGGGATGTATGCCCTTAGGGGTGTGCAGACTAGTTGGCGGCATTTTTTTCAGGGTCTTCGTTACTTAAAGTACGGTTTTATGTTTGTGGTATTGTTTCTGTACCACTATGTTATTCAGGGTGCGTTTTTAAATTCGAGAAGTTTAGTGTCGTTGTGTTTTAGTTATGCACTTGTTTCGGTGATTACTAGGGTGAAGACCGACAGGCTTTACACCGATTATGCTAGCATGTACGATGTAGAAGGGTTTAGTGTGCCGGATGATACGCCTAGCGATCGTGTTTACGATGAAGTTAGTGGCAGACTTGTGATACGTCGTATCCTTGTTGCTCGCACAGACAAGCTTGGTGATATGATTGTTTGTATCCCAGCCATTAGGATGTTGCGTAATATGTACCCTGACGCACAAATAGACGTGTTAGCGTCGCCATACAACAGCGATATTCCTCAGAACCTGCCCTACGTGGATGCTGTTTATACGCGTGGTTCCCTCGGTTCGGAGCTTCCGGGTAAGGCGGCGGTACGTGATGCTGATCTTCTGAAAACCTTGAACGCGAATAAATACGATGTGATAATCATGACCATGACGTCCCCTGATGTTACCAAGTTTGCGTCCAATCTTGTGGCACCGTACAAGGTATCGGGTAAGCATCTGAGTGTTTATCGTCACGGGTTTCGCATACGCAAAACGGAGCAACACCGCCATCAGCACGAATCCGAGTACGCTCTTCACCTTGTACGTCATACGAACCCTCGTCGCTATGATGAAGTCTTCCAGTTGGATAGGGCGATACACTACTCTGATGCCGATAAGTCTGCTGTTGCGGATTTTTTGTCTGAGAGTGGTTTGCAACCGTGCTACACCCGTCCGAAGTCTAGTCAGTTCCCTATTGTTAGTGATTTTGCGGTGGGTATGTTGCAGGGTGGTAGCCCTTTGGGTGGTACGTTGGGTACGTTGGGTACGTTGGGTGTTTCGGACACCGTTCCCGAAACTGACCTTCCCGCCGAGTCAAGTACTCGTGGTCGATTTTCCATTGGTAGCACCCTTTCGGAGATACTGGGCATATCCTCCATAACGGGTATCCCTGTTTCCGCTGGTGGTGCTATCGGTGCTCCAACAGCCATACCTTCAGCCATGGTTTCCGGTTCTCGTGTTGGTAGTGTTGGTAGTGTTGGTAGTGTTGGTAGTGTTGATGGTGTTGATGGTGTTGATGGTGTTGGTAGTGATGAGTCTACCCCCGCTGGTGGTTATGTTGTCATCAATATCTATCATGCGGGCTCGTCCAATAATGCGTCGTTGTTGACTTATCGTAAAATAGTATCTGGCTTGGTTGCAGGTGGTCATCAGGTGGTAATCATTGCTGTACCCTACGAGCCCCGCATTTACAACGCTCGTATTGCTAATATCTATTTTGGTGGAATGGATGGTGTTCACATATTTAGTGATGCTACAAACATACTTCGTACGGTTGCGATTATTGATGCTGCAAAGCTTTATGTTGGTTCGTCCACAGGTCCTACACATATGGCTAGTGCCTTGGATGTTCCGTCGGTCATCGTGTTTCGCAATAATCCTACTGAGATGCGTACATGGAGTAGTAAATACACCTACAACTACCATGTTCTTATCCCCAACAAGGAGCGGGCGACACCCTATATTTCCCATGTGAATTATCTAACCAGTACTGTTGTGTCGTACTGTGAAAGGGTCTTGAAGGAGTTGTATTAATGTTACCATTGAGCGTTGCTATTATTGCCCACAATGAAAGTGCTAGGTTGGGACAAACGTTGTCATCAGTTGTGTTGTTGGCTAGTGAGGTTATCGTCGTAGATAGCGGTTCGACGGATGCCACCGTTGCCATTGCTGAGGAGTTTGGTGCTCGGGTAATCCGCAAGGAGTTCGCCACCTACACCGAGCAACGCAACTATGCCCTAAGTCAGTGTACTCAGGGTTGGGTTCTGTACCTCAATGGGGGGGACATCCTTAGTTCGGAGTTGCGAGTTCGGTTGCAGGGGATTATTTCTGGTCATGATTACGACTACTTTGGTCACCCTGTTACGAGCACTTCAGGGGGGGGGAGCTCAGCCTACAGCATTCGCGTAGAGTCTTTGTGGTTCGGTCGTGTGGTTCGTTTTGGCGAGCATGGTGTTCGCGAGGAGTATCGCTTGTTCCATGGGGATGCTGGCGAGTTTGGTGTTGGCGGTGCTGGCGTTGCTGGCGGTGTTGGTGCTGTCGAGTTTGATGGCAAGTTTACCGTACGGGATACCGCATCGGTGCACAAGATTGTTCAGCCTATCCGCAACCATATGTCGTCCACTATGTCGGGCTACATTAGTCGTATCAATCGTCATACCCATGTTAAGGCGTCTTACTTGTATGGTCAGGGTTGTCATAAGCCGAGCTCTAGTACCAAGAAATGGGTTATCGCATTTTGGGAGGCTATTCGTCAGCTGACAATTATTCCTCAGTTTGTTTATCAGTTTGTGTTGTCATATTTTATTCGCGGAGGTTTTCTTAACCTATCATCGGGTTTGCCCTTGGGGATAGCGAGTGCAACAGCCCATGTTATGACTCGTTTGAAGGTTTATCGTCTTCACATCGACAATGAGAGCATGTACGACTACCCTGCGTTTGAGGTGAGTAGTGATTCCGCTGACGATAGGGCGTACGACGATGATGGCAAGTTAGTTGTTCGTCGCCTTCTTTATGCACGTGTCGATAAGCTTGGTGATATGATGATTACCCTTCCAGCCTTAAGGAAGCTTCGTAGCATGTATCCCGATGCCCGTTTGGATATTTTGTGTTCCTCGACCAACAAAGCTATCGTTGATGAGTTGCCATTTATTGATAATGTTTACAATATTATCAGTAACGCAAACTCTGAGTCTGAGAAAGACAAGTATCGTTCGGATCTTATCAGTATTCTGCAAGGGAATAAGTACGATGTTTTGATTAATGGTCAAAGGGACAACTCTATTATAGAAGTGTTGGATATCCCTTATAAAGTCAACAACAAGCAGGATCCCGTCTACCCACAGGGGATAAGCTATAGGCATCAGTTTAAGTACAGCAACCTTCACGAGATAGATTACGCACTGTTGCTGGCACGACATACCAATCCTAAGCTTTACAGTAGCACTGGAACAGCTGAGTATGAAATGACCTATCCGGATAGTCACAGGGTGGCTGCTGAGGCGTTCCTATCCTCTTGCGGATTGGAGCCATGCCATCGTAGTTGTAGACCCTTCCTCTATCAGCCACAGCATGGTAGTGGCTTTGCAAGGCATGAGCCTGCTTTGGATGGGGGCGATACACACTCTTGTCCCCCCCGTAAAAACGGCTACATCGCCATTAATATATTTGCGGGGCACTCCTCCGCCAACCTGTCTTTATTGATGTACCGAAACATAGCTGTGAAGCTAACGGATATGGGCTACAACGTTGTGGTGATAGCCATTCCATACGGTGTTCATAAGCACAATCATACCATTGCAGAGCGGTATTTCGCGGGTATTGCAGGGGTGCACATATACACAGATGCAACAAGTATTCTCCGCATGACAGCAATCGTTGACGGTGCCATGGTCTACATCGGCTCCTCCACAGGCACAACACATATTGCAAATGCCTGCAGTGTTCCTGTTGTTGGGGCATGGCGGAACAACACCATGGAGGTGCAGAACTGGTTGCCTGTAAGGGTGCATGCTTTTGCGTTACTGTTCTCCGACAAAAATCAGAATATTCCTCGCTCCCCTGAGCTTGTCGATGTTTTTGTCAACGAGATATCTGCCTACACCCACGTGTTAATGCGGGGGCTGTATGCTTGAGCACGCATCCGCACTGTCAAAACTGCCCAAAATAATATCCGTGGGGAACATCACCATGGGGGGGACGGGTAAAACTCCACTCACCATCACACTTGCACGCCACTACATTTCGCAGGGGAAGAGGGTGTGTATCCTGTCTCGCGGTTACCGTGGGAAGCTGGGGTACGACACACACGTTATCGCCGATGGGAGCAAGCTCCACCACACACCACCACACGCTGCGGATGAGCCTTTTATGATGGCAACGGAGGTGCCCGACCTCATGGTTGTGACGGGTAAAAACCGTCGAGCGTCGTACACCCTTGCCATGGCTAGGTTTGCCCCCGATGTTTTCATCCTAGACGATGGCTTTCAGCACCGCCGTATGCCTCGCGACTACAATATTGTAATCTTGTCGTATGATCGTCCTTTTGCTAATGGTCGTGTATTCCCTTTGGGTACGTTGCGTCAGTCCCCCAAGTCGTTGCGTAATGCTGATGCTATCGTTGTTACAGGCGTTCCCCGCTTAGATATTCTTGCCCCCAGTAGCTCCATCGACCCTACCATTGCCCGTATTCGCGAGTATGTTACCGATGGTCAGCCCATATTTGTGGCTCGCTACGGTGTTGTAGGTATCTATCGTGCTTCGGATACGTCCGATCTTAGGAGCCCTGCTGTTGCGATTGGTAGCAGTGGTGTTGCAGATGGTGTTGCAGATGGTGTTGCAGATGGTGTTGCTGATGGTGTTGCAGATGGTGTTGCAGATGGTGTTGCAGATGGTGTTGCAGATGGTGTTGCAGATGGTGTTGCAGATGGTGTTGCGTTACATGATCGTCGTGTTATTTTGGTGAGTGCCATTGCGGGCAATGATAGGTTTTCCCGTACAGTTGAGGGGTTGGGGTACGATATTGTTGCTCGGTTCCCTTTTCGTGATCACCATCCGTATAAACTGTCCGATATTCAGCGTATTCAGGGTGTTGCTGACGGTTATGCAGGTAATGGCGGTGATGGCAGTAATGGCGGTGATGGTGCTGTTATTTTCACTACGCAAAAGGATTATGTCAAGCTTGCCCCATGGTTCGGTTCACAGCTGTACTACGTTAAGGTAGATTTGGAGTTCGACAATTTGCCGGGGTTTCTGAGCCACTTGGACACAACGTTGGCAGGTTCGTCGGTGGCATCGGCGTTGTCTGGGTAGTGAAAAATAGTGTTCGTGTAGGCTATGCAAGGGGTGATTTAGATGTGTGCTTCAAGGGTTAACGGCGGTTTTGCAGCAAGTGGCAACGGTAGCGACAGTGGTAACGGCAACGGTAATTCGCCTTTGCAGGTTTATAGGGTGCATGCGGGTGAATCCATCCCTAGGCTCCACCAATTCCTTCAGGGTTTCCCAAATAATTCTGCTGGCGTCTTGGTACTGTTTACGTCGAAAGCCCATATGCAACGGTACTACTCCTACAACATGCGTCGCGGTTCCTTTGCTAACGCTCGTCAATGTGCAGCCACGTCGCTGGTTAGTACGTTTATGGACTTTGTCCGCAAGGATACATTTTCAACACCCACCTTGCCCCCCTTTCTACGTGTAATTCTTCTTCATAAAAGTGCCTCGAGTATCCCTGAGTCTGATCTTGTCCATCTTTTTGCCCATGTTGATGAGTACGCCACGGATGCCACGGATACCACGGATACCACGGACGCCACTGGAGCTAATTTAGCCCTGCTGGAGTCTGAATCCCTTGGCGAGCTGTCTTCGTGGTGGCATCGTTATGCGAGCATTATTCGTTTGTTTGACGATCTCTTGCTGGGCGGTTCTAGCTTTGATGCCCTTTTGCGAGAGGTGATCCATGGTGAGATTGAGCCCATGCTTTTGTCGGCGAAGAGGTTGTATGATGGTTATCTTCAGCAGGTTCACGCCTACGGCTACCATGATAAAACTGAGGAGTATGCTGGTGTTTCCGTTGGTGTTTCGTCCAAGGGTTCCATGGATGCGAACCTGTTGCAGGACTACCCTCATATTGTTGTGTACCATGGTGGTCAGTTGGAGTACGCCCACATGGCGATGTACAATCTCATGGCGGAATCGGCTTTGGGGCATACAAGTGTACACCTCCTACTTGCCTACACCGATCATGCAACAGGGGGTATTGTTCGTCGTGTGAGCGGTCTGGAGGTTCATGATCTTGCTGGGGGGCTGAGTTCTGGTTCTGGTTCAACGTCAGCGTCAACGTCAACGTCAACGTCAACGTCTCAGGTTGTTGTTCATCAGGTACCGACTCCGGGTGAGGAGTTTCACCTCATGTTGCGTCGAGTTGCGTCTTTGAAGCGTCGTTATGGTGCGAACAGGGTTGCTGTAGTGGCGTTAAGTTCTGCTTCTTACAATTGGTTTTTCAATTTTGACAAGGGTGGCAATTTTCGTCTTTATTCTGGTGAGCCCCTTTCATCGACCCCCCTTTATCAGCTTTTGTACACTCTGACAGTTCCTGTTCGTCAATTGTTGAAGGTTGGGTGTTCGGGTATCCCCCTTCAGTCCCCTTTGTTTGTGCAGATGGGTAGCGAGTTGTATATTCGTTTTTTGTCGAACCCACTATTTGCTCACAGTGTTGACGCTCACAGTGTTGACGCTCACAGTTTTGATGTACACAGCGTTGTTTCTGGCGTAATTAACAATCGCACTCAGCGAGTTGATCTCCTTGAGGAGTTGCGTAAGTATTCGGTTCAGTCCCCGTTATTCGGTGGTATTGCCACATTTTTGGAGGGCATGGTTGCGGGTGTGCAAGGTGTTGATCCTTCGTCAAGTATTGGTCAGTACATTGCGGGTATGCGTGAGTTGGTTTTGAGTCTTCTTGGGGGCGATTTCCCCCTTGATGAGCGGAGTGCCTACTTGGGGAGCAGGGTGTTGTACCGTTTGGCTGCTGTGGAGTTGATTTATAACAACAACAAGGTTCTGTTTGAGGATGGTGGTAGCGACTACTTTCTGGACATTTTTTGGAACTCACTTCGCCAAGACGTATGGTCGCCAGAGGTATCGCGAGCCGTGTCATCTAGTCGTGTTGTTGTTGCTCCGTTGGAGGTTTTGAGTGGTGGTGATTTTAAGGCGATTGTAGTACCATTTATGAATGATGATGTTTTTCCGCCAAAAAAGTCTGCCGACGTATTTTTGAACATATCTTTGCGTCAGAAGTTGGATCTTCCCACCTATCCGCGATATGTTGACTATTTGAAGAGTCAGCTTCGCACCCTTATTAACTCCACTCAGGAGTGCCATCTCAGCTATTCGGATAATGCCCATCGTCGTCGTTCCACCTTTATTGACGAGCTTATTTTGGAGGGTGCCAACGTTGATATTCAGCGAGTATTGGGATCAGAGTCCCTGACTTTTGCACCACTTCGCGGTGGCGTTGATGCTCAGTTGTCATACCTTCAGGGGGTGGAGACGGTGAGTAAGACGGCGGATATTTTGGCAAAAACAAAGGGGATGCGGTATTCGCCATCGAGTATCAACACCTACAATACTTGTCCCATGAAGTTTTACTACCAGTATGTTTTGGGTATTCGCAAGATGAATGGGGAGGTTGCTGATGGTCTTGAGCCCCATGAAGTAGGTACAGCACTGCACGCCCTCATGGAGACCATCACCGTGGAGAAGGTTGCGGGGATGAGTGATGACGATCTTGCTAAGCTGTTTGATCCCCAAGCACTAAATCTACCCATAAAAAATATGCAACCGTGGGATAAACTGAAGATTGAGGCGGACACCTACACCCTTGGCTACGATGTGCACAGCATCATGACCAAAAGGTATGAGGCGGGGTTCCGCACTGTGGGCAGCGAGCTCGAACTTACAGCTCCGTTCCATGGCTACACCCTGCGAGGGTACGTGGATAGGGTTGAGGGCACACCGAAACAGGTGGATATCATCGACTTTAAGTTTAAGAAGAAGAGTAGCATTACTAATATTTCAAATCGAGCAATATCTAGGGCATTCGAAAAAATGGAGTTTGACGGTATCAAGGACTACCAACACTGCATTTATGCGATACTGGTGCGGAACTACCTTACGGAGAAGGGGGATAATCGCTTGGTGGAGGGGTTGTACTTCATGATCATCAGGGAGCGTGCTCAACTTGTGCCCTACCTGCCGAACCGCCCCAAAGGGGACGACTTAGAAGAAGGTGAAGCAATATCGCTAGTGGAGATGGGGCTGAAAGCTCTGTTGGACGAGATAAATGACCCGGAAGTTCCGTTCGCCAAGACAGACAAAACTACCACATGCCAGTTGTACTGCCCCTTTCAGTTGGTGTGTGGCAGGGGTGTGCCAAGCTAGCTACAGGTAGCTAGCTACAGGTAGTTAGCTACAGGTAGTTGTGGGGGTTTGGGCAACAGTGATGGTCAACGGTATGGGGGGGGATGAGTATGGGTAACGATATTAGGGCGGGGGGAGAACACATGGACAACGTGGACAACGTGGGCAACGTGGGCAACGTGGGCAACACAGACAACGTGGGCAACACAAGTGCTGTTGGTGCTGACAACGATGATCTTCCTACAAAAATATTCTCCCCTACAACCCATGTACGCCTAGAAGCGTCAGCTGGTAGTGGTAAAACAACCTCCCTAGTGCTTCGTTTGCTCGTGATGCTCATGGACAAGGATCTTCCCAAGGGGGTACTGTGTGTTACCTACACGAATGAGGCTGTTAAGAGTATTGTTCATCGTCTTAACGATGTTCTTGTGAATTTTGCACAGGGTAATTTCCGTACTGAGTCTGGTGGTTACCGCATCGAGTTTTTGGAGCTTGAGCGTTATTTTGCTACTACGGATACGTCCATGCCTGAAGGTGCTGAGGTATTTTTTCAGGAGCGTGCTCAGCGTGCGTTTTCGTTTGTGGTGAATCAGCCCCATCGTTTGCGTGTGAATACCGTGCACTCGTTTTTTGCGTCGATAATTAAGTTGTTCCCTTACCATGTTGGTATCGGTCAGGGTAGTCGTTTGGTTAAGGATAGTGCCACGGAGTTGCAGATTATTAATCAGGCGATGAATGTTGCCCTTTCGAGTGTTTTGTTCCGTGTTGGTGCTGGTGATGACGATTATGTTTTGCGTTTTATGGACACATTGAGTGTCAACCATTATTCGTTGATTAATTATCTTGAGCATTTGCAGAAGTTGAGTTTGCCCCTTCATCGTTATGCGCCGTCTGAGGATGTATTTCCCCTTTTGGATCGTACTTTGTTGGAGGCGGAGGATGTTTTCGAGGGTATTTTTGCGGATTTGCGAACTTTTATTTCTGCTATCGATATGACCTACTTGGGTAACCGGGAGTCGGTTCAGGTTGATAAGCTTGTTGGTGTGGTTGAAACTGAGGATTGGCCGTTGCTTCTGGGTTTGCCTTTGATAGCTAATCGCAATATGCATCATGGTCATATGAAGAATGTAGAGTTTTTGTCTGATAGTCGTGAGAGTTTTGATTCGGCACTTCAGGGTATTCGTCGTTATGTTGAGTTGCGTCAGGTAGGTTTGGAGCTTTTCGGCAGGGTATTTTCTTACTACTACAACCGCGGTTTTTACGGGATTAAGCGTAGGAACGGAGTATATTTTTACAGCGATATTGTTGAGGAGGCACACAAGCTTCTTGTTGGCAATCGGTACATTTCTGAGGGTGGTGAGGGTGGTGAGGGTTTGGCTGGTGTGACCACTAGCGAGCCGTTGTACTTCAAGTTGGATGCAACAATTAACCATATCCTCATGGATGAGTTTCAGGATACGTCTCTCAAGCAGGTTGAGGTATTTATTCCGCTGATGAACGAAGCTCTGTCGGGTATGGGTCAGTGGGATTCTCCCGGTTCTCTGTTTTTCGTTGGTGATACCAAGCAGCTTTTGTATCGGTTTCAGGGTGCTGAGCCGGGATTGTTCGACCATACGGTGAAGCTACTGTCCATGGAGCGTCAGGGTGTGGACGAGATAATTTATCGCGGGATGCTCAATACAAACTACCGTAGCAGTCGTAGCGTTGTTGAGTTTGTGAACAATATTTTCATGTACCTCAACAGTGTGGAGATTGATGGGGTGCCCTACACATTAGACTATGCCCCGCAGGGCGTCCATTCGTCTATGGAGGGGTACGTTAGCTATCAAGTTGTGGAGAAAAAGAGGGTGAGCGAGGTAGATTTTATTGTGGATTGTGTCAAGCAGTGCCTTGCTAAGGGGTTTGGGTATGGTCAGATAACTATTCTGCACAAAACAAACAACAACGCACGAACAAATGGGGATGCTTTGGCGGCATTAGGTTACCCTGTGCGGAAGAGTTTGGCGGTGAAGCTGCTTAATACGGAGCTGTTCCACACATTTTTGGCGTTGATGCGGTATGTTGTGTTCCGTAACCCGTATTTTTTGTTGCAGTATGTGTGCCAGCCCAGCACGATTATTGCCCATACAGGTGTTGACACAGGTGTTGACACAGGTACTGACGTTCACGAGGCGATTATTGCGACCATGTCGACTGTGGGTGCGGAGATTGTCAGGACCATGGCGGACGCCCCCAACATTACGTCGGGGTTGTTGACCCTGTTGGAGAGTCACGGCTTCTACCACCGTTACCCGTCCAAGGCGGACTACAACAAGCTTGTTTCCCTCATGGGTAACGCCCCCGATACGGGGAACATGTTTGAGTATATGAAGGCAATGGTTGAGATGGCGGATTCGGAGAGTTCGTCCACCTCTGATGCCGACGCTATTACGTTTATGACTATCCATAATGCCAAAGGGTTGGAGTTCCCTGTGGTGATTATTCCATCGGTGGACTTTGAAATGGATCTGAACGGAGCAAAAACACCGAGCATTAATTATCAGGGTCGCGGAGTGCCCGTTTTGAGCAAAAAGGAGCTGACACACCTGAAGGTACTGAAGGAACGTGATGACGATAGTGTTACTGTTGGGGAGGATAGCGATCGCTTGGAGCCGTACAAAAGCGAAGCGGCACGAATACGCAACGACTCCCTGTTTCGCCTTTACGTAGCCCTGACTCGTGCGAAGTATGCACTGTTTGTTCGACAGGTGGACGATAGCAATGCCAAGGGGGGCACCTATGAGAAGGGTATCCTGTCTCATTTCCTCACAAGCATTACCATGGGTTGCCTCGAGAATCCTGACCCCCGCGAGGATGTTGCTCACGAGGATGTTCCCCACGAGGATGTTGCCCACGAGGGTGTTGCCCACGAGGATGTTGCCCACGAGGATGTTGCCCACGAGGATGTTGCCCACGAGGATGTTGCCCACGAGGGTGTTGCCCGCGAAGATGTTGCCCGCGAAGACGCTGACCCTGTTGCTGACCATAGCTACACCACTGTGGACTACCAAAACGATCTGTTCTCTTACTACCTTGCGACGTGTATTATCCATGCTGATTACTCCCACTTCAGGGGTGCGATGGGGGGCGGCAACACCGACAGCAACACCGACAGCAGCACCGACAGCAACACCGACAGCAACACCGACAGCGATAACGTTAGCGTTGATGTTCAGTATTTGCGTAAGTCGTTCGATACCGTTGCGATGAAACACCTCCACCGCCTTGCCCCCGATCTGACTTCCGATCACGGAACGTCTGTAACGTCGATTCTGCACGATTTGGCGAATAATCCACTGTTTCTCACCCTTGTGCATGGTTATGCCCATGTTTTCCGTTTGTCCCTGTTCCCCAATTACATGAGCTACCACCGTGCTGCACTGTACTTCATGAAGCCTGTGGGCGGTTATTCGTCAAGTAGTAGTACAGGTTTGGGTTCGCAGTTTGATATCTCTGTGTTGGTTTTCCGTAGGGGGGGGCGGGTGCGGGAGAGTCTTGCGGGGGTATGCTTGGGTGGCACGGGTGATGTTGGCACAGGTGTGACCCTGTCCGCGGATGCTGGCACGGGTGCTGGCACGGGTGCTGGCACGGGTGATGTTGGCACAGATGCTACTCCACCGTATGCTTACGTGAGCATGTTGCGGAAGCAGTACGGCGACGCTTGCAAGACCATGCATGTATTCGAGTACGACTTGGAGGCTAGGACGATAACAGCCATCGAGTAGTGTGGGGGTGTGCGTGTAGTGCGTGTAGTGCGTGTAGTGCTAGGTCTAGTGTTTGCGTGTCATCTTCATCTTGGCGAATAGCTTTTCTGCTTGTTCAAGATCTTCGGGGGTGTCGATGGAAATGGAAATGGAAATGGACGTGGACGTGGAC
The DNA here is from genome assembly GCA_947313855.1 of uncultured Deferribacteraceae bacterium. Lineage (GTDB taxonomy): Bacteria > Chrysiogenota > Deferribacteres > CAMZNJ01 > CAMZNJ01 > CAMZNJ01. The sequence continues at coordinate 44,545 of CAMZNS010000009.1, forward strand.
GTGGACGTGGACGTTTCGAGGACTTTGATTTTGTGTCCATGTTCGAGTAGTCTGAGTTGTTCCAGTGATTCGGCGATTTCCAGCGGTGTGCGTGTCATTTTGGTGAATTTCATGAGGAAGTCCCTATGGAAGCCGTATATTCCTAGGTGTTTGTAGAGGTTGTGTTTTTCGTTATTGTTTGTGTTGGGTTTGTTCCTTACGAAAGGTACGACGCTTCGCGAGAAGTATAGGGCGTAGTTGTTCATATCTTTGACGACTTTGACCGTTGAGTTGGATTGCAGTTCGGTGGTAAGATCGTTCTCTGTTTGCGTTGTGTTGTTGAGTGCTTCGCATGCTGTGTTAACGTAGTGTGTGTGTTTGTTGTTGTCGAACTGTTTTTGGAAGTCGTCCACCAGCATGTTGATTATTTTGGGGTCGAGGAATGGTTCATCCCCCTGCACGTTGATTATGACGTCAAACTCTGTTGCCACTGTGTTGGCAACGTATGCTACTCGATCGCTCCCTGTTGCGAGGTTTGTTGGTGTGAGAACGGGTGTAACGTTGAGGTGTTTGACAGCTTGTGCAATGAGTTGGCTATCGGTGGCGACAAACACCTTGTGCACGTTGCTTTCGAGGCATCGTTCAGCGGTATGAGCGATGATTGGTATTGCACCGATTGTTTGTAGCATTTTTTGGTGCAGTCGCGATGATTCTAGTCTTGCGGGGATAATTACGGCACTTTTCATGTATTACGCCTCTTTCGTGTTGTGTTATGTTGTGTTATGTTGTGTTAGTTGTGTTATGTTGTGTTAGTTGTTATTTGCCGAAGTCGTAGTATTCGACAATGCCTAGTAGTTTGTTGTTTTGTGCAACAATGAGGGTTGTTATCTTGTATTTTGTCATAATATTTTCCATTGTTGCGACGGGTGTGTTTGGAGTGATGGTTTTTGGATTTGTGGTCATGATGTTTTGAGCTGTTTGGTCGAATATGGAACCTTTTGTGTTGCTACTTGCTAACGCTCTTCTTAGGTCGCCGTCGGTGATTATTCCTACTAGTTTTCCTGTTTTGTTGTCTACAACAACAGTTGCCCCAATACGTCCGTAGCTGATTGCGTTGATGATGTCTTCCATGGTGCTGCTTGGGTTGACTGTTGGCAGGTTGTCTTTACGCATAACGTCTTGTGCTTTTGTGAGTAGTCGTCGTCCTAGTGATCCCCCAGGGTGGAATAGGGCGAAGTCTGAGGCGTTAAAGTTGTTGAGGTTCATGAGTGTTACGGCGATAGCGTCCCCCATGGCCATTGTTGCTGTTGTTGAGGCTGTTGGTGCGAGTTCTAGCGGGCAAGCTTCCCGCTGTACAGGTATGTGTATATTGTGGCAGGCGTTTCGAGCTATTGTTGAGTTGTTGTTGCCTGAGATGCTGATGATTGTGTTGCCGTTTTTTTTGAAGAACGGAATGAGTCGTAGCAGTTCGTCAGTTTCGCCTGAGTGTGAGAGCATTAGAACGAGGTCGTTTTTGCCTACCATTCCGAGGTCACCGTGGTATGCTTCTGTTGGGTGCATGAAGAATGATGGTGTGCCGGTGCTTGCGAAAGTTGCGGCTATTTTTCGTGCAACGATGCCGGATTTTCCGAGTCCGCACACAACGACTTTGCCTTTGCATTGTTGTATTGTTGTTACGGCTTTTGCGAAAGTTTCGTCCAGATTTTGTTTTGTAGAGTTGAGGCAGTCGATTTCGATTTGGAGTACTTGTGCTGCATGTTGTATGATATTGTTGTTGATGTTATTTGGTGTGCTCATATTTTTGTACCCCTTTGGACTTTTTGTGTTGTTGAGAGTTCGGTTTTCGCCCTACAGGTATTATGCCACAACAGTCCATTTATATCAAGTTTGCAGAGTGTATGTTTGCATTGAAAGTGCGTTGTTGTTACGATTACTGTAGAATAATTTTATTAAATTGTGGTACAGTATTTTGAGTGCAAAGATAATGTTAGTATTATGTGAGGTTTGTTATGGGGTTGGTGAAAGCGGGTACACAGCCTGCAGAGACGATGAGTTTGACAAGACAGCACGGGTTGGTTTTCATCCCTTTCGATGGTGCCCTTGTGGAGGGTCGTGCGTGCATCTTGACCGATTATTCCCACAGGATTATGGATCTCTGTGACGCCAATAACAGCACCTTAATATTCACAACACACCGTTCTAGGGCTGAGGTGGATGTTATCACGAGCGGTTACCCTAAGCATTTCCGCAACTCGACTGCGTTTATTTCCGAACACGGTTCAGAGCTGATTATCCCTACACAGATGGGGGTTACTCCCCCTAAAGGGGTGCGTAGTACCGGTTCACATCATGTTATACCGTTGTGGGATAGGGGTGTGTCCCTCAAGGGGATCAACAATGTTTACCTACAGCTCAAACGCTACTACTCCATAGTAAGCCTCCTCGATGTTGCCAGCGAAACCCTTGCACGCAAAACAAATTCGTCTGTGTTGCTGATTGATGCGTTAAAGTTGCGTCGCTGCTCCATCCCTATCGTTATGAAGAACCATACCAACGACGCCTTGCCGCTCAAACAACGCCTAGAGAAATACAACCTTACCCTTGTGGGGGAGGGTAGTCTGCGATACATTATGCACCCGTCGTGCGAGAAAAGCATTGCCATGGGTGTGGCTGAGGTACTTTTTGCAGAGAGTAGACAATCGGTACATTTTAGTGTTGGCATGGGTATTGACAAAACAGACGAGAAACTGCTTCTAAGGTGCGACAATCCCATAAGCATTAGCACAACCGAGGCGCCCTCAACTGAGTATGCGTTCAACGAGTTGGCTACTTTTTTCAGCAAAAGAAAGGGTTTGTAATCGGTGAAAAAAGGTGTAAACTATCCATGTCGGTTTGTAAAAATTATGTTTTAGGAGGTGGATTATGCCCATTGTAACAGTACATATGGCGGCGGAAAATAATACTGAAGAGCAGAAGAGGAAGCTTATCCACGATATTACGGAGGCTTTTGTCAAAAACCTTGGGAAACCAGCAGACGCAGTAACGATTATGCTCAATGAAGTCCCCTTGGAGAATATTGGCAAAGGGTACAAAACACTGAAAGATATACGCGGATAAGAATTTTCACGCAATTAAACAGATCAAATTTAAAGAGGTTACAAACACATGTTGAATTTTAGATACAGAAACCCTGTGGAGATGGTATTCGGAGCGGACGCTATCACCAAACACCTGAAAGACCTTGTTGCACCATACAAATCGGTACTACTACTTTACGGTGGCGGTTCCATCAAGAAAAACGGCGTTTACGATGACGTGGTAAGCATCCTCGGCAAGCTGGACTGCAAAGTAACCGAATTCCCCGGCATCGAACCGAACCCCCATTACGAAACATGCATGAAAGCTATGGAAGCGGTGCGAAACAACAACGTCGACCTGATTTTGGCAGTTGGTGGCGGCTCCGTGGTGGACGCATCCAAATTTATCGCCGCTGGGGCACACTACAAAGGGGCAGACCCATGGGACTTCGTCCTATCAGGCGAACCACAATCCAAAGGGGTGCACATCGGTGCTATACTCACACTGCCAGCCACAGGATCGGAAATGAACGCAGGCTGTGTTATCAGTCGTGGTGAGCAAAAACTCGCCTACTTCTCACCAACGGGCTTCCCACAGTTCTCCATACTCGACCCCAAAACAACCTACACTCTACCCGAAAGACAGCTCCGTAACGGGCTGATGGACTCCTACATACACGTTTTAGAGCAGTACGCAACCACGGTCAACCCTGCCGCAAAGGTGCACGACAGGAAAGCTGAGGGACTACTCCTAGTACTTCGCGAAATCGCCGACGACGTAATGAACAAAGGGAACGACTACGACACAAGGGTAAACCTAATGTGGGCAGCAACAAACGCACTCGACGGCTCACTAATGACAGGAGTTGCACCCGACTGGGCAACACACCTTATCGGGCACACAATCACTGCTATCTACGGACTCGACCACGCAATAACACTCGCAATCATACTGCCAGGGGTGTGGGAACATCAGCTCGAAAGCAAAAAAGAGAAGCTGAGCCAGTACCTCATCAGAGTGTTCCAAGAAGATACGGGCGATACCATGGAAAACGCAAAACTCGCCATCAAACGCACAGAGGAGTTTTTCCACTCACTAGGCGTAAAAACACGATTGGGCGATTACGGTATCGACGCAAGTATTTGCGACAAGATGGCACCACACTACGCCACTACGGGCACAGGACTAGGGGAGCATGGCAACATCATGGCAGACGACGTTGTTGCTATCCTCAAGAGCAGGCTGTAGCACAATCGATTATTGTTGCACAGTAGGTTGCAGCAGGTTGCCGTAAGTTAGGGTAGGTGTCGCCTAGATTGGAAGGGTTGCACCTACCCTTTTTGTGTGGTCATGGCTGTGCGTGGTCATGGCTGTGCGTGGTCATGGCTGTGCGTGGTCATGGTCGTGCGTGGTCATGGTCGTGCGTGGTCATGGTCGTGCACCAGCTACCAGCTACCGTCAGTATCGATGGGGGCAGAGCCGTTGCTCCAGCCTGCAGACACCTCTTCATCCCCCCATTCATCCCACTGAGGCACATGTGAGAGTCCCATCTCCAGTGCGTACGCCAGTGCGTCTAAAATATCGTCGCCATTGTTTTTGCTAGTGGGATCAAACCGCAATGCCTCTTCTAGGACTAGTTTCGGCACCTGTTCGTAGAACAATAGGCGTCCCTCCTCCAACGCCTTCAGCAGGAACAGTTCAATCCGCAGGTTTTTGCCTCGTCCTGATGGTGTTAGCTCTACCAGTGGCACAAACACGGCACTGTTTAGCATGAGGTTTCGGAACATGTCGTAATAATGCCACGATGCTGTTGTGCGTTCGATACCGACCTGTATCGGTTTGTGGTTACGAATCATCTCCAGCAGTATGTTTTGTGATTGTGTTGCACTGTAGTGTCCCGCGGAGACGTCTAGCATGTGAGCGGTGTTCCCTTTGTCCACGCCTATGACTACGATGGCTGTCCGGTCGTTTTTGGCGGCACTAGCACCATCTTTGAGAGCGATATCCACGGCGATATATTTGGTGAGTTCGTCAAGTTGTACCCCTTTGCTAATTTTAAACATGTCCACGGCAAAGAGTGTTCCGTCGGGTATGCTCCAGTCTCCGTTTAGCATTGCGTTACGCACCTTGAGGGGTAGTTTTTCCAAGTTGCGAACATACTCTTCGATGTTGATGTGTGGGTTGTCGTAGACCATGGACGGTATGTATAATTTGTCTGTGTGGCTTGTGGTGTTAGTGTTAGTGTTAGTGTTAGTGTGAGTGTTAGTGTGAGTGTGCACGGCTAGTTTTTTCAGTTGTTCCAGGGTTAGGATTTTTGCAACACCGTGCCCGTTGTTGTCGTTGTTGTCATGTTCGTCGGTGCTTGTGATAAACCTGTCTTTTACCCATGCTTTGTACGGTACGGGGTTTGCAGTTGCTCTCATTAGGTTTGGGTATCCGGTGGTGTTCCTCAGTCGTGAGAATAGGAAGAGGTATTCGTCTTCGTAGAAGTGTGTGAGTTCGTCGAAAGCGACGTACGAGAATTCTGCTCCTTGGTATCGATAGACATGGTTTGCGTTCCCTAGGTATCCGAGGTGTATGACGGTTTTGTTGGTTAGTGTAACTTGTCCTTGAGTTTTGTTGTAGTTGTAGAGTGTGTTTGGGTAGAACTGCAATATTTTTCGTGTGATAGAGCTTTCGAGTTCCCCTTTAGTTCGTCTAACTAGTAGCATGTTTGCGTGTGGGTATTGTAGTCCGTATTTGAGTGCGTCCATGACCAACGCCATGGATTTTCCACCACCGGCGGCTCCACCGTAGAGTACTTCTGGAACGACGAGTTCTTGTGTGTGGTGGAAGATTGCTTGTTTTTGTGTTGGTGTATAAAATTCCGATGAGTATAGCTGTAAATCGTTAGTTTTCATTGTTATCCATATATTTCTAGTAAGGGTGTTGCGTGTTTGCGTTTTAGTATTCTAAGTGTACTACAACAGCAGAGTTTTCGTTGTTTCCCTTTTTGGTGGTGTAGTATCGGTTTAGTATAAATTCGCCCACACTTTTGGGAATTTTGCCTTTGGTCATGAAGCTGATGATTTTGGCTTCGTCCATGGCTTTTATCTCTGCAATACGTGGTTGGAGTTCGGGGTATTTGTTTTCGATGTCGTCAAGAGTTGATTTTGCGAGTCCTCTAGTTAGTAGGTATTGCGGTATGAAGATGTCTTCCCCTTTGAGTATCCAAGTTTTGGTATCGTTTATTAGGGCTGATGCTTTTGTGTAAGTGATAGGTTTCATAGTGTATCTCCCCGTGTGTTTGTTTGTGTTTTAGGAGCACTGCTCTAGGGCGATTAGTAGTTGACGTGGGTCGACGTCACAGCTATCGGCAACGTACCTTAGTTTTGTGAAAAAGTCGATTGCGTCTTCCGTCATCATTTCGATACCTTGGTTTATCAGCCCTTCGTTTGTTAGAGTATCGTCGTAGGATTCGGTATGTTTGTGGTATGTTTGCATAGTTGTCCTCCTTTTGGGTTAGTTTTGAGTTTGCCATGAGTTTGTCATGAGTTTGTCATGAGTTTGCAAAAGGTGTGTGAGTAGGTTTTCTGTTTATCGAGTAATTAAACTCTTGACATCTGTTCTAGTCTAGCGTAGTATTGTTTTCTGCGGGGAGTAGCGCAGCTTGGTAGCGCACCTGTTTTGGGAACAGGTGGTCGCAGGTTCAAATCCTGTCTCCCCGATAGTTTTCCCCCCTCCACGACTATCCCCCCGATAGTTTCCCCCCCGCCACGATTATCATCCTGCCACGATTATCCCCCTGCCACGACATGTCGGCATGTCTAGTATCTATTTTGCCGTCCCCGTTCCAGCCCGTATCAATACCTTTTGCAGTTACTTCTTTGGCAGTGGCGATTATACTCATAGTGGCGTCCAGATCTAGCTACAGTTATGACCACCGTTACCCCGTTACCCCGTTACCCCGTTACCCCGTTATTTTATCTCGAACGCAAAAAAGCCCCCAAGGTGTTCTTGAGGGCTTTGTTAGGTGTTAAAGACTTGTGTTTGCTGTATTTTAGAGTTTTGCGTTTGCTTCCTGATCTAGGAATAGTTCACAGTTGTCATGTTTTTGCAGTACTGTTGCGGGGATTGTGTTTGTTGGTTTGGTGTTTACAACGTGGGCAACGATGTCTGCTTTCCCCGATCCGAATGCGGCACAGATAATGAGTTTGCTTTTGAGTATTTGTTGTATAGTCATGGTGATAGCCTTTGCGGGCACGTCTTCCATGGATTTGTACCATCCTTGTGAGAATTGTTGTTCTTTGGTAACGTTGTCTAGTTCAACGACCATGTATGCTTCGGTTGTGTTGAAGTCTGCTGGTGGTTCGTTAAATCCTAGGTGTCCGTTGTTACCTATGCCTGCGAATGTGAGGTCGATTGTTTTGTTTTGTATAAGTTTTCCGAGTCGTTCCACTTCGTCTTCGGGGTTGTTTAGTCCCTCCACATAGTGGAATGCTTTTAGGTTGGTTACTTTGTTTGCGAAGTATTCTTTGAGGTATCGTTTGAAGCTTCCTTTGTTTGATTCGTCGATGCCGACGTATTCGTCAAGGTGGAAGCAAGTTACTTTGTCCCATTGGATGTTATTTTGTGGTTGAGCTAGTTTGTCGAGTATATCGATGTAGGTCATTCCTGTTGCTAGTACGACAGTTGCTTCTCCCCGTTGTTTGATAGCGTGTTTGATGGTTTGTGTTGCTTTGTTGACGATACTGTCCATGCTTTGTTCTTTTGTTTTGCTGATATTGAGTTTTATCATTAAGGTTTATCTCCTTTGTTTTTGTTGGCAGGTGTGTCTTTTGATTGTATAACTTCTTGGTGTAGAAGTAAACTATTAAACTGTTTCGTGGTGTTCTTCGGATTTTTTGTTTGTATTTTTTGCTCTGTTTTACGTTCTTTCCACGGCATGTTTTTTGCTTAGAGATGCATTAGTAATAACAGTAGTGCTGACGTTGTTGTTGGTATTCGGAGTTGGGTATAGTTTATGAAAGAGGTGAAGATTTTTCGAAACAGGTTGGGTGCAGAGCGGTCTCGCAACACGTTAATGCGTCACAATATCCCTTGCACCATCCTGCAGTTAAAGAGCCTTCGTGTTAGCGGTTCGTCTGATAGCTTTCGTGGTGGTGAATTTAGTGAGACGGTGACAGTTACCCGCTACTCTTTGAACGTTCCCGACGATCTTTATGAAGAGAGTGTGTGGGTGATTCGTGATGTGGGTACGTCGTTGCCTTTGGTTGAGTATATGTTCCCCATGGTTAAACGGATTCGCCGTAGTCGTTACCTTCGTAGTCACGAGAAGAGTATTCCGTTGGATAATCACCATGAGCATGAGAGTTTTGTGGAGGGTGGATTGGGCGTTCAGCCGTCAGATAGTCCGTTAGCGGAGTCCATGGGTGGCACGGAGCTCCGTATTGGTGAGTAGTTATCGTCTGTTGCCGAATTGCGTCGAAGGGTTTCCGAGCCGGCATCGCTGAGTTGCGTCGAAGAGTCACTATGTTTTTACGTTGTGTCATGGTGTTGCGTCATGGTGTTGTGTCATGGTGTTGCGTCATGGTGTTGTGGGTGCCTTATTTGCGTTAAAAATAGGTGTCACTATGGAAAAAACTTTAAAATGATTGAAAAACCTTATTAATAGTGTTAAAATTAGTGGTATTTGTTGTACGCTAGCAGTGTGTACGGTTGTGAGCCATGTACGGCAAGCGGCACACGTGGAGCCATGTACGGCAAGCGGCACACGTCGAGCCATGTACGTCAAGCGGCACACGTGGAGCCATGTACGGCAAGCGGCACACGTGGAGCCATGTACGTCAAGCCGTTCATCGCGGGGACGGCTGCCCCACAGAGTTAAGCACAATAGTATTATATTTATCGAGTGAAGGTATTTGTTTTTATGAGTAAAATTATATCCATTGTAAACCAGAAGGGTGGTGTGGGCAAAACCACCACCGCCATTAATCTAAGTTATTCGCTAGCTAAGTTGGGGAAGAAGGTTCTCTTGGTGGATCTAGATCCGCAGAGCAATGCCAGTAGCGGTTTGGGGTTTGATGGCTCCGACGATACTAGGGATACGATCTACGACGTTATTGCCAGCGGTGTTTCTGCTGAAGATGTTCGTGTTCCTTTGGTTCATGGCGGTCATACTGTTGATCTGCTCCCATCGAGCACGAACCTTTCAGCTGCTGAGGTGGAGATAGTGAATGAGGAGGATCGTTCCCGTCGCCTCAAAAACGCTTTAAGTGCAGTGGAGTCTGATTACGATGTTGTTCTTATCGATTGTCCCCCCTCCTTGGGTTTGCTCACTGTTAATGCTCTGACCGCATCCCATTCGGTTCTTATTCCGCTTCAGTGTGAGTATTTTGCATTAGAGGGTTTGGGTCAACTTCTTCGTACCGTCCAGTATATTCGTCAAGATCTCAATCCCGATCTTGCCCTTGAGGGTATTTTACTGACTATGTACGACAAGCGTAATCGCATTTGCAACGAGGTGAAGGATCAGGTTCTTGGTCATTTTGGCGATGATGTCTTCAAGACGATAATCAAGCGTAACGTACGTCTTGCAGAGGCTCCGAGTCACAGTATCCCCATCGACGTTTACGATCCGGGTTCCCATGGTGCCAACGATTACCGTTCCCTTGCCAGCGAGTTTGCCACTCGAATATAACTTGACTAAAGTTGTTTGTGGGTTTATTTGTTTATGAGTTTAGATATTTTAAAATGGTGTAATTAGGTTGAGAGTATGAAAAAGCAGTCTTTAGGGCGAGGTTTGGATTCCCTTATTCCGGGAGCCTCTGGTGTAAATACTAATATTAAGTCTTCCTCGTCTACGTCCCCTGCTAGTGTTGATGGGTTGGTATTGCAGAGCCTGCCCATCAGGAATATCAGACCTAATTCCGATCAGCCACGCAAGATTTTCAGTACTGAGTCTATCGAGGAGCTTGCGGATTCCATTAGTTCACGCGGATTGCTTCAGCCCATTGTTGTTACCCCCGATTCGTCTCGTAGGGGTCGATACATAATAATTGCTGGCGAGCGTCGTTACCGTGCTTGTAAGCACCTTGGCAAAACCGATATTCATGCCATCGTCAAGGATGGTGTTAGCGAGAGTGATCACCTTGAGCTCGCACTAATCGAGAACATCCAACGCAACGATCTTACCCCCCTCGAGGTGGCGTCTGCTTATGCTAACCTCATGGAGAAGTTTTCCTACACCCAAGCTGAGGTTGCGACTATTGTTGGCAAGAACCGCTCCTCCGTTGCCAACACTTTACGGTTACTAAACCTTCCTGCTTCCGTTCAATCCGCCCTTTCCGCGGGCAAAATTACGACAGGTCATGCACGATGTATTCTGTCCATGGAGAGCGATGGGGACAAGGAAGCGATTTTGAAGATAATCCTCGAAGATGGTTCGTCTGTTCGGGCTACTGAGAGTCTTGTGGCTCAGATGAAGAGTGGTGCCCTCAACTTGGGCAAAACGAAAACTGTTGCTAGTGTTGCCAACGCCATTAGAACCATATCCGACAGCATCATCCACCACAAGGATGGCGGTACGTTGGGTGACACCTCTTCGCCTCAAAGTAGCGGTGGCGGTGGTGTTGGTGTTGGCGATGGCGGTGGCGGTGGCGGTGGCGGTAGGTTGGGTGACACCTCTTCGCCTCAAAGTAGCGTTAGCGGTGGCGGTGGTGTTGGCGATGGCGATGGTGGTGGCGGTACGTTGGGCAACACCTCTTCGCCTCAAAGTAGCGTTAGCGTTAGCGACTACGATAGCGTCATACGCGATATTGAGGTGCGTATGGGGTGCAAGGCGAGTATTATTTCACGCAAGAAGGGTGGTGTTGTTCAGCTGAAATATCTGGACAATGACGACCTTGTCCGTATTATCGACAAACTAACAGATAAGTAAAACAGATGTATAATTTTCGGTGGCAGGTCTGCTGGATGTATTTAGGAGTCTAGAAATGTTGAAAACTAGCAAAGATATTAGCGAAGAAATCTCCAAAGGGGCAGTTAACGCCTTCCTTGGCGAAGGGGTTCTGTTTGACGGGAACCTTGTGTTCGACGGCATAGTGCGTATCGACGGCACTTTCCGCGGGAGCATCAAGTCGAGTGACACCCTGATTATTGCAGACACAGGCAACGTTGAAGCAACAATAGAGGTTGCTACAGCCAAAATATCGGGCACATTTAATGGGGATCTCTACGCCTCCAAAAAAGTGGAGCTCTACAGTGCGGCCAATATTAGTGGCACGATTCGCTCTGATATATTAAAGGTGGAAGAGGGTGTAACCCTGAACGGTACCATAGAAATGGGGAAGGGTGGTCTTGTTATCGATAACCCTCAGGACGCCCTCGGCAACAACGACAAATCCAAACTGAACGTACCGCAACGTAATTCTAAGCAGAAAAAGCGTTAACAAGTACCATTAGCCTAATGGACGACCACTATCCGTATTGCAATGAGCAGTGCTGGTATGGGTGTTGAATTTTTATAAATACGGAGAACTACTGTTATGAGAAAACCTGTAATAGCTGGCAACTGGAAGATGAATCTTGACATCGAGGCTGGTGCACTACTCGCACACACCATCGCCTCCACCCCTGTGGACTACTCCACCCGTGAGGTAATTATATGTCCCGACTTTGTTAGCGTTGGTGCCATCAAGGTAATGTGCGAGTCCCTTGCCGACGAGGGTGCTGTTGTTGGTGATGTTGGTGCTAGTGATGGTAGTCCGGCTTCAGGCGGTGTAATTGTTGCGTCTCAGGATATATCTCAGCACATGCAGGGGGCATACACAGGTGAGGTATCGTTGCCCATGCTTTCTGCGGCGGGGATAACCCACACCCTCATCGGTCACTCCGAGCGTCGCATGTACCACCACGAAACCGACACCATTCTCAACGCCAAACTGCTACGTGCCATCGGTGATGCCCCCGACTCAGACAGCAAGTACGCCCCCCTCACAGCAATCCTGTGTGTTGGCGAAACCCTCGATGATCGTGAAAGTGGTAAGGCTAACGACGTTGTATTGGGTCAGCTGAAGGGTGCCCTTGCAGGCGTTAAGTCTTACAACAAAATCATTATTGCTTACGAGCCTGTTTGGGCGATAGGCACGGGTAAAACAGCAACCTCAGCCGATGCACAGTCGATGCACTCTGCCATACGCACTTTTCTTGCAGAATTTGCGGGCAATGGTGTTGCAGAATCCATGCGAATCCTGTATGGTGGTAGTGTGAAGCCTGAGAACATATCCGAGTTGATGTCACAGTCAGACGTTGATGGAGTTCTTGTGGGCGGTGCGTCTCTAGATGCGGATTCATTTATAAAGATAATCAATTATTAAGGTAACAGATTAGAGGAACTACTTTTTATGTATATTTTAGGACTAGTAATATTTGTTTTGGTATCGTTGCTCCTTGTGGGCGTGATACTCATGCAGAACCCTAAGGGTGCTGGTGTTGGTTCGGTTTTTGGTGGCGGATCTTCAGATGTTTTCGCTCCGGGAGCAACCACATCATTTTTCACCAAGTTGACCATTGTTTTGGCGGGACTATTTATTATTATGGCTTTGTTGCTGTCTTATTGGGCACGCACAGGGGCAATATCCCTCGGCACTTCTACTACAAATGTTGGTGCTGTTGGTGTTGCGAGCGATTTGGATTCACGCTCCAACGGCAGTATTTTGGACTCCCTTGGTCGAGGCAACACGAGTCCGTCACCGTCGGCACTTCCGTTGTTAGACAGCACTGGCAACGGTTCCGAGGGTCAGTAGCAATACGCCGCAGTTAGCAGTGTTCGTGCATGGGGGTTGCCTGTGCAATGTTCGTGCATGGGGGTTGCCTGTGCAGTGTTCGTGCATGGTGTTACCTACATGACGTCTTAGTCTCGTTCGTGCACGGTTCCAGCATTGCAGGTGGGGAGGGGTTATGATAAATTTACCGATCAAGTTAGTTTTTCCCATGGTCTTTTTCATGACCAGTGTAAACGTTCTTATTTGGTTGACAGTTAATTTGTACGACAGTTACCCTTTAATGAACTACAGTGTTGCGTCCATCTACTCCCATTTAGATATTGCCATCGCGGTATTTTTGTCATTGGCTTATTCACGTCTTCGCGATCCTTTTGCGGGTGTGATAGGACTTATTTCGTACCTTATTATTTTTGATGTATCATCTGGTTCGTTGAGTTTGGCTAATGTTGGCACCATTTTGAATAATGGTGATGTTTACAGTCTTAACCTTATGCTACCTATCCTTGCTGGTGTGATAGTTGGTGTAACGTTCAATTTTGCGTCTCGCATAGGTGGTGTTTGGAGTAGTAGTTTAGCTTCTGTTATAAGTATTATTGTGTCGATGGCAGCTGGTTTCATTCTTTACGAGGTTTATCCATTGTTGAGTATGGCTATTGCCACTGGAACTCCTATCCTTGGTTCGGCTCTGTCTTTTTTGGGTACCATGTTGGAGCATCCACTTGTTTCTGTGCCTTATTTGTATCTTCATCGCGATTTCATGGATTCTGTTTCGGGGATATCCATGTCCACTTTTTCTCATTCCAATAGTGTGTCGTATATTATGGTTTTGGGTTTTACGTCGGGGGTTCTTTTGACGGCTACGGTTGTTAATGCTGTACGCGGCAGGGTATCGTTGTCTATTGCTACTGGTTACATGTTATTTGCTGGTCTTCTTACGGGTATTAATGATGCGTTTGAGTTAATACTTCTTGTTAGTGCTCCGTTGATATACGGTGTATTTGTTGCTGTTGGCGTACTGTTTCTGTTTTTGGTACGACTTTTCGACATCGAGTCGGTGATAGTTTTTGCACCTGATGCTGTTCATTACATAGCATTACGTAACATCTTTGTTAATGAGGTTATGCTTTTGGTGTTGATGGGTGCGAGTGCAGTGCTTGGTGCTGCTATCTATTTCGTATTATTGACCCTTACACGGTACCGTTTTTTGGGTACTGCGGGCAGTAGTTGGTCTTAGTTTTGGGTCAGGTATTTGCGTCTATTTTGCTACATTTGGTAAGAGTTTTGCAAGGAAAGGTGAACTTTCAATCGTGACTTTTCATCGAGATAGAGGCAGTGTTTGCATTACTTGTTTTTTGAGGGGTGTGTTTTCGTATGATAACGCCTCTTGAGGTGGCCATGTTTGTGGTGCTATTAATTTCATTGTTATTATTATTTTTTGTTAAAACGCTAGCATTTAGGATTTTGCTGTGCTAGTATACTAGTGCATGGGTGTGGTGACTCTTGGTTGGCATGCTTTGTACTAGTATTTGTGTTGGTGGCTGTTAAGCTGTTATACTATGCTCCAACAACAACTTGCTTACTAGTTTAGATACATATATATTACAAGTACGAATTACATTTACACACAATACGGAGGTTACGATTATGAGAATAGGAATGAAACTTATACTGCTATTGGCTCTTTCAGCAGTGCTGTTTACGGCATGCTCTAAGAAGACCGATAATGGCGGTAACGCTGGCGATGGCGGCGGGTGTAAGTACACCGACGCTGTAAAGACTAACACTATCCCAACCGGTGTTCTTGGTTTTGGAGTTGAATCTGGCGATGTGAATAATCAATCTGCCAAGGCTTCTTGGACAGGTCCATCCAACAAAGTTATTTTGCTTCGCATCAAAGCGGGTGCAGATGGTGAGGAAGTTTTCAGGGAGATTAAAGGCTCCAACAGCATCATCCTTACTAAAATTGATGGGCTAAACCTTCGAGGCGTACGTAACACAATCGATGCGTATGTTTACGACAGCGTAGCCTGCATTACGTCTAATGCTGAAACTAAGCAGCTCGCGCTTCTTGACTACATCCGTACTGCACCATCCCTCACAGTCAAAGTACAGACCGTTTTGGCTGACAAAGATGGCGGTGGCGTAACCGACACCGATCAAACCGACTTCGCTGTTGGTGTTGCTCTGTCTTACACAGACGGCTCCCCAGCTGGTACCAACAAGAACTACACAATAACCATATCCACATCCCCAACGGTAGGTGGGATTAAGTTCAGTAAAGATAAAGATGGAAAAGTTGAGTCAGACCCTAATGTTCTTCCGAACCTAGCAGAATCTCCTGCTGATTCCATCCTTCTCCCTAGGGCTGGTAGTGGTGCCAACGTGGTGCTCTACGATGCACGTAGTGTTGCGGACGCTGATAAGTACAACACCGAAGGGGCAGGTTCGAAAGTTGGTAACGCATCTGAGACAACCTACTACCTCACTGGTAACCCAAAGACAGAGGCAGAGGCAGTAGATCAAGTTCTGTACATCTATACAGAGGTTCGTGCTGATCAACCTGGTGGCGATGTAGATACGTTCTACACCGGTATTACTGAAAACACCCCCGAGGGTTCCCCCATTAGGTTTAGGTTTGGTGTGACTCCTGCTCAGGTGTTTGTTGAGGCTGTGAAAGAATTTTCGGTAGCTGATGACACCAAGAGTGAGTCTTCCGACTTTGTGTTCACCGCTCTTACACCTAACTACAACAGCGACTTGAAAGATGCTGTGCAGTTGTTGCAACAAAGTGCTGATGCGTCTGTTTCTTATGCTGTGTTGCAGTTGAAGAAGGCGAAAAGTGGCAAGCTTTATGTTTACAGTAACGAAGAGGGTCAGATGGAGTCCACATGTGGCTTCCTCACTGACGACAAGAAGTTTGTTGACTTCAGCAAAATCGATGATGAAGCTAATGAAACTGCCTTCGAGCTATGCGAGTTTACTCGCCAGCTAAACCTTCAGGGCAATA
Organism: uncultured Deferribacteraceae bacterium; assembly: GCA_947313855.1. GTDB lineage: Bacteria > Chrysiogenota > Deferribacteres > CAMZNJ01 > CAMZNJ01 > CAMZNJ01. The sequence continues at coordinate 60,373 of CAMZNS010000009.1, forward strand.
CAATTGCTTTGTCCCCATCTAGCTTGGAAGACTTCGTTCGTGAGAACATCGGCAGGGGTCTAACCCTGTCA
>CAMZNS010000010.1 GCA_947313855.1 uncultured Deferribacteraceae bacterium
GGGAGCGTCGGACTAAAAGGACGACTCGCCTACGGATCGGGAGACCTAGCCTCAGCACTAATATACCAAGGACTAGGATTCTTCATACTGATATACTGGACGAACGAAGCCCTAATTAGCCCCGCAGCGGCTGGTATGATACTACTAGTATCGCGTGTTTTTGACGGTTTTACTGATATATTTTTTGGGCGAATGGTGGACAAAGTAAAAAGCAGGCACGGAAAAGCACGACCATGGCTCTTATGGCTAGCCATACCCTTCGGAATCAGTGCTGTCATGACATTCTGGAGCCCCGGATCCGACTCGAATACCATGAATATTGTCTACGCATTCATCTCATACAACATTACCATGACCATTTATACCGCAATTAATATCCCTTACGGAGTACTGAATGCCAAAATGACATCCGATCCTGTTGAACGAGGTGTGTTAGGTGTATTCCGTGGGCTTGGTGTTGTGGTTGGTATTACGATTGTAATGGGATTGACACCTGTGCTCGTGCAAAGTTTCGGCTACAGTGTTGCATTCATGATACTGGGAGCATTGGGAGCAACACTCATTCTGTTTACATTTTACGGCACCAAAGAGGTTTACGGCAACGATATGGAGTCTGAAGAGATTAGCTTTAAAGACAGTATCAAGGTTTTAGCTAGAAACTTGCCTTGGTTTTTGATGCTTGTTGGCGGGATTATCCTGTTTATAGGTGGAACAGCGAAAACAGCTGCCATGGCGTATTACGCAACCTACAACTTAGGCAACCCAGCTCTCATGGCAATGCTTGGTGTGATTGGTATCCCCGGTATGGTTTTGGGTATGATGGTTGCCCCTGCAATGTTCAGGCGGTTTGGCAAGGTGAAGGCATCGATCTATTCACAGCTTGTTGTGGGCGTGATTGCGGTAGTTTACTACATCTTATCCCTTTCGGGGCTTTCCCTTGTGGAGCTGTATTCATTCATATTCATATCGAGTGTTCCCTTTGGACTTGCCATGGCTGCGTTTTTCCCCCTTTTCTCGGATGCAATTGAGTATGGCGAGTATGTTACGGGGCAACGTGTGGAGGGGTTGACCTACTCCGCCGCTAGCATGGGTACGAAAATCGGTAGTGGTATCGGTGGAGCTATTATGGCTTGGTCCCTTGGTATTAGTGGCTTTAATGCTGCTTTAGAGGTGCAAGGCGATGCAACCCACTTTGTTATCGAGTTTATGTTTTTGTGGGCACCAATCATAGCAGGTGTGATTTATGCGATTATCCTGATGTTTAACCGATCGGACAAGGATCGTGAAAAGGTAATGGCAGCGATTAATAGTCGTGGCGATAACTAGTAAATTTATTCAACATTGTTTTAAAATATAGGAGTAGATTAGTTATGAAAGTTAATTTAAAGGCGAAACCGTACAACTTATCTGACGAGCAAATACATTGGGTAGAGTCAACGATTGACGGTATGAGCATCGAAGAAAAGATTGGACAGCTGTTTTTCTTAATGTGTGCTGATCCCCGTGAAGCAAGCTTGGACGAGTCGTTGTCCATAAAACCGGGGGGCGTAATGGCGAGACCGTTGCCCGCACAAGCCGTATTAGGGGTGCATAACTACTTGCAGGCGAACTCGAGTATCCCCTTGTTTCTGGCGGCAAACTTGGAGTCGGGTGCTAACGGGCTCTTTGCCGAAGGAACAAACGTGGGACACCCATTGCTAATCGCAGCAACAGACGATCCAACACTCGCCTACAAACAGGGTGAAGTGTGCATCAAGGAGTCGAAGGCTTTGGGCGGCAACATGTCGTTCGCACCAATCATCGACATTAACTACAACTGGGACAACCCCATCGCCAACATACGCTCCTTCGGGGACGACCACAAGCGGGTGTCTGCAATGGGGCAACAGTACGTTGACGGTGTGCAGGATAATGGCGGATTTGTTACCATCAAACACTTCCCTGGCGACGGAGTTGACGGACGAGATCAGCATGTTGCCAAAACAATCAACTCCCTGAGTTATGAAGACTGGTTCGCAACATTTGGCAGAACCTACAAGGAGAATATCGACAACGGTGCAACAGGACTCATGTCGGGGCATATCGCTCTCCCTGCATACTTTGAACACAACGGTATTACTAGTGAAGACAAAAATACGCCGGCATCGTTATCTAAGGTTCTGTTGGTGGACTTGCTACGCGGAGAACTCGGCTTCAACGGGCTAATAATGACCGACGCCACCCTAATGACAGGCTTTGGAGGGGAGGGGCGACGCCAAGATCTTGTGCCTCTGTCCATCGCTAACGGTAACGACATGTTCCTGTTTACGAAAAATATTCAGGAAGACTACAAATTTATGATGGATGGCTACAACAACGGGGTAATTACACCTGAAAGGCTGGAAGATGCTTTACGTCGGATTCTGGGGCTGAAGGCGAAGGAAAATCTTCACCTAAAAGACAATATTACTGCCGAAGCCACATTCCAACAGTACCAAAAGGAACATCAACAAATTGCAAAAGATGTTGCCGACAAAGGGGTAACACTTGTGTGCGACGAAGGTGGCATTCTCCCCCTAGACAAGTCAAAGGTGAAGAAAATCGGTATCATATTTTTGGGCAACCAAAAGGATATGGCGGCTGAGATGTCTGGTATGGACAAAATGGGCATCCATGAAGAGTTTGGCAACCTCCTAACGAAAGAAGGGTTTGAAGTGAGCTTTATCGATCACTCTAATTTCGAAGCTGTGATTGCATCCATGAGCCAGAGTGTTGCCGATTTCAAAAACTCCTACGACCTAATAATATACTTCATCAAGAAGGACACAAAGTCAAACCAAACAACCGTACGACTTGAGTTTAACTCGTTTATCGGGTTTGATGCCCCTTGGTTTGTGCACGAAGTGCCCACCATGGCAGTATCGGTCGCAAATCCGTACCACCAGATAGACCTCCCCAACATTACAACATTTATTAACGCCTACTCGCCAGCAAGCCATGTTGTTGAGGCTGTTGTGGAGAAAATGATGGGTCGATCCACGTTCAAAGGTATTTCGCCCGTGAAACTAGACTTTTCACCGTTCACAGGGAGCCTCGATAGATGGAAATAAACCACGTTAAAGGGGTGCTGTTCGACCTTGACGGCGTAATTACCGATACGGCAAAATTCCACTTCATGGCATGGCAAAAGATGGCCGCAACCCTGAATATCGCCATTGACGAGGAGTTTAACGAAACGTTGAAGGGGGTCTCAAGGCTCGACTCCCTTCGTCGTATCACCGCATTGGGAGGGATTACCCTTACGCACCAAGATGAAGAAAGGCTCATGGCAGAAAAAAATGCGACCTACCTGAAATATCTAGAAACCCTGAGTAGCAAAGATATTTTACCTGGGATTATGGACTTTATCAGGGAGTTACGCAGTCGCAACATTAAAATAGGCGTTGCCTCTGTTAGTCGTAATGCCCCCTTTATTCTGACCAAACTGAACCTTACCGAATACATCGACGAGGTGGCTAATCCTGAGCATGTGAAACATTCGAAGCCCGCGCCGGATATATTTTTGGAGGGGGCACGGCTAATCGACACACCACCACACAACTGCATCGGTATCGAGGATTCGTTGGCAGGGATTGAGTCCATACGTTCTGCGAATATTCGATCCATCGGTGTGGGTGTTGAAGGAGACATTACCATCGCCACCACCAATGAACTAAGTATAGATTTACTTAAAAAGTTTGAGTAATACACTTTTAGAAAGGAGAAATCCATGAATAGTCTTATTAAAGATGTCGCAAAAAGAAAGAAATCGCTCCTAAGTACTGCTTTAGTAGTAGCTTTAGGAACCGTTGCAATAGGGTGCAGTGCAAACAAGCCCCAAGGGGAGGCACCACTGACGGCACGTGCACCTCAAGACAAACCGAACGTTGTCCTAATCTACCTAGATGACGTGGGTTACGCTGATATCGGTGCCAACAACGGCACTTACCCCACACCAAACCTAGACAAAATGGCGAGCGAAGGGGTAAACCTAGAATCGTTCTACGCACCAGCATCAGTGAGCACACCCTCGCGAGCTGGCTTGCTAACAGGACGCCTCGGTGCTCGCACAGGTATTTGGGGCAACCAAATATCCATATTCTTTGAAGACTCCTCTGGGGGGCTACCCGAAGACGAAGTAACCATCGCCGAAGTAATGCGTGATAGTGGCTACAAAACTGTTATGATGGGGAAATGGCACCTTGGTGTTGGCAAAAATAAGTTCGACTACACACCAACACGACAAGGGTTCGACGAATGGTGGGGGATACCATCCTCCAACGACATGTACTTCCGCGACGAAGCACTGCAATCCAAAAACATGTTCATACCACTCATGCAAGGGAATATCCCCAAAGTAATAGAGGTTGACGCTGCTCGACGTGCAGTGGTTGCCGACATGAACGACGGCGGTTGGGGTGTTGCCTCAGGGTTTGAAATACCGCTGTACCACTCATTCTCCAACGTCAATAACGACGGCACCATTACTTACGACGAAAATATCATCGGAACAATGGATCAGGAAAACTTCACCAAAGAGATGAAATCACGTGCTGTTGAATATATTCAGGCAAATGCGGACGCACCCTTCTTCATGTACCTGCCCACGGCACAAAACCATGTGCCCATGTTTGCTAGCTCCGAGTTTCATGGCTTGACCGACACCCCTTACGGCGACACAATGGCAGAGCAAGACGACCTAGTAGGTGCAATCCTCGCACAACTGCAAGACAGTGGCATCATGAATAACACAATTGTGATTGTTGCCTCCGACAATGGACCCGATATGTCTTACGCCCCATTAGGACTTGCAGGATCGGCTGCCCCCCTTCGAGGTGGAAAACATTCTGCTTACGAAGGCGGATTCAGAACTCCCGCAATAATTCAGTGGGCAGGACAGATAAAACCAGCATCAACAGACGCAATATTCGCCGGATACGATATGCTACCAACCATTGCAGGACTCACTGGCGTTCAGGTGCCAAACGTTACCCTCGATGGCTACGACATGAGCCCCGTACTACTCCAGCAAGGGGACTCACCGCGAACAGTGTTCCCATACTACATCGGTGCCGACTTGAGTGCCTACAGGTCGGGGGACTGGAAAGTGCTATTTTACGACTTCCGCTCACCTGTGGAGGGGTACATTTTGCTAGACAAACCGAGGCTCTTTAACCTAAAAGACGACATAGGCGAAACAACCGATGTGGGGGACAAATACCCCGAAATATTGACACAAATGATCGCAGATGCTAACGCCTACAACAAAAATATTGGCGAATGGCGACCAAGTGTAACCGATGAGGTGTTCGGATACTTTGCCAAACTAGCAGCAGAGCAAGGGGAATAACAACCGCAAAACCGAATCGCCACCAATGCACAAACACTGCCATCGATGATGCGTTGGTTAAGTTCGCGACTTGTTGCAAAACCGAATCGCCACCAATGCACAAACACTGCCCCCTGAACGCAAACACAAGGGGGCAGTATGCATAACCAAACAGGGAATAGTTATGAAACACGTAAACCTTATGGCGAAACCCACAGGCTCCGTCTGCAACCTAGATTGCGAGTACTGCTTCTACCTAGAAAAATGGAAACTCTACCCCGAAACAAAAAACTACAAGATGGATTACGACGTATTGGAAAAATATATCCAACAAGTTGTAGAATGCCAACCGAACAACACAGAACAATACACATTCGCATGGCAGGGGGGAGAACCAACCCTCATGGGCATAAACTTCTTCCGTAGAGCCATACAGTTGCAGAAAATATACACCAAAGGCAAACCGTTTATAAATACAATACAAACCAACGGCACAACACTAAATAACGAATGGTGCCAATTTCTCGCCGACAACAAATTCCTCGTGGGCATCTCCATGGACGGAACAGAACAACAGCATGACACATACCGGAAAGCGAAAAATGGGCAAGGTACCTACAAACAAGTTGCAAGAGGGCTTGAGCTACTGAAAAAATATAACGTGGAGTTCAACGTGCTCGTAGTTGTGCACAAAGACAATGTGGACAGACCACTAACACTCTACAAACACCTGCGAAACCTCGGCGTAGAGTACATACAGTTTACACCACTAGTGGAAAGGATGGACGAAGACGCCAAGGGGATGGAGCTGAAACTACTCCACCCAAAACACAAGGCGGGCACAGTCGTTACCCCATGGACGCTGGAGCCCATGCAGTACGCAAACTTCCTCACAGTCGTATTCAAAGAATGGGCGAAAAATGATATTGGTAACGTTTTTATAAACATGTTTGAAACCACACTCAGGCTAGCTGTAGGGGAGAGAAGCAACAGCTGTGTGTTCGATGTTACCTGTGGCGATGCTCTGATTGTTGAGCACAACGGCGATATCTACTCCTGCGACCACTTCGTATTCCCCGAACACAAAATAGGCAACCTCATGGCAAACTCACTGGAGAGCATGGTGGAGGGGTTGGCTCAGCTGAAGTTTGGGCAAGACAAAAAAGACAACCTGCCACAGGAATGCCTAAATTGCAGATACCTAACCCTGTGCAACGGTGGATGCCCGAAACACCGCTTCGAACCCTCCATGGATGGCTCCAACAACAAAAACTACCTATGCAACGACTACAAAACATACTTCCAATTTATCTTGCCACACCTGAAAGAGATTTACGACGCACTCGTAAACGATGTTCCCGCAAATCAGCTAAAAAAGATATTCCGCAAAAAATTCTCATGACGGTGCTGAATGAACTTTAGATAGCAAAATCACTCCTGTTATTATAATATATTCATGAGCACTGTCGAAGGACAGTCAAGGAGTCGATGTATGCACAAACCATTATGGTTGCCTTTCAACCTAACCAAACTAATACTACTCGGAGTCATCATTGCATTACTGATGGCGTTCGTTGCCTCTTGTGGGCTATCAACTGGAATACCGATCGCGTCGGGACAAAATAACTCTACTGGCGATGGCGGTGGCGGTGGCGATGGCGGTGGCGATGGCGATGGCGGTGGCGGTGGCGGTGCACCCACTATTACAGGCAAAGATATTATAATCGTGCAAGATATGTTTCACTGCAACATCAACGCGGAAGCGGAGTCTCACTACACCACAACTAACTACGATGCTAATACCTATCGTGTGGTGTCATTCATTACAAGTGTAGTCAATTCGAGCAATCCGCGTAGTTCTTCTTGTGATGAAGATGACTACTCGGACGATATTTCGGAACGCTTTTCCGCGGCTTATGTGCAAGGTAGCAATATCTCAGCACCTGCTTCCAACGACAAAAGGGTAATTATTTCGGCAAACAGACTACTTATTGAGGACGAAGTTTACACGGTAACCCTGTACATTGTTGGCAAAAATGATTTTGTAGGATCGGCGGAGCAGGCAGAAGCCGCCTCGAAAGCACTGGGCACCACGCCTGCAACATTCACTGTTACGGCAGTGGATCTGCCTTTTACTGTTCCTGGCGTAATCCTGAAAGAGACTACTACTACTATTGGGATAGGAACGGCAACAGAGTTCGCAACGAAAACTATCGGTATTCAATCAGGGTACTACGATCCCGACGTATTTAAGATTGTTCCTTTTATAACCCCTGTTTTCGATAAAGGATTGGCTGACGACATTATCATCGACGTAAAAGAAACTGGTGCTTCTGATATTACACAAGATGGTATCGGATCGATCAACATTAAGGCAACGAGGGTTTTAGCAACAGGTAACTTCTATAGCGTAGTGATGTATGTTATGCCCAACGATGCTCCTGCCAATACAAAAACAGAAGCGGCGAATAGTGCTATATTAGTCGGAACCTTCAACCCAACACTTGACATACACGTTCAGTAGCAACAGCTGTTGTTGCGTCGCTCAGATTCGATTGCCATGGAACAACAGTATCCCCCCACTTCATAAATAGTTTTGTGGAGTGGGGAATATTTTACTGGACTTTTTGTGCAAAATAAACTACTGTAATATAAATACTATCAACAATGCACACAGTAGGAAATAGGAAATAGGAAACTACTGCAGATATTCCCCGATGTAGCCGAGTGCAACCGAATGTAATCGAGTGTAGCCGAGTGCAACCGAATGTAATCGAGTGCCGCCGAGTGCAACCGAATGTAATCGAGTGTAGCCGAGTGCAACCGAATGCAACCGAATGTAAATATAGGTGCGTAAGGGATACCTGTCAGCATGAATTCACTGCAAAGAAAGTCTTCATAAATACCTCACAGTGTGCTCATAAGGAGTACAAATGTCTAGAAGAGCGATCATACTACTACTCGACTCGGTGGGGATAGGAGCTGCCCACGATGCCGAAGAATATGGCGACAACGGTGCCAACACACTAGGGCACATACTAGAAAAATTCCCAAACACAAAAATACCTAACCTACAAAAACTAGGACTAATCAACTGCCTAAACCAATCATGCGGACAAACATACGGACGCAAAGAAGAGGAACAACCACCATCACTCTACGGATTCGCAACCGAAATTAGCCGCGGCAAAGACACCATCAGCGGACACTGGGAACTCATGGGCTGCGAAGTGGACTTCGACTGGGGATACTTCTCCAACCTACAAAACTCCTTCCCACAAGACCTACTAGACACCATTGTGGAAAAAGCAGAACTGCCCGGATACTTAGGGAACTGCCACGCCTCTGGCACCGAAATCATCGAACGACTCGGCGAAGAAACAATGAACACAGGCAAACCAATCTTCTACACCTCAGCCGATAGTGTGTTCCAAATTGCAGTGCAAGAGGAAACGTTTGGACTCGATAACCTCTACAAACTCTGCGAAATCGTTCGCGAAGAACTCTACCCACTCAACATCGGTCGAGTTATCGCACGGCCATTCCTCGGCAACGAACCACACAACTTCAAACGTACCGCAAATCGCAAAGATTACGCCATTGCACCATCGAAACCTATCCTCTTCAACAAAATGCAAGAGGCTGGCGGACAGGTTGTTGCCATCGGAAAGGTGAGCGACATCTTTGCAGGCACAGGGATAGACGTTGCCACCAAGGCAACAGGGCTAGAACAACTATTCGACAAAACACTGGATGCTGTGAAAAGTACTGAAGGACACACACTAATCTTCACCAACTTCGTGGACTTCGACTCCGAATACGGACACCGAAGAGATGTTTTGGGCTACAAAGAGGCGTTGGAATACTTCGACTCACGCTTGCCCGAACTACTCAGCATACTCCAAGACGACGACCTACTAGTCATCACCGCCGACCATGGCAACGACCCCACTGCCCCCGGATCCGACCATACCCGCGAACACATACCGGTCATCTTTTACCAAAACAGTATGACTTCCCGCAACATAGGGGAACGTAACTCGTTCAAAGATATTGGTGAGTCTGTTGCACAATACCTTGGAGTACCGTTTGGCGTGGGGAGATCGTTTTTGACGCAGTAAAAGCAGACGGAACACACAAATACACAACGCAAATACACAACCCTAGGAGGGAAAAACCATGAGCACAGCACACATTAACGCTAAGAAGGGCGACTTCGCCGAAACAGTACTACTTCCCGGTGACCCGTTGAGGGCGAAATTCATCGCCGATAACTTTCTCGAAAATGCAAAACAGGTAACAGGCGTTCGCAACATGTTCGGCTTTACAGGCGAATACAAAGGGAAACGAATCTCTGTAATGGGCACAGGGATGGGGATACCATCATGCTCCATCTACGCCAAAGAACTCATCACTGAATACGGTGTCAAAAACCTGATACGTGTTGGATCTGCTGGTGGGCTTGGCGACATCAAACTGCGTGAAGTGGTTGTTGTCAGCGGTGCCTCCACCGACTCACAAGTAAACAGGACACGACTCGAAGGGTTCGACTTCGCAGCAACCTCCGACTTCGGACTAATGCGTAAGGCTGTTGAAGCTGCTGAAAAACTTAACATCGACGTGAAAGTTGGTGGCTGTTTCAGCTCCGACCTATTCTACTCACCAAGCAAAACCATTTACAACACCTTAAACAACATGGGCGTTTTATGCGTCGAGATGGAAGCAGCTGGTCTCTTTGGCGTTGCAGCCGAATATGGTGCCAAAGCTCTGGCAATCGTCACAATATCCGACCACATTACGCGTAACGAAGCTTTATCGGCGGAAGATCGTGAAAAAACATTCACCGACATGATGAAAATAGCTCTGGAGGTGTAACAACTATGACGAAAAAAGAGTTGGTCGTATCCCTCATGGATCTCACATCCCTCAACGACGACGATACGAATAGTAATATCGAAACACTAGTTGACAACAGTCGCAACACTTTAGGCGATGTTGCCGCCATCTGTATTTACAAAGAATTCATACCTTTTGCCAAGGGGCTGGATAATATCAAAAATACCAATATCCAAGTTGCTACGGTAATCAACTTCCCAACGGGGAACGGGGACGTGGAACAAACACTGGAGGAGCTAAACATCGCTCTAAACAACGGTGCAGACGAAATCGACCTCGTAATGCCCTACAAACTACTTGCACAAGGGGAACATGGCAAAGTTGGCAACTTCATCGGAACTATCCGAAAAGCATGTGGCAACAAGGCTCTCAAGGTGATTATCGAATCGGGGGAACTCCATACCGAGGAACTTATCCGTTTGGCTAGCAAGGTTGCCATCAGCGAAGGGGTGGACTTCATCAAAACATCCACCGGAAAGGTGCCCGTAAACGCAACCGTTGAAGCCGCAAAATTTATGCTGGACGAAATCAAGTCCAGTGGAACACAGTGTGGCTTTAAAGTTGCAGGGGGGGTGAAATCCCTAGACGATGCTGTGGAATACCTCGACTTGGCAACGAGCATCATGGGAGACAGATTCATCTCCAACAAAACCTTCAGATTTGGCACATCGTCGCTACTACACAACATCCTCGGTAAAGATGGTGGTGGGAAATACTAATACTAAAACGGGTGGCTGTTATGTTTTTAATCAAAGATATTATCGCAAAAAAGAGGGACAAAATAGAGATGTCGGAGGCTGAAATACAGTTCTTCATTGCGGGAGTAACCTCTGGATCTGTGAGCAACGAGCAGATCGGAGCGTTTACCATGGCCGTTGTGCTCAATGGCTTGTCCAACAACGAACAGGTCGCCCTAACCACTGCCATGAGAGACTCAGGCGACGTTATTCGGTTCAACAACCTGACGGACAAACCCATTGTCGACAAACACTCCACAGGTGGCGTCTCCGATGCTGTGTCCCTCGCCCTTGCACCCATCGTTGCCGCCGCTGGTGCCTATGTGCCCATGGTGTCGGGCAAAGGGTTGGGGCACACTGGCGGTACGGTGGACAAACTGGACGCCATACCAGGCTACAACACAACACCCACCATGGAAGAATTTACCCGCGTGGTTCAGGGGGTGGGGTGTGCCATCATCGGGCAAACCAAAAGCCTCGCACCCGCCGATGGACGCATTTACGCCGTAAGGGATACCACGGCAACAGTAGCTTCCATCCCCCTTATCGCCTCGTCCATCCTCTCCAAAAAACTTGCGTCGGGTATCAACTTCCTAGTAATGGACGTGAAAACGGGGAACGGGGCGTTTATGCAGGACGAAACAGAAGCCACACACCTCGCACAAAGTATTGTGAATATTGCAAACGGTGCCGGTGTGAAGACGCAAGCTGTCATCACAGACATGAACGAAGCCTTAGGACGAAATATCGGTAACGCCCTTGAAGTAGCAGAAATCATCAACTACCTCACCAACTCCACCGCTGACACCAAACTGGATTACGTAATTCGCACCCTCGCTCAAAAAATGATCGTTGTTGCTGGTATTGCCAAGGATGACGCCACTGCCAAGGGTATTGTAAGTCGTGTTATCGCTAACGGTGAGGCGGCGACGGTGTTCGAAAATATGGTTGGAGCACTTGGTGGCACGAAAAATATACTCACAAAATACAAAGAGGTGCTACCGCGAAGCTCCATGCAAACACCTGTGTACGTTGGTTCCGAAGGGTTTATTCAGTCCATGGATACCACCGAACTAGGGATGCTACTCGTGCACCTCGGTGGTGGTAGAAAAAATGCCGGCGATACCATCGACTACAGCGTTGGACTCGAAAATGTTGCCAAAATAGGCGAACCGGTAGGGGGAAACAACCCCGTAGCAATACTGCACCACAATACCGACGAACAACTAAAAGATATTCAACAACGATTACCAAAAATATTCACCGTATCCGCAAACCCTGTGGAACAAAATAAAAAAATAGTCTACAAAGAAATATGACGGAGGGTTGCAAATGAATACTATCGACACCATGTTTAAAAAACTGCAAAAAATACGGAAAAAATCGTATGCACCTTACTCGAACTTCCACGTTGGAGCATGCATTCTCACTGGCGACGGAAGCTATCATGTTGGCACAAATGTGGAAAACGCCGCATACCCGCAAGGAGTTTGTGCCGAAGCATCAGCAATATCCGCAATGGTGGGGGAGGGACACACAACTATTCACGAAATCGGTATCATAGGCGAGGGACTATGCACACCGTGTGGCGGGTGCCGACAGAAGATTCGCGAATTTGCCACAGACGGATGCAAAATTCACATATTCAACGAAAACGGATTCCAAAAAACATTCACACTAGGGGAACTACTGCCTGAATCGTTTGGACCCGATAACCTAGCATAAAGGGGTGCTGTGGCGTGGCTGTGGCGTTGACGAGCGTGGCTGTGGCGAAATACAATACCGCCCCGAAAATACCTCACATGGGAACCAACACAGTGATGATAGCAGATGAAACCTGATTCTTAGTCGCAGCATTAAATCGCAGACTCTGAATCACTTCAGCTACAATCTGCTCCTGAAGGGGGAACCCCCGCTGTATAAAGTTTGTGCTATAAACTCGCCCCGATCTATCCACCAAAATGTACGCTGTAAGGCTTGCAGCCTTAGGTTCGTCCCCCTGCGTAGACTTGCCGATACCACCAACAATAAGGCGTGCCAATCGCTGAAGGTACGCGGCGATACGACCCTTCCCATAGCTGTCGATAACACTCTGCACGCTATCAAAGCCAACAAGTAGCCTCGGATTTGTCTGAAACGTAATATCTATGCTACCTCTGTCGAGTAGTAGTGTGCGTGGTAGAATATTCCCCACAATAGGTGGGTATTCGAGTGTTTGTGTTCTGTCTGGTGTGATGCTGACAAGGGTGCTTGGTGCGGTGAAGTTGCTTGTCACCGTGCTGATAGGTGCGTGGTTGTTGCTTGTGAGAGTGTTGTTGGTGCTAATTCTTAGTGGTGGTATCGGTTGTTGTTCGACCCCCATGTTGGGCAAAATCTCTTTGATGCTCGGTTTGGCTATGAGGTATGTGATTGATGCTTCGCCCAAGGGTGTGTCAGGTCTTTTGTTTAGTGGTGCAAGAAGGATAACTAGTGCAACGATGCCCACAATATGGAGTATTACTGAGACGGAGTAAGCTAGTCGAATTTTGTTCATTGTGTTCCCATCGCATTATTGGTTTGAGGCTGTTACAGCCACGGCAAAGTTTGTGAAGCCGGCTCTTCTTGCCAAGGCGATAACGTCCATAACATCGCCATGGTAGGAGCCTTTATCAGCTTGAATGGATATATTTGTGTTTGGGTTGCCGAGGGATTCTTTGAAGATATCATCTTGGAAAGTAGCGATATTGGTTTCTTCACCGTTAATGAAAATGTGTCCGTCGTTGTTGATTTGCACTCGAATGGTGGTGCTCATCTCCATTTTTGTTTGCGTGTTCATTTCGGGTAGTCGAATGCTTACGGCGTCGGTGTACACGAGTGTTGAAGAGAAGATGAAGAATATTAGCAGTAGGAACACAACATCCACCATGGGTGCAGTGTTGATCTCTATACCTTTGCCTTTCTCACGGTCGATAAATTTCATACTAGTTTTGCTTGCCTGCCTTGGTTTTGTTACTCTTTGAAGATGAGGTTGATGACGGAGGATGTATTTTTTTCAATAAAGACTGATATTGCTGTGATACGCATTTCGATGATGTGGTAGAACACTGCCGTGGGAATGGCAACAATAAGCCCAGCAGCTGTGGTAACAAGGGCGACGGCGATACCAGCGGAGAGGTATTGCATGTCGGTGTACCCTGTGTCTAGTATGGCGAAGAAGACTTGCATCATCCCTAGGACAGTACCGAGGAGACCAAGGAGTGGTGCGATGGTTGTGATGAGTTTGAGGGTTTGCAGGTATTTGTCTTGTTTCATGATTTCGTGTCGTCCTGCTTCTTCTGCCACTTCGAGTAGTCGCGAGAGGGGCATATCGAGGTTATTGAGTATGGAGTAGATGATACGTGAGAAGGGTGAGGAGTCTTTTTTGCAGAGTTCGATGGCTGCGGGTATATTTTTGTTTTTGATGTGTCTGTTTAGGTCGATAAGAAAGTTGTCGTTGATGAATTGTTTTTCACGAATGGAGAAAAACCGTTCGATGAATACGCCTACGGACACGATGGATAGTGCCACTAGGGGGTAGATAACCATTCCGCTCATGCCTGTAAACAACCACATAATTATTAAAACCGCCACTATTCGTTTGTGTTGAGCTCTGAAGTATAGAAACAATGCTTACGTACTTATTGTATCATGGTTCACCCTATTTGTATATATTTTACCTAGTCTATTTGCAAAATATTTGGCGGGGGGTGTGCGGGGGGTGTGGAGAGGTTGTGTGCGAGGGTGTGCGGGAGGTGTGGAGAGGTTGTGCGGGGGTGGTCGGTGGTCGGCAGTCGGCAGTCGGCAGTCGGTGGTCAGAGTCGTCGCAAAACCGCACGGTAGAATCCGTCGGAGTTCTCGAGATGGGGCATGATGTACCCCTGTCGCTCTAGGGTGAACTCGGTATTCGTACGCAAAAAATCTTGGATGACGGCTGTTGTTTCCGCCGGCTCGAGGGAGCAGACACAGTAGTGGATGTAGTGTTTGGTCAGGGGGGCAACATGGTGGAGCATGGCAAGCTGTATGGGTTGCAATGTTTGTATGTCGCATGAGTTTTTGATGGCACGAACTTCGGGATGGCGACGAACGGTGCCGAGGCAGGAGCATGGTGCATCGAGCAGTGTGATGTCGCACAGGGGCACATCTTGTGGTGTTACGTCCATGATATCCTTGTTGAGGGGGCGAACATTGGACACGTTGTAGCCTCGGAGGTAGCTTTTGAGGGTGTTGAATCGGGAGGGATTAATCTCCACAGCGTGTACGAGTGCGTCGGGTAGGAGTTTTGCCATGGCGACGGTTTTGCCTCCAGGTGCGGCACAGGCGTCTAGGATGTGCAGGGTGTTGTCGTTGACGTTGGTGTTGTCGTTGACGTTGGTGTTGTCGTTGGCGATTTTCTCCCCAAGCTCAACGGTTTCCAGTGCGACCATGGCAGAGCCCTTGTCCATAGGTAGTACGCCATGTTTCTGCAGGTCTGATTCGGTTTTCAGGTTTTGGGGGTGTTCGTCCACGCGTATAATTTTGCCCGTATTGAGGTCTAGTCCCCAGTAGACGGGGGGCGTATTGAGGGTTGTGAGTAGGGTGTGGAGTTCAGCTCCTGTGCAGTGTGTTTTGAGGTTGTTGATAAAGTTGTTGGGGAAGTCGTCGTAAATAGTGTGTTTTGCGAGGATACTCTCCTTGGTGCGTGCTATTTCCATGAGTATCCAGTTTACAAACGGTTTTTGGTGTTTGGGGGCAAGTTCAACGGTTGTGCTGACTGCGGCGTAGTCGGGTACGGAGTCCATGAAGAGTATTTGTGCAATACCCATGGCGATAATACTGCGTAGGGCGGGTGTGGTGGTGGATTTGCTGTGGGTATCGATTAGGGAGTCGATGAAGGGGAGGTGTCGCATGGTGTTCAGGAATATTTTACGGTAGAATTTGCCGTGTTCCGAGTTGAGGAAGAACTCTTCGCTGTAGGAGCCGTTGTACACTTGGAGGATGAGGGACGCCACAGTACGGCGTTCATTGGCGTTAGCGTTAGTATTGGCGTTAGCGTTAGCAACTCCTGACGGTGATGACTGAGGGTGTGCCTCGGTGTGTGTGTGCTTGTGTTCAATCATTGTTCAGCGGGCTCCTTTTTTGGGGCGGGAAGTGGCTGTTAGCGTTAGCGTTGGCGTTGGCGTTGGCGTTGGCGTTGGCGTTGCGTTGGCGTGAAGGAGTCAGCCTAGCTCTGCTTAGTTGTTGCGGAGGATGACAAAATCGCGTGAAACCCAGGCTTTAACACCGTTATCGGTACGAATCTGCACCCAGTCGGGGTAGCTGACGCTGTCTATTACTTCGAGTCGGGAGTTGCGTGGCGACTGCAGTATAACATCGGAGTTGAGTGATGGTTGGTTGCGTAAGTTGAGTACGCGTGCAGCGACAATGGCGTAGTCATATTGGGGGGCAGGGATTACCTCGGGGCTGAGCTCAAGGAGGGGGGTGCCGAGGGTGACAACGGTATCGACGGTGTCGGTGTCGATGTCGGTGTCGATGGTTACGATGGCGTCCTCTGTTAGAGAGTTGCGGTCATCCTCGAATAGTGTTGTGTATGTTTCGACGTCATTGGCTTGAATGTCCACCATGGCGTTGTTCCATTTGGGGTAGAGGAATACTGTGACCGGCACTGTAATAACGACGACTGGGATAACAATGGTGAAGAAGTTTCGAATGTGGTTATGGAGTCGTACGTTGTTGTTTTCAGGTTTGGGTGTGTCGAAGCAGTCCAGGTCTGCGATGCAGATGTGTTTGCTACGTTTGAGGTACATTTGGAAGAGGAGTGTGTGTAAAATACGATTGAGTTGTTCCGTGTTGAGTTTGGATTTCAGGGCGATTGCGGTGATGGTGTCGTTGTCGTCGTAGCTGATGTGTAGTCGTTCGAATAGTTCAGCAATGCTTAAAACAACTAGGGGTAGGGTTACTTTGGGTAGCGTGTAGAATTCAACTCGGTTTGTCGCGAGGGTTCCGTTTAGGTGTTTGTTGCTGACTTCGCCAATAGAGGAGATAATTACTTTGGGGATGTCAAGGTTGAGAATATGTTTGTAGAAGTAGGGTGTGCTTTTCTTTGCGGTGTGGTTGCTGACAATCAGAACGAGGGAGTCTTTGTTGTCGTTGATAAATTCTAGGGTAGAGCTCCATGTGGTGTAGTACTGTTTTCTGAGTTGGTTTCCTGTTCGGGAGTAGATAGTGGCGTATACTGTATCTTCTGTGTCTGGGTCGTCATGGGTGTGTTTTTTGTCTGGAGAGTGTGGAATGAGTGTGGAGTCAACTATGCAGATATGTCCGTCGTTGATGCTGTTTGATACGGTGCTGTAGATGATGCTGGTGGTGTCGTGGTGTTTGTCGCCATCGATAATGAAGACGTTGTTTTCGGACACCATGAAGTCGCATATCATCGGTTTGAGGTTGTAGAAGAACTCTTGGTCAAGGTTTATGTATTCCCCGTCGCTGTAGAGTCCTCGGTTGTTGTGGAAAAATTCGTTAAACGTCATATGGCATCACCACTACTTTTTATTATCCCCACGCTCATTTTTGTATGAACAATACCTAGTGCACAGGACATACTGGGGTTTGTTTTGAAGCGTTGTTGTGTGTGTGGGGTATTGTTTTTAGATAGTATATGTTAACTTTGGTTGTATTTCTAGTGTTTTCCACTAGATTATTTTTGGTAGTTTTTGTCGAATGAAACTGGCGTGTTCGATTCTTTAGTGAGCACTGTGTGTCGTGGTGTGTGTATGCGAGTACCCTCTTGCATTTTTTGTATGTCAGCGTAGAAATTATTACTGTATAGATTTTTGGAGAGAGAGTCAATATTTTCTTGCAGGTTTGTGATATGTTTTTTGAGGTCGGTTATTTGTTCAAAAACATGTTGGGGATAGTCCATATCGTCGTGAGGGTTGTTGTTGTCGAGTTCTTGTAGTTCGTGGATTTTTATTTCGGTGGTAAGAGCCTGTTTTTTGAGTTGGTATATTTTGTTTGCTTTTCGGTAGTGGAGTCCCATGTGTATGGATGTGGCGGAGCTACTGGGTGTGCCGATGGTGCCGAGGTATGCGTTGTGGTAGAAGGTGAGCATCCCCCCTGAGATAGAGGTTGTATCTTTGGTGAGTATGGTTTGTGTTGCCCATATTTTTGAGTTAAAAATATAGTTATCGATGATGATAGTGTTGCCGTAGATGTTGGCTTGGCTGGAGTATGAGCAGTGTATGGTGGTGCCATGGATAGAGCTCCCCTTGCCGGCAATGCCATGGGATATGTAGAGCGTGCCCGTAGAAACTAGCGAAGAGCTCTGTACGGAGCCCATGATGTAGATGGCGTCACCTTGGATTGTGTACCCGCTTTCAACGTCGCTGTTAATGATGATGCCACCTTGGAAGGTGATGGTTTTGTCTGTGGGTGGGAGTTTGTCGTAGGTTTTGTGTGGTAGGATGTGGAATGTGTTGTTGTTGAAGGAGACAAGTCCGGATGTGGTGGCTGTTACAATATTTGACTCTATTTTCACCCCTTGACCAGCGTTGATGGTGATTGTGTTGATTTTTTTGCTAGGAATAATCTCACCGGTCACAAGTATGGTATCGCGGGCTTGTGTGGCTGGTATTATGCGTGCGAAGCTCTCCCCTTTGTGGACGATGAGTGGTGCTGTTGAGTGCCACAGTAGTTGTTCCCTATGTTTTGCAAACAGTTGATTGGTGTTGTTTGTGTCGGTGTGTTGTTCAGTTTCGTCGGTATCGGGTTTTTTGTGGAACAGGAGTTTGGTGAGGTGTGTCAGCCAGCCCTCCTTCTTGGGTACCGATGTGATGTTGCTGTTTATTGTTGTCTTGTGCGGGGTTAGGGGGTTGTGTGCAGTGGTGTGGATGTGGTTTATGTTGTATCGGGGGTTAGGTTCCGTTGGTTGTATGGGCATTATGGAGGTATCGACGCCGTGTATCGGTTGTTGTTGGTGTGCGATGGGTGCTTGCAAGATGATGTACCCTTGTGAGGCGTACTGTAGGTATGTGTTGAGTGCTTCGGTGTTTATGAGTGGTTGGTAAAGGTTGTATTTTTTGACGATGTAGTGGGTTACGGCATCGGGGGAGAGGGATCGCCCTGCACCTAATCGGGGGTAGATGTTGACAGCGACCATGGAGCCATCGGGTTCGATGGAGAGTTTGATGCGTGCGTCCTGTTTTGGTGCCCGTCCGTCGCTATTTCCGCGAAATATTTTTGCACCGAGTGTGTCGGTTGTTTGGTAGATGCGGTATTGGGAGTTGTGGAGCTTGTAGACGTCGGTCAGTATTTTGTCGAGAGCATCGCGTCCTGCTTTGGATGGTATGAGGATTGTCATCCCCATGGCGTTATACTGAGCCGTATTTTTTGTATTTTTTGATTGCGGTTTCATATGGCTAAAGCCCCGTTCTTTTTAATTAGGTGCTTTTTTTGTGCATTTAGTTCCCATTTGTTTAGTTCCCTTTAATGACGACGGGTGTTGTTACGCCACCGATACCTCTGGATACCGATGCTGGTGAGAGTTCTTGTCCGCCGGTGAGTAGAGAGTAGAGGGTTTCGTCGTTATTTGCGGCAGCAACATCGATTGCGGTGAGTCCGTCACTATTTTGCACAGTTGGTAGTGCACCGAATCGCAGTAGTATTGAGACCCCTTGGTTGTTAGAGTTGCTAACGGCGTAGTAGAGAGCGGTGTTGCCGAGGTTGTCTTGTGTGTTTGGGTTTGCACCGTTGAGCAGTAGTAGGTACATGGTTTGTATGCTTGACAGTTCGGAGGAGACGATGAGGGGTGTTTTTCTTTGTCCAACGCGTATGTTTACATCGGCACCGCTTTGGATTAGTCGTCGGACAACGTTGTAGTTGCTGAATGTTATTGCGATGGTGAGCGG
Source organism: uncultured Deferribacteraceae bacterium (assembly GCA_947313855.1). GTDB lineage: Bacteria > Chrysiogenota > Deferribacteres > CAMZNJ01 > CAMZNJ01 > CAMZNJ01. The sequence goes on from CAMZNS010000010.1 coordinate 19,881, forward strand.
TGTTTGTTGTTCGAAGTTGAGTCTGTTGGGTGATGCTCCTGCAGTGAGTAGTCGTTCGAGTATGTAGATGTTGCTTGTGCCTGATGCTATCATGAGAGGTGTGTTGCCGTTGTTGTTGGATATATTTGGGTTGCTGGATTCGTCTAGGAGTAGGTCGACGATGCCGTTGTATCCGCCTTGTGTTGCGTAGAACAGTTCGTTGTTGCCGGATGTGTCCACAGTGTTTATTTTGGCACCACGGTTGAGTAGTTCTTTTACGATGAAAAGGTTCCCCTGTTTGGCGGCGATCATGAGTGCTGTTTGTCCGTCGTTGTTTTTGTGATTGATGTTGATGCCTGAGTTGGCCAAAATAACGGCGATGTCGTTGTATCGGTTCCTTACGGATGCGATGAGTGCGTTGTCTCCTGTGACGCTGTCCACTTGGTCTATCTCCACATTGGGGGAGGAGATCATGGATACGACCCTGTCTACTTCGCCACGGGATGAGGCAACGATGAGGAATATGTCACCGTCGTCGATGGGTGTGCCGGTGGGGTATGCAATGGCGATATCGGAGTTGTAGCTGTAGAAGAACGGGTTAACGTCACTGCGTCTCATGCGTATGGAGACGTAGTCGGGTTTGACCACTTGAATGCTTCCTGTGAGGTAGTCGGTAAGCATTCCGATGGGTGCGGCGGGGAGTAGTAGTAGGTTGGCGTAAAACCATGGGCTAATCCCGTCGTAGAATTCGATGGTGGCGTCTTCGTACCCTTGTCGACTGATGGTGATTGAGTCCACAGCGTTTTGGCTATTGATTTCGAGTAGTGCGGGTGTTTTGTAGTCTTTGCCGTTCACAAAAAAGTTTGAGTTGGGTGGATCGGTGTTGATGGGCACGTATTGTGTTGATGGGTTCATTAGGGTGGCACATCCGAGTAGTGCGAGTAGTGTTGGCACGAGCAGTAGTGTTAGCAGCATATTGCGTTGTTGTGTGTATTGCGATGGTGCTTTGCCGACGATAACGCTACTGCTAACGCCACTGCTAACGCTACTGCCGACGATAACGCTGTGGGTAGAGTGTTGGTGGGCGTTAGGGTTGTTTTTCGTAAGTATACGCATACCGTTAAGCTCCCTTTGTGGCTGGTAACTTTAGTGTGTTGCACTATGTTTATTGTTTATTCATGTCTCACCTATTTACAATCATACACCAAAATAATAGTAGTGGTCAAGTATATTGGCGACTTAATAACGGAATATTCCGTGTACATATTTTATTTGCATGTTGTATAATTGCTATGTGTATTGTAAGATTGCTCTGACGGAAGTGTTGGAGACAGCAAAACGCAATAAACAACTTTGTTTTGGGAGGTAGTTAGTATGCGAGTAGTAAGCTACACAGAAGGGTGGAGCGGGCTGAAAACGGTGACGGTAACGGCAATGTTGCTGCTAATGTTAACGATAATGCTGGCTATGGTTACCGCAACAGCAGTCGCATCACCATACTACGTAAACTCCCTGCGTGCCCAAGGTATGGGGAACGCCTACACAGGCGTCTCCAACGACAAGTATGCACCATTCTACAACCCTGCAGGGCTGACCTATCTGCGAGAAAACAGCATCGTAACCATTCTTGACGGCTCTTATGGCGAAGTGAGCAATCTTGTGCAAGATCTCTACGGCGACTACTCAGATGTCAAGCCGATTATCGACAGCACCGATATCATTGATCAGGTCGAGGGTGTGTCTGATATTCTGAATACACCGTCAACTTACCGATACTACAAGATAGCTCTGATGCCCCTAGCGTATACCAAACGTAAGTTTGCCATAGGAACATACGGTGTTGCCAATGCGTACGCCATCTACGGCGGCGACTACATCGAGCTGGAGCTACCCGACAGCATGGATGATATCGAGTCTCTATCCGACCTACTCGACCTGCTATCATTCGACCCGGCAAAAGCACCCGTGGGAATAGCTTACACCGAGGCTGGAGCGGGTATCTACACCGCTCTGTCAAACGACTTTGGCGTAGGGGTAGGACGACTCTCTTACGGCGGTAACATAAGGGTTGGAACAAGATTCACGGGGCTAGGAACAGTAAACCTCGACCTAAAACTAAAACAAGTAAGGGCAGAAACAGCGGTAACAGCAGTGTCGGACTTAGGACTAATGTATGCACTAGGTGAAACAGGGCTTCGATACCAAATGGGTGCCTCCTACAACAATATCTTTATCGCAGAAACAGCAATCAAGCAAAAGAAAGGGGACAAGCCGTTCCCCTACAACAGCTACCTAACACCGACGGTACTCAATATCGGTGGTGCAATCATCATTCCCACAGGCTCACAACCAACCATCGACGGCATTACCCTTGCCGTGGACCTACCCGACGCACTAGACCAACGGAACATATCTGACTACCGAATAGGCAATCAGTACGCGAATATGTTTAACTATGGTGCTGAAGTGAATTTTGCAGAACGGTTTGCATTACGCACAGGGCTAAACGAAGGGTATGGCACAGCGGGTGCGGGCATCAGACTGCTAGGACTCACAGTGGACTACGCCTACTACGTGGAAACACCTCCTGCCCCCGTAACCATTGAAACAGGTGTGGAGGACGGCACCCTAACACTATTCGCCAATCGTGGAGCGGTACGCAAGCACTCGGTTAATGTTGGGTTCAACTTCTAGGGGGAGCAACACACAGCATAAACAGACGCACAGACGCACAGACGCACAGACGCACAGACGCACAGACGCACAGACGCACAGACGCACAGACGCACAGACGCACATCCATGGTTTACATCCCGTGCAGAAATGGTCGTAGAAAAAGGGTAACTAGCTAGCAGCTGGCTACCCTTTTTGCATGTTTGTTGCATGTTTGTTGCATGTTTGTTTTGCGTTCGGTACACCCTTAAGATTCAGTGCCTTGCTATCTTATAGTTTGTAGCTCAGGGAAAGGGTAAACGATGAGATGATACCCAGCAGACCTGATACCAAGAACACGCCCAGTATCATCAACAGTACGCCTGAAACAATGTTTGTGTATTTCAAGAACTTGAGGCTTCTGATTTTGGTAATGAGTGTGCTTACGGATAGTCCGACGATAAAGAGTGGCACGAAGATACCCATGGAGTATGCACCCAAAAGTATCATCCCTTGGTACACTGAGCCTTGAAGGGCTGCAAGGGTAAGTATCCCCGATAGAATTGGGCTGATGCAGGGTGCCCATCCCACGGAAAACGCAATACCGATGATGAATGCGTTAACGTAGAAAGGTGCCCTTACAAAGCCGCTGAAGTGTGATTTCTTCTCACCGAGTAGTGCTTTTATCTTCAGGATGCCTGTCATGTGCAGACCTAAGAAGATTATCAACACGCCGAGAACTTTCTCAACGGTGTAACGATACTCAAACAGTAGGGAGCCGAAGAACGTGGATGTTGCCCCGAGTAGGATGAATATTAGGGAGAACCCAACGCCGAAAGATAGTAGCCCTATGATTACTCGAATACGTGTGGCGAGTTTTGGTTTGCCACTTAAGAGCTCTTTTGCACTAACCCCTGACGTGTAAGCTAAATACCCTGGAAGTAGGGGGATTATACATGGCGAAAAGAACGACAGTAGTCCGCCAAAGAACGATGAAGCGATTAAAGCGATACTCATTAGAGTGCCTCCTAGTCTATCATTGGTTTCATTTATGTTGTCGAGAGCATGATTGGGGGACAGAGTCATCAGGTAAACCCAGATTATGCACCCTACTTAATTCTATTTACAAGTGTTAGCAACGATTGTTCGAGCGTCAGTATTGTTAAGACCGACGCCAACCGATTTTGTTCAAAGTTTTATCACATTTCTTTTATTAATAGCTAACTAAGTGTCAACAATACTACAGAGAAAAATAATGTCAACAATACTTTTTGCATAATTGACAAAGAGTGTGGGTAAAGAATAAATTATACTGAATAAGTAGCAATAAACCTTGACTTTAGTGTGCTTTTGTAACTATAGTATAAACAGTGAAGTATATTTAAGGTTAGTGCAACAGCTTGGTGCAATAGCTTGGTGCAATAGGTAGGTTTAGCCCATGAATCAAAATAAGAAAATACTATTGGCCACTGTAGTGTTCTCATTCATAATTATCGGTATGATGTTTGTTGCCTTCAAAGGATCAAACTTCTACTATGTCAACGTATCCGATCTGCAAAAAAACATGAGCACTAACGAATTCCGCGTAACAGGAGAAGTTATCGCCGGAACGGTAGTGGACGCACCCGCCAAATCAACACTAATGTTTGCAATGGCCGATATTGATGACACCAGTATCGCTGTAGACGTAGTCTACAAAGGGATCAAACCCGACGCTTTTGCTGAGGGACAACACGCTGTTGTCGAAGGATCTTACGACAGGGTGACGAATACCTTCCATGCCAAGACGATGCTCGTCAAGTGCCCCTCCAAATACGAAGAGGAGTAACGGTCGGCGGTCGGCGGTCGGCGGTCGGCGGTAACGGTCGCGGTTGCGGTAATGGTCGGCGGTTGCGGTAAGCACGCCCTTACAGAACACACGCAGTCGTAACAGCAAAACGAACAAGCACGATTCATGTTATGAAAAAACACTCGGAGATATAAATAATGACCCTCGGTTTATCCCTACAATATTTGGCGTTTGCCGCCTACACATTCGCCCTAGCGTCATACGCTCTTGCCATCTACAAAAACTCTAAAAAGATACGCTTTTACGCCTCACTAGGTGTTATGTTAGGCTTTGTCTTCGTTGTTGGTGCCGTCACACTACTGGAAATCGCACTCGTAACCGACGATATCCGCAACGTATACGTCGCCAATTACGCCGGTGCCAACATGCCCCTCATCTACAAAATAACAGCTTTGTGGGGTGGTCAGGCTGGTTCCCTCCTGTTCTGGCTCTTCCTCATCGCCATATTCGCTGTTGTGGAGTTGGCAAGCATCGAACGATACGATGTGAAATTCGGCTCATACATAATGATAGCCATCATCGCCAATATCCTCTTCTTCAACATGATGGTCATCGAATACAACCCGTTCGAACTACTAGACGACCAGATTGCACCCATGCTCATACAGGGCGTTGGGCTCAATCCGCTACTGCAAAATATCGGAATGATATACCACCCGCCACTGCTCTACATCGGCTACACCGTAATGCTCATACCGTTCTCGTACGCCTTTGCAGCACTAATCACCCGTCGCCTCGATGCGTTCTGGATAGACTCCGTACGTAGCTGGATACTCTTCGCATGGACAGCACTCACAGCAGGTGTTATCCTCGGTGGACAGTGGGCATACGTGGAGCTAGGTTGGGGTGGTTATTGGGCATGGGATCCTGTGGAGAACGCGTCCATCTTCCCTTGGTTTGCCATAACAGCGTACTTGCATATGGTTTTGGTGTATAAGTCCACGCGTAAGTTCGCCATCTTCACATTTGCCACAGCCATGGGGGTGCATATCCTGTCCATCTTCGGCACCTACCTCACTCGTAGCGGTATCGTTACGTCTGTACACTCCTTTGCCCCCTCTAGCATCGGAACCCTGTTCCTGTACTACATGGGTGCACTGACCCTTGTTAGCGTTGCGTTGATTGTTTACAATAGGAACTCCCTATCACTTGTGGACAAGATTAACTTCCAATCGAAATCGTCGTTAATAGTCTACGGTGTGGTGCTTCTTTTTGCCCTCAATTTCGCTATTATCTTCGGAACTATTGCCCCCGTAATAACTGGCTGGTTCGGCGAACAACGCTCCCCCGCACTTGAGTACTACAATATCGTATCCATACCCATCTTCATGGTCATACTGCTGCTTATGGGTATTGCGTCTGTGATGGTCACATTCCGTCGTTATGGGAAAAAGCTTCTCTACTTGGCTATTGTGGCATCGGTACTCAGTCTTCTGGTATTCCTCGTGATGGGTTACCGCTCGCTGATACCCTCCGCCCTCCTATTTGTGGCGTTCATGACCATGTATGCTTCGGCTTTTACACTGTACTACTACTTCCGTAGCAAGGTGAAGTTTATTCGTGCTGGCTCGTTGTACGGTGCTCAGATTGTGCATTTCGGCATAGGGGTAATTGCCATCGGAATCATAAGCACATCGTTTTATTCCCAAGAGTTTGACATTGTCATTGATGGCGACGTCATCACCAATATTGGCGACACAGGTTACGGCGTCGAACCGAACAAGGTTCGCTACTTTGTTGGCTCGAATTACGAAGAGGCTGCCCTCGACATGAGTATTTACAAGGACGGGAAATACCTCACCAACCTACTACCGGGCATACGCATGTACCCACCAGACGACCAACAAATATTCCGTGAAGTGGCAATTTACAGCCACGGTTTGTCCGAATTTTACGTAGCATTCATTACCATTGTTGAGAAGGTGCAGTACCGCATACTAGTCATTATCCAACCACTCATGGCACTACTGTGGATCGGTTCCGGAATTATCATGCTTGGTGGACTATGGCTCTGGATTACATCCATGATAAACAACAGTATTCGCTACAGTCGTGGCAGAAAAGCACTCAAAACATCAACAAACCCAAGTCAGGGAAGTTAAAGAGAGTTGCTTTGTGATTTATAGTACCAACAACCTAAGTAAAGTTTACGGCACCAAAGTGGTTCTCAGAAAAGTGAACCTTAGTATCGGCGAAGGCGAATTTTTACTCCTAGCAGGACACAACGGTGCGGGGAAATCCACACTCATAAGCCTGCTAGCAAATCGCCTGAAACCAACCAAAGGCGAAATCCTCTACAATGAAAAACCCCTCAAAAGCTGGGGCAACGGCTACTACAACCATGTGGGCTTCCTCGGCGACGCAACAAACCTCTACCCACAGCTCACCGTCTACCGAAACCTCACCCTAGTAGCAAAAATATACGGACTACCGCAAAGCCGAGTTGATGACGTACTGGAAGAGTTTAGCCTCGAAGTGCACAAGGGCAAAAAATTGACAGAGCTGTCCAAGGGTCTCAAGCAGAGGGTGAACTTTGCCAGAGCCATAATGCACAACCCCAAAATTATCATGGCTGACGAACCGTTCTCAGGCATCGATATCACATTTACGAAAACCATGGTCGACATGCTCGAAGGTTGGAAAAATATGGGGCGTACGATTATTCTTGCAACACACACGTTCGATCATATTTGGCACCTACCACACCGCGTTGCAATCATCAAAGACGCCTCACTAGTGTACCACGACAATACGGAAAACATCTCCCCCGAAGGTATTGTCGAGCACTACTAGCAACCCGCACGGCTGGCAATTGGCACGGCTGGTAATTGGCACGGCTAGTAATTGGCACGGCTGGTAATTGGCACGGCTAGTAATTGGCACGGCTGGCAATTGGCACGGCTAGTAATTGGCACGGCTAGTAATTGGCACGGCTGGTAATTGGCACGGCTATGGCATGAAGCTACAAACTACAGGAAGGTACAATGATTAGGTATTTCAGGGACTTCAAGGTGCTATTTGTGCACAACATGGTGAGCGAGCTACTCAATCGCGAACTCATATACCTCTCCGTGGCGTTCTCCCTAATGCTATCAGTAATACTCGCCTTCGCCACACATGGTAGCTCGAGCCTCGAACTCACCGTGTCCATGTACTCTGTAGCACTCATCTTCACCATCAACCTCATATCCATGCGTGCCATGTATTACGAATACCAAGAGGGGGGGATAAACACCATCCTATTTTCGCCCATGGTTGACGCGTCAGCCTTTGTTTTTGCTAAAGGGTTGACCAACTTCTTTTACGTAATGGTGGTAGCGGTGCTAATGTTGCCGTTCTACTTCACAACGGGCATCTTCACGCAGGGTGCATTACTAGGTGTTGTGCTTCTGATTACAGCAATAACTATGGTTGGTGTTGCTGTGATAACGTCGTTTTTGGCGTTCATGGCATTCCATACTGCAGCCAAGGAGGTACTCCTGTTTGTTCTACAGCTACCCTTTGTTCTGCCAGTCATCATGGCGTACAATTTCATCCTTGGGTCGGTGGTTGTTGATGGTGCCGATATCCCTTGGCGAATGCTTACGCTACTGGTTGGGTACGACTTTATCGTAATATTTATCATATTTATCCTGTTCGATTTTCTAATCAGGGACTAGAAGGGGTATGACGTAAGGACTAACGCAGAGAATAAAACATAGAAACGGAGCTATTATGAAAAAAAGTTATTTGATACCATTAAACATTGTATTCTTATCGGCATTCGGAGTGCTTGTGTATTTCGGGATAGTGTTCCCCCCAGTTGAGCGCGTTATGGGGATTGTTCAGAAGATATTTTACGTCCATATCGGTTTAGTTGCCATGGCGATGTTCTCTTTTTTCCTAGCCTTTGTTCTGTCTGTTATCTATCTTATCACCGAAAGGCCGAAGATCGATATTTTGGCGTCGAACGCTATCTACATCGGAACGATAATGTTTGCTCTCGTAATCACTACAGGTATGATTTGGGCAAAGCCGGCATGGGGCACCTTTTGGGTTTGGGATCCACGCCTAACCATATCTCTGATGACGTTCCTGTTGTATATTTCCTACATTATGCTACGTGTTTTCATCGATGATCATTCCAAAAGGGCAACATTTTCGGCGGTACTAGCGATAATGACGTTTATCCTGACCCCCATCAATTATTTTGCAACAAGGTGGTGGAATTCCATGCACCCCGTGGTATTTGGTAAAGAGGGTTCCGATGGACTAACGCCTGATATGATGACATCTGTTGAGGTATCGGTAGCCATGATGGCGATAATGTATCTGATTATATCGTGGGAAGCCTACACGGTGCAGGTGCTAAGCTACAAAAAACGTATGAAGAAACTGGATATCTAGGGAGTAGACAAAATGGGCAATAACGTAATATTTTTAATTTCGGCGTATGTGGTATCCATCGTAGTTCTTCTGGTTGTTCAGTTTTTCTTGACATACTTGGTTATCAAGAAGATGAACACAGCGGTGGAAGATTCTGACAACGGTTCTGACAACGATTAGTGCAACGGTTCTGACAACTAATGGTTAGGGGTATTTGTGCGGTTACGCAATAATGGTAATCGTGGAGCCCGCAAGAGTGGTGTCATCCGTACAAGTGTCGACATGACTGACGTATTCGTATTTGTGCGGTTACGCAATAATGGTAATCGTGGAGCCCGCAAGAGTGGTGTCATCCGTACAAGTGTCGACATGACTGACGTATTCGTATTTGTGCGGTTTGGAGATGATGGTGGGGCAAGGGGGTATTTGCCCCACTGTTGCCGCAACCTTCATCGCAACCTTAGTTGGAACCTTCATCGCAACCTTCGTCGGTGCTGTCAGCCGTGTGGTGGTTGACAATCCCCTCTTTAGCGGTGTACCTATCGAGGTTGCGTGGTAGCTGTGTTTCGTACCTTTCCTCTTCGGAGTAGATGCAGCCGCAATATTGTTGTCGGTAAAGCCCGTACTCTTTGGAGATATCTATCCCTTCTTTGTGTCCACTGCGGAAGTCACTGTAAACAAAAGGGATACCGAATCGTTTTGCGGCTTTTTCTGCCTCTTCCACAATAATATGGTGGTATTGGTGTTTGCTGTAGAGCAGGGAGGATGAGAACGCATCGACGCCCATCTTTTTTGCTTTTTGGGCAGTTTTCTGCAATCTCATGGCATAACATGTACGGCATCGTCTCTCTTTGGGTATTTTGGAGAGTTTCAGGAATTTTTTGAGTCCATACTCTTCGTCCCAGTGTGAGTTGACGTTTTCAATTTTGTTGAGTTGGAGTGTTGCTTCGAGTCGGTTGTAGAGTTCTTTCATGGGGTGTATGTTTGGGTTGTAGAAGAACCCTTCGACTTTGTATTCGTCTTGTAGTTTCAGGTTTTGGATGGGGTAACAGGAGCATGGTCCACAGCATTGGTGTAGTAGTAGAGTTTTTTTAGTTGAGGGCATATTTTGTTGCTCCTTTGGGCGTGCAAAAACAATCGAAAACACCCTGCACCCTTTGCCTATCTGGTTGGCGCGCTAGTTACGGTTACGGTTACGGTGGTGATTCGATTGCTTTGTGTCGACAACTACGGCTCCGACAACACCGTCACCATCTTCGCGCTAGTTACGGTTACGGTTACGGTGGTGATTCGATTGCTTTGTGTAGTAGTCGATGTTGTGTTAAGGGTACAGTATTAAGCTATTTTGTCCATTTTGCGTGTTAGGCGTGATATTTTTTTGGATGCTTTATTCTGATGCAAGATACCTTTGCCCCCAAGTTTTGCGATGAAAGCGGAAGCGTCATGAAGTAGTAGGGTAGCCTGCTCTTTGTCGTTAGCTTCAACAGCTGCCAAGTACTTCTTCACCATTGTTTTCATTGTAGATTTGTACGCAGTATTACGTTCATTTCTTTTAATATTTTGTCTAACCCTTTTTCTTCCTGATACGGTATGTGCCACAATCCCTCCAATATGCCCTGTAGACATAGGTTTGCATTTAATTTGTAGTTGAATTCTAACGTTATCAAATAGAAATGTCAAGTTTTTATTGTAAAAAGCAATGCTTTTGCAGTACTATGTTAGTTGAAATATCTACTTTGGGGTTATAATAGCGTGTTGATTTTGATTCGCCTACTTCTTGTTGTTATAATTATGCATGCTGTTCTTGTGGGATCTGCCCTCGGCGTGTCGCCTCAGTATGACAAATCTGGTGCCACTCAGCGTGAGGGAGCAATATGGTACGATGGCAAACCGTACTACAATATGGGCTCCATCGAAAGCCTGCTGGGAACACTTATCGCCGACGAAAACTACGACGAAGCTCTGTTCCTACTAGACACACTCGAACCCCTTTACCCGCAAAACTATCGCCTCTACAAATATCGTGCCGAAACCTATGCCAACATGGGGGAAGCCGCCAAAGCCGCCGACTCATATCGAGACTACTTCAACACAGCAACATTTCGCGATCGCGACGCACTAATAAAATTCACCACCATCCTTTTCGGACTACGGCAATACGGTGAAGTTCGAAACTACCTGGATAAGTTTCACAACCGAAACGGCGAATACTACTACTACTACGGCTTAACATACTACCGCGAAGGGTTATTTTATCAGGCAAGACGTAACTTCGCAAAGGTTCCCACGGGCAGTAGCTACTACCTCTCAGCACTACAACTTAGCGTTGAGTCGTGCATCGCTCTGGGGCAGTACGGCTGTGCACGCGACGGGTACGCCCTCATGAGCTCCCTCATCATCCCCGGTGCCAAGAGCCTGTCTGAGGCTGGATTCCTCCTGCTGAACAGCTACAAAAGTCGCAACAGCTTCTACGTCGATGTACGAGGCACATATGAACTCAATCCGGGGCTAGTCAACAAAGGATCCATAGCAGCACCATCCGCAAGCGTTTTTGCCAACTACGCATACCTAGCCTACCCGTTCAGCACCTTCGATATTGTCACTAGCTCCATCTACATCGACACCAATCGATACCTTGGCTCTGAGGACTTAGGGTATTTGTCTTACACCGTAGCGGGGCTCTCCTTGGTGGGGGAGGTCAGCAACGACGGGTATCGTGTTCGCCCCTTAGACCTACTGGCAGAGTTGTGGGCAGGTGATGATGGTCTAACCCGTGCTAGGGTTGGACTAGGGGTGCAGTGGGCAGGGAACTACGCCCTAAGTGTGCGTTTCCCTGTCTCCATCACATACAACCACTTCCTTGACGACAAAAGAAAGGGTGAAATCGGTGCTGTTGAGGGGGCGGGAGCCTTAATTCTGGGGTACAATAACATAAATGTTCACCATAAAGTTTTTGTTAAAGGGCTCGCTTACTCACCCATTCAACCCCAAACTGTAGGCACAACATCATCCGGACCCTTCATTAATTTCGCTGGCGGATACGAAGGGGGCTACTTTACTGATCGTTATTCCTTAGGTTTTTTTATGAACCAATCAGCAGAGCAGTACCTCAATCAAATAGTGGATCTATCCGTAGGCGTTGCCGGAATTCAACCAACCTACTACACAACCACTGTTGGTGCTGATGTGGGCGTATTCCTTCGCAATAGCATCAAGCTTTACGTTACTGGGCAGTACACTAAAGGTTTCTCGAATATGGCGAAGTTTTACGGCGGACTAGGGGACTACAACAACGTGGTTTTCGGCTCGGGTGCATCCCTTGTCTTTTAAAAAACCTTGCAAGAACGCTTAGTAAGATATACTATTAATAGTAATAACTAGATAGATTAATGTTTTTTTTGGGTTGCGAATGGTCAGGGAAGTATCGGTGTGATACTTATGTATGCTGGCTGCAAAAGCAACACCATTGTTAAAGTTTGAAAAAACTAAGGAGCAGGTATGATGAAGCTTTTCCTTGTTGCAGTAGTGGGGATGATGTCCATCGGAGCAACCTCTTTCGGCGGAGTAGTTAAAGTCGGTGAAGCCATGGAGTCGAAAGGGCGTGTGGAGGTTGTAAAACCTGACGCCGTTCGTGGTGCACCCCTTAAGTCTGGCGGAATTGTGGAGGCTGGGGATATTGTTCGTACCTCTTCAGGTGCGTCCGCCGTACTTCTTCTTGTAGACGGCTCTGTCTTAGAAGTTGGAGCAAGTTCCCGCGTGAAGTTCTACGAGCTAAACAAAAATTCCGATACACATGTTAACCTCGAAAAAGGGGATGTGCTCTTCGACATAACACCCATAACACCCATTCGTGGCACATTCAAGATCAAAACAACAACCTCAATCATCGGGGTGAAGGGAACAAATTTTAGGGTGATTGCAACAGAATCAAGAACCAAAGTTACCATGAACAGAGGGGTGGTTGCAATTAGTTCTGTGCTGTCTCCAGGGAAGACCGTTTCGGTTTCGGCAGGTCAAGTTGCTGTTATAACCACCTCAGGGGTGCAGACGCGTAAGCAAACACAGTCGGAGCAAAGCGGAACACTTATCGACCTACAAGCCAAACCGAGTGTTGTCGATGGCAGGATGGATATCCCCAATAACATAGAAACCATGCCTGCATCTACTATTGAGGGTGATGACTCCACCCCTGCAACGCCGCCAAGTCCTGTTGACCCCAAAGATAAACGCCCAGATAAGCCGGATCCAACACCACCAACACCGCCAACACCTAGCGGTCCAGCGGTTAAGATTATTGTGAAGTAGGTTGTGCGTTTGCAATGTTGTGCGTTGGTAGCGTTGCGTTTGCAATGTTGGTGTTGACCGCGTTGCGTTTGCAATGTTGTGCGTTGACCGCGTTGCGTTTGCAATGTTGTGCGTTGACCGCGTTGCGTTTGCAATGTTGTGCGTTGGTAGCGTTGCGTTTGCAATGTTGGTGTTGACCACGTTGCGTTGGTTTCTGTAAATACATGGGGGTGCAAGTGTTTGTGATACTGTATCATACTTTTTGCTTGTGCCTCCGTTCCCCGCTTAGGATGGTTTTATGAGTACCTCTGTTTATCAAGCTCAGACTTTAGGGGATCTTGCTGATGTTGCGGGTTCCCTTGCGTCCTCCCTGTGTGGTAAGATTGTTTATCTTTCGGGTGATGTTGGTGCGGGTAAGACAACGTTTGTTAGTGCTTTGGCACCTCATCTTGGTTATTTCGGCTCAGTTAGTTCCCCCACGTTTACCCTGATAAACGAGTATTACCCGTCAACATCGCTGTCTACGTTGCCTATGCTCCCTATTTACCACGGTGATTTTTATCGTCTTCACGATGTTCAGCAGCTTGACAACATCGGTTTTTGGGATTTGGTTGACAATAGGGCAACTATTTTGGTAGAATGGTCAGAATCGGTATCACTCAGCTCACTTTTACCACCTGATTGTACGATTACATTTACCCGTTTGCCGGGTCGGATAGATCTTCCTGATAAGGGTTTGAGTCTTTCGAATGTTGCAGGTAGTGGCGATTTGGGTTGCTACTTGGAGGTAGTTTTTCATCATGAAAGTAGCGTTTAAGATTAATGAACGTCCGTTTACAGATGTTATTCCGGAGAGTTTGCAGTTCTATTTTTATGAGATAGAGTGTCTTTTGGAGTTGATAAACAGCGAAGAGGACGAGTCTTTGCTGAGCTATTACTCCTATCGGCTTGCGGCTATCGAGCGGGTTTTGAGTGAGCAGAATCTGCTTATGGTGGAGTTCCCCAATGGGCTTCCTACCATACTGGGCAACGACTACAACCATTAGCGGGCAGCGTGGCACAGCTTGAGTCGGCGTTGCGTTATGTTGGCGTATTCGCGTTGCAGTTGCGTTGCAGTTGCGTTGCACAGCTTGAGTCGGCGTTGCGTTATGTTGGCGTATTCGCGTTGCAGTTGCGTTGCAGTTGCGTGGCACAGCTTGAGTCGGCGTTGCGTTATGTTGGCGTATTCGCGTTGCAGTTGCGTTGCACAGCTTGAGTCGGCGTTGCGTTATGTTGGCGTATTCGCGTGGCAGTTGCGTGGCACAGCTTGAGTCGGCGTTGCGTTATGTTGGCGTATTCGCGTTGCAGTTTTCAATAAACTAATAAATTTAGTCGTCTTAGTCGTATGTAAGTAGTGTGTACGCGTGCCTGCATACTGAGCGATGCAGGAGTTTCAAGTATGTCGAAAAATAACCACCCCTTAGCCCACCTATTTACCACCGAGTCGTGGTCGTCGCCCCGTGTACTCTTTGGCGACTACGAGTCTGATATCTACTCCTACTGGCTTGACTCCGCCTACTTTGAGGTGGACATGAACAGCTCTAAGCCACCCTTCTCCATGCTTATCCCCCCACCAAATGTTACTGGTAACCTGCACATCGGTCACGCACTCAACACCACACTGCAAGATATGCTTGCTCGGTATCATCGTCTTCGTGGGTACGAAGTGTTCTGGTCTGTGGGCACCGATCACGCTGGCATTGCCACACAAAATGTTGTTGAGCGTGAGCTGCACAAGGATGGCATAACCCGTCATGATTTGGGTCGCGAGAAGTTTGTGGAGCGTGTTTGGGAGTGGAAGGAGGAGTACGGCAGTAGCATTAAGAATCAGCTGATGCGTATGGGTGCTTCCTGCGACTGGTCGCGAGAGTGGTTCACCATGGACGACAACCTCAGTCGTGTTGTTCGCCACACCTTTGTTGAATTCTACAAAAAGGGGCTTATCTACCGTGGCGAATACATGGTCAACTGGTGTCCACGGTGTCTGTCTGCCATTAGCGACTTGGAGACCAACAGCATTGAGGGCAAATCCCTCATGTACGACATAAAATACCCCCTCGCCGATGGTAGTGGTCATGTTGTCATATCCACTACCCGACCCGAAACCTATTTTGCCGATGTTGCTGTTGCTGTGCACCCCGATGATAATCGCTACAAGCACCTTGTTGGCAAGATGGTGGAGTTGCCCCTCGTTGGTCGTAGCATCCCCATTATTGCAGATGATTACGTGGACATGGAGTTCGGATCCGCCTGCCTCAAGGTTACCCCTTCCCACGATGCCAATGATTTCGAAATCGGCAAACGACACAACCTAGAACACCTCGAAGTAATCGACGCGGATGGTACCTTAAACCAACTTGCAGGCAAGTACGCTGGCTTGGATAGGTTTGAGGCACGCAAACAGGTTGTTGCGGGGTTGGAGGAGGCTGGCTACCTGATTGCCACCCACGATCACACCAATGCTGTTGGATCGTGCGACAGGTGCTCCACCGTAATCGAACCACGCCTGTCTGAGCAATGGTTTTTGAGCATGAAAGATATGGCTGCTGTTGCTATCGACGCTGTTGAGTCGGGTGAGATTAAACTCCATCCGCCAACATGGCAAAACCTTTACTTCGACTGGATGACGAATATTCGCGACTGGTGCATCTCACGCCAACTTTGGTGGGGGCACCGCATCCCCGCATACTACTGCCACAACGGACACACCACCGTTGCCATGGAAACACCCACCTCTTGTGCCACTTGTGGCGGCGAGATATCGCACCAAGATGAAGATGTTTTAGACACATGGTACTCATCGCAACTCCTACCATTTGCTGTGCTAGGATGGCCAGAAGATACGGCAATGATGGACAGATTCTACCCGTCGTCGGTGCTTTCCACCGGTTTTGACATAATATTCTTTTGGGTCGCACGAATGATAATGATGGGGTACGAGTTTACAGGTAAAAAACCGTTTGACAATGTATACTTCCACGCCTTGGTGCGAGATTCAAACGGTCAGAAAATGAGCAAATCCAAGGGGAATGTTGTGAACCCCCTAGAGCTGGCAGACAAATACGGTGCCGATACGCTACGTATGTCGTTGGCAGCTTTCGCTGTGCAGGGGCGAGATATTAAGCTCGACCTCAACCGTGTCGAAGGGTTCTACCACTTTACAAACAAAATCTGGAACGCATCCCGCTTTGTCATGATAAACGCTCAAGACGCAACATACACCGAGCCCACAATTAGCGATAAAGGTGTGGTGGATACCGCCGACAGGTGGATAATCATGGAGCTCAATACCGCACTCAATAAATTCTCGCAACAAATAGAAGGGTACAACTTCGGCGGTGCAATGCAAACCGCTTACGACTTCTTCTGGAGCACATACTGCGACTGGTATCTCGAGGTTGTCAAAGTACGACTTGCTGGGGTGGATACATCCACAGAAGATGGTGCAAAAATACGGGACGAAGCAACAAGCATGACACTGTACGTTCTGCGTAGCTCACTAATCATGCTCCACAGTGTCGCACCATTCCTCACCGAGTACATCTACCAACAACTACCCAACAAACGAACACAATCTATTATGCTGGAGGAATACCCGAACCCCGCCATCTCGCAAGCATTACAAGACGGTGGTGAAGGTGGAATCGCAGAAGCCTTCCAAAGTGCCACAACACAGATGAGCCTCGCAATGGAGTTTATCACCATGGTACGTAACATTCGTGGGGAATACAATATCCCCGCTAAGGTTGAGCTAAGTATTTTGGTGCGTTGTGATGAAGCGTCGCAAGGGGCACTGGAACAGTCGCAAAACCTTGTTCACGCCCTTGCCAACGTGGGAACAATGAATTTTGTTGCAACACTTGAAGACGCACCTGAAGGGAGTGCCACCAAGGTTTCATCCAACTTTGAGGTTGCAGTCAATATCAAAGACTACATCGATATTCCGCAAGAGATTGCACGCCTCGAACGTGAAAAGAAAGGACTACTGAAAGACCTGTCCGTGTATGGCAAAAAACTCGAAAATAAACGATTTCTGGAGAGTGCACCCAAAGAGGTTATTACCAAAGATAGGGCGAAGGTTGCGGACTTAAATGAACAGCTGGAATCAGTTGTTCGTGCGTTATCGTCGTTGACTTAGGTAGTAGCTTTTTATGGATGGTTTGAGTTTATACAAGTTTTTTCGGTGCTGTAACGAAATTTTCGGGGCTAACGCTAACGCTAACGCTAACGCTGGTGCTGGTGCTAACGCTGGTGCTGGTGCTAACGCTAACGCTGGTGCTAACGCTGGTGCACAAGTGAACTCACTCCTACTATGGAACGACGCCATCTACCTCAACCTTTACAAAAAAGAGGTACACTCGTTGGCATTTACGTTCGGATCTGGTCGTGCTAGCCTGTCGTTTGTGAGCGATACATTTTCGTCGAAGCAGGTGGGTATTTTCGAGAACCTACGTGGGGGCACTGTTGAGGGGTTTTCCACCCATGGACATGATCGCATCGGGTTTGTTGACATAGCGAAACGTCGCCCTAGTGGTAAGTTGCAGCGGTTTCGGTTAGTGTTTGAGATTGTTGGTGCCATGTCCAACTTCTTTATCCTTGATGGCGAAACTGGTCGCATCCTCTACAACCTTAATCAGCGTAACATGGATACCGCTCGCTCTATCGGCGTGTCCCATGTGTATCAACCCTTTGCCTCCAACAAAACCATGGCTTTGGCGAACTACAGCAGTGCCTCTGAGGCTCGACTTGACGCCCCTACGAATAGTTCGGCGTCTGCTGCTGCTGAGGCGTATTTTTCGTCCCTCGAAGGGTTCTCCAAACCACTTGTACGCGAGGCTGTTGATCTGGTTGAGTCGCACGGTTACGATGTGGCGTTGGAGTATATTTTCCATGAAATAAATATGGGCACCGACTTTTACGCCCAAGACGCCACCCTATTGCCCTTTACAAGGCATGTCTGTGGTATGGATGATTTCGCCAATGTGGGGGGTACATCCCCTGAGACACCCCCTGAGACACCCCCTGTTGAGGGAGCAAAGTGGCGTGCATACAACTTTCTGAGCCCAGAGATGGGAGCGTATTTGCAGTCCTTGACACCGCGGGAAGCTACCCTGCGAATATCTGTGGCAAGTAGTATTCGTAAGGGGCTTAAAAAATATACTCAGCTGTGCAAAGGCTTACGTACCGAGTTGGAGAACGCCTCAAACTACGAAAAATATCGCCAAGAGGCAGACCTACTAAAGATGAACCTACACACTGTTCGAGGTCGCGGCGTCTACAGCCTCACCAAATACACCCCTGATGGCGTTGAATCGAATATCCGATACACCTACAACAGCGATCTACATGTTCACGACTACATGAAACGACTCTACCACCGTGCAGGACGACTCGAACGAGGTATCCCTGTCATACAAGAAAGACTCAACCTCATGGAAAGCTATGTGAAGTTTTACGAAGAACAGGAACACTACTGCGAAACAGCATCATACGGCGAACTGCTCTACATGCGAAGTAACGTGCTCGTGCTTGGCAAAAAAGGGGGGGAACCTAACAAACACGGATCCGGCGGTGCCAAAGGACGCAAAAAACTGGACGCTCGACTAAAATATGAAGGGTTCCACCGATTCGAAATAGACGGCGTACTGTGCATGCTCGGGAAAAATAGTCGCGGAAACCACGAACTACTACGTGAAGCACTGCCACACGACCACTGGGTGCACGCCAAAGGGATACCATCTGCACACGGAATAATACGATGGAACAACGACAACAACACTAACCATGACCAAGATAAACTGGACGCACTAATACACACAATGGCTCAACTAGTTGCACACTACACCAAAACAACCAACAAACAGGTGGAAATAGACTACACAATACGCAAAAATGTGCGAAACGTAAAAGGTGCACCCATGGGGTTCGTAACCTACAAAGGATTCAAAACCATCGCTGTGAACAAAATGAACAAAAACAAAGTAGAACAAATTATCGAGAACAGGAAGCGGTAACAACAAAATAAACTGGATAGATAGCAATGAACGACACTAACACCCAACAACAAATAAACAACAAACCGATTGTGGGGAAGTACGGCTGGTACGACTACTTCAACCCCAACATCGGCTCACGGGCAACACGCAATACGAATAACCCCCACGGCGTTGTAACACGCAAGCACTCCCGAGGAGACAACCTGAACAGTAGCTTCACAAACTTCACCGACAACCGATACATTTACAGCAACAACATGTGGAACGCCATCGAAAAATACGCACCAAGATACCCCGAAGTACGACCCGAAACCGTTTTCGACAATAACAACAAAACTGTCCTTGAAGTTGGCATCGGTAATGGCGAATTCCTCATCAATCTGGCGGAAAATAACCCCGAAACCAACTTTATCGGATTCGAAGTATTCAAAGAGGGGGCAACAAAATGCATACGCCGATGCAAGTCTCTGGGACTAAACAACGTTCGTGTGGTGCATTTCGATGCAATATTCTACATGCACCTACTGGAAAAATCATCCATCAGCGAAATCTACGTTAACTTCCCCGATCCATGGTTCAAAAAACGCCACAGAAAGAGACGTATCATTAATCCGCAATTTGTTGAGCTAGTTGCAAGCCTGCTAAAACCTGATGGCGTGCTCAATATTGCCACAGACAACGAAGACTACGCCACAGGCTTGGACGGAATACAGCATACCCTAGAAAACTGTGCATCGGGTGGCACCCTCTCCAATATGCAGGGAGAACCATTCACCCACGACGACTCACACTACTTCCCCACAAAATACTACCGCAAGTTCGGTCGCCAACGCTCCTACTTCTTCAAGTACTATCGACCCAACACCAATGCACAAAAGTAACCAAATAACAACTAAATAATAAATTAAACGAGGTGATTTTTATGAACCAAAACACAAGCAACACCAATAGCGTAGATGGTGCAAACGACGAAGGACAGGGGGCGAACCCCGCTGAAAACAACCTCCGCAAGGTCGAAGGGATGGCAGACTTTGACCCCGCTACACTCAAAAAAGCGAAAGTCGGACTGCACACACTTGGAGGCGGAGAACTAACCGCCGGATCCCTGGAAGACATGCTCGAATTCCCCCTAGACTACACCTACAAGGTCATCGGTATCAATACCCCCGAATTCGTACCAGCAGTGGAAACTTTCTTTGCCGAGGCTTCCCCAAAAATACACCAAAAAGAATCATCGTCAGGGAAATACGTATCACTAAGCATCACAGTGCACCTAACAGATTACGCCACACTCAAAAAATACTACGACGGAGTGGCAACACTAAAAGGATTCAAATATTGCATGTAATAAATATTAAAATATGATACAATTAAGAAGTTATACTTTTCTAACGAATAAAACATGAAGAATTGCCTTTAAACAAAAGACATATTAAAATGTCCAAACCTACAAACACAACTACACAAGTAGCTAACGGAGCAAAACTATGAAAACAATCGGTGTCTTAACCAGCGGTGGCGATAGCCCCGGAATGAACGCAGCCATACGTGCTGTTGTACGCACAGCACACGCCAAAGGACTCGTCGTCTACGGTATCGAAAACGGATACCAAGGGATGATCGACAACAACATGAGGATACTACAACCCCACGACGTTGGCGGAATACTACACAGGGGCGGAACATTCCTCTACTCAGCACGCTGCAAAGAATTTCGTACCTACGAAGGACGAGAAAAAGCCCACAATAACCTGAAAACCAGGGGCATCGAAGCCATTGTTGTCATCGGCGGTGACGGATCGCTAGCCGGTGCAAGGGACCTCTACAACGAATTCAACATCCGGTGCATCGGAATACCCGGATCCATCGACAACGACCTCTACGGCACAGACATGTCACTCGGCGTGGACACCGCACTCAACACCATCGTCAACGCACTGGACATGATAAGCGATACCGCCTCAAGCCACAACAGAACCTTCTTCGTAGAAGTAATGGGACGAAACAGCGGATACCTCGCAGCACAAGCAGCACTAGCATCAGGAGCCGAAGCAGTAGTCGTACCCGAATACAAATTCGACTGGGACAAAGGGATCAAACAACTACTAGACAGACACAACAACGGATACAGATGCAATATTGTTATTGTTGCCGAAGGGGCAGGCTCGGTGCTGGAGATGGCATCAGAGGTTAAGAAAAAAGCACCCGAACTTGACGCTCGAATCACTATCCTAGGACACGTGCAACGCGGTGGAGCACCAACCGCTTACGACCGTAACCTCGCATCCATACTAGGACGAACATCCGTCGAAGCACTACTTGACGGCAAAACAGGACTCATGGTAGGAACGCAAGGGGGCAAAATAGCGTTCACAAGCTTCGAAGATGTGTTCAACAACAAATCAACACTCGACCCAGCCATCATCGAAACATTAGTAATGATAAAATAAAACAAAATACATAACACGAGAGGGAATAAATATGCTGAGCGATAAGATTTTTGACGATATGAAACAAGCCATGCGTAACAAAGACAAAACCGCACTGGGTGTCTTGCGTATGCTTCGTTCTGAGATTAAATACTCGGAAACCGACGGAGGCAACAAACCTAGCGACGAAAATACAATCAAAGTTGTACAGTCAGCTATCAAAAAACGCAAAGTGGCAGCAGAACAATACAAAGAAGCTGGAAGAGACGATCTCGCTGAACAAGAAATAGCCGAAGCCGATGTGCTAGCACTGTACCTGCCCAAACAACTATCCGAAACCGAAATCATAGAAATAATAACAGCCGAAGCAGAAAAACTCGGTATCAACAAAGGCAGCAAAAACGGTGCCGCAATGGGACAACTCATGAAAGGCGTAATGGCAGTAGTCGGTGCTAGTGCTGAAGGCAAAGCTGTCAATAATCTAGTGAAATCGTTTGTCAACGACTAAGCAGAGACGTAAATAAATAAAAATAATTGACTGACGGTCTTGTTGCGTACCGATGTGCCAACAACACCAGGGAGGAGAAGGTATGTTAGGTTTTTTGGATATTATTATTGTTGCCGTGTTGGCAACTCTGTACGCAGGATTAGGGTTTTATCGTGGCATATTAAGGTCGATAACAGCTGTGGCCGTTCTTTACGGATCATACATGGCAGCCAAAATTGGTGCACCAGTGGTATTCCCCATTGTTGTTGGTATCATCCCTATCTTTGGGGCTTACATGTATATCGCAATCTTCGCGATAATAATGTACTTGACATACCTCCTCTTAGGCATGATAACAGGCATGATGTTTAAACGTGTCCTAAACTTTAGTCGTCCGAGATGGCTTTCTAGGTTCTTTGGTGGTCTTATTGGTGCAATGATGGGTGTGTTTTTGGCGAGTATTTTGTTCTATTTGCTACAAATTTTCGCTCCCATGGGCACCCCATTCGTATCATCCATACTGAACTCCCCCGTTGCCAATGCTCTGATCGGGTCTGTGGGTAGGCTTTTGTAGTCTAGTGCCCCTGTTCGTTAGTTCTTGAATTAAATATAATATGGTAGGTTTTATCGACATGACTTTGATTTACGCATCACTATTTGCACCCATACTGATTTTCGCCGTTGTAGGTTTTCGCAAAGGGGCGATGTTTACGTTGTTGTCCCTTTTGGTGTTTAACATTGCGTACCAAATATCTGTTTTGGCAACACCGTTTGTTTATATTTTGGTTGTGTCGTTGCTCCCGTTTTTGGAGAGCACTGCCTACCCATACGTTTATGTTACACTGCTGGGGTTGTTGTACCTTGGCGGTGTACGTTTAACATTTTTCGCCATAGGCAAGATTTCTGGTTCGGTAAGATTTTTCATGTTTTCGCGATTGCTGACGTTCATTGATATCAGTCTTCGTACCGCACCGAGTCTACGTTCTAGCATATTGGGTGGCATACTTGGTCTTGTTTGGGGTTTGTTGGTAACGGTTGCAGTATTTTATTTGATTACGATCTACTATGTCGCTTAACAACATTGCTACGATGAGTCTTGCTACGATGAGTCTTGCTACGATGAACATTATTGAGCTAGTGGGGCTAGACGTATGATACACTCTACTCATGTTGCGGGGCATGGTTCTTCTGAGGATTATGCTGCCCTAGATTTTGGCACTTTCAAAACTCTTCTCTCCAGTCGTTATGTTTCGTCATTCTCCCTAGATTTTTTTTCAGGTTTGGAGCCCCTACTAAGCTCCGATGGTAGCACCCGTATGGATGGGATATTTCGTTCGCACAAGCTGTTTGGCGAGTCGATGTTGTTTGTGCCATTGTCGTCTTATTCCCCTGCCCCCGACACTGTTTTTTTCCATCTGATGGACGATGTGGACATGGAGTTTCGCACAACATTTGAGGGGTTGTGGCTGTACAATTTTCAACTGCTAATTCATGATGTTGAGTTGCTACGCACCTTACTGTCTGATTTCAAAGACACCCCTGCGTTGACCGCCCTTGCTTTGTCCCTCCCTGACTACTCCTCTTTGGCGAGTAGTATTCGTCGGTCTGTGGATGATCTTGGTGGTGTTCGCGATGATGCGACTCCTGAGTTGCGTCGTATTCGTGGTGTGCTTCGTTCGTCTCGTAGTACTGCGTACGGTATCGCACAAAATTATACGCATGGTGCGAACTCCTCCCGTTTTATTCAGGATGATGTTTTGACCATGAAAAATGGTCGCTACACCATTGCTTGCAAGAGCTCTTACAAGAGTCATATTTCCAACGGCATTTTGCAGGGTGTGTCGAAATCTGGTCAGACATTTTTTGTTGAGCCGTCAGACTTGGCATCGGTGAATAATAGTATTCATCAGGCGTTGTCCGATGAGCGTGCGGAGGTGTTTCGAATACTTCGCGACTTGTCGGATGAGGTGTATGATAGTTACGCGAATTTTGTGCATCTTTGGTCGTTGTATGGCGAGTTGCTGTTTTTCTTGGAGACCGCACACATTTACGCTCAGTTTGAGTATTGTTACCCCGAGTTTTCTAACACTAGTATCAACTTAGTTGATGTTCATCACCCTGTAATTTACTTGATGAGTCGTGCAACTGGTGGTGCAACTGGTGGTGCAACTGGTGGTAAGTCGTCGTCATCTATTCCTATTTCGTTTGATTTGGACGAGAGTTGCTCCTTGGCTGTTATCTCTGGTGCCAACGCTGGCGGTAAGAGTTCGGCGTTGAAATCTGTGGGCTTGAACCACATCATCGCCAAGTGTGGGCTCCCCCTGTTTGGCAAAAAAGCTGTTGTGATGGATTACCGCACCATCATGGCAGACATAGGCGATCATCAGTCCATAGACATGAGCCTCTCCACCTTTTCCGCCAATGTGGCTAACATCAAACGTGTGCTCGAAACAGCTCAAGGGAACGATCTTGTTCTGCTCGATGAACTCGGATCCTCCACGGAGCCTCGCGAAGGTGCTGCCTTGGCTGTTGCTGTTTTGGAGAGTATGCTGTCGAAAGGTGTGAAGTGCATCGTTACCACCCATTACGGCGAAGTGAAAAAGCTTGGCTTTGCCCACGAAAGGGCTGTCTCTTACGGCACAACGTTTGACGACGAAACACTCATGCCAACGTACAAGCTCCTCAAAGGGATCATGGGGGTGTCTAATCCGTTTACCCTGGCAAGACGAATGGGACTACCCGAAGAGGTGCTGGAACGTGCCGAACACCTTGTAGACGAAAGTCGAACCATGCTGGAAAAAAGTGTGGAAGAACTCAACGAAATGCGTGTAAAAGTTGACGCACAAGCTCTGGAAGTAGCCGAACTCGAAAAATACCTCAACGAACAACACGACGACCTAAAACAACGCGAAGACCAACTAACAACCAAACTCGCCATGAAAGAAGAAGACCTCCTAAGCGAAACAATGGCTCTGCTACAACAAGCAAAACGACTCTCCAAAGAGGCTATTCGCAACTCCGTGAGAGGCGGAAAGGTGGGAGCAACAACACCAAACAAACCTGAAATGAAGATGCAAAATGCCGAAACACTACTAACAGCTGTTCAAGGTCGCGTCAAAGCTGTGGACAAACACAAAGTGGCACTCAAAGACATTAACGTCGGACACACAATATTCCTCAACAAATACCAGAAAGAAGCAACAGTTACCGCCGTCGAAGGATCAAAAATCGTACTCGACCTCGGCGGGATGAGGGTAACATTCCCACGAAAAGATATCAATAACCAAACAGCAGCCGTCGTGGACAAAAGTAGCCGTGGAAATAGTCGCAGAGACACTGACAGCAACACTGACAGCAACACAGGACGAAAAGCATCGCACACCAAAAATACACAACACAAACAACGAACACACAACGGTGCCCAAGTTATCAATACCGTAAATACATACACATCGATGGAGAAAGTGTTGGTAGGGATGCGTGTGGATGACGGAATCGACGAACTGGACAGATTCCTAGACGAAGCTGTGCTCTCTAACCACGACAAAGTATACGTGATACATGGACGTGGGAGTGGTGATCTGCGTCGAGCTGTGCACCAGTTTCTGAAGTCTGATAGGCGGGTCAAAACATTCCGACTAGCAGACCACGAACAGGGCGAACAAGGATTTGACGCCGTAACAGTTGTATTCCTGTAAGCTAACGAATTGCCTTGCCAAATGCCTTGCCAAAGTTGCACTACTTTGCTACAATAAACCTATTTTAGTGCGTAAACTAGGAACAAAAATACACACACAAGCAGGAGCCAAGAAGAATGTTTTTTATGAAGACAAGGTATGTATTACTTTACTTATTAGGCATGGCAATAATCGCAACCTACATGCTGACTGCAGTGGCGTGGGCTGAATCGGATGACCTTGACTCCGAAAATACCACCAGAAATACCACCGAAAATACCGACAACTACAGCGACGCCGGAAGCGACACAGCAGCGTACGACTTCGCATACAACACCAGTGTGGACTATCGAAGCATACGAGAACGTGCCATACAATTCTCCACCACCACGGCCGTCAACAACATGAACAGCATAAACAACAACAACCTCATACTCGCCAACATATTTATCTATAACCAAAGCCAGCAAAAAAACGTTGCATTTGTTGACAAAAGCAACCTCACAATATATGTGGGAACTTACCAAGGCGATAAACTCGAAATAACCGATACATTCGACATCCTAGTCGGTGAAGCAGAGGGGGACAAAGTACGCGAAGGGGATCGAAAAACACCCGAAGGGGTCTACTACACCGTGGACTACCTAAGCAATAAATACCTCACAAACCGATACGGAAACCAAGTGGGAAATATCTACGGCACAGGAGCTTTCCCCATCAACTACCCCAACATTGTCGACAAAATAGAAGGGCGAGGCGGAAGCGGTATCTGGATACACGGACTCAACCCCGAAAAACACAAACCCGTTACCCTCGGGTGCATCGCCATGGGGAACGAACGATTCGACCGACTAATGACCTACATGAACGTAGGGGTGACCACGGTCATCGGCGAAACACTAAACTTTACCCCCGACAGGGATGCCTACCTAAAGGAAAAAACTCGCTACTACAACTTCATCGAAAACTTCACAAACGCTTGGAGCACAAACAATTACGACGCTTACGCCGAAATGTTCCACCAACAGTTTAGAACACCAGCAGGGGTCAGGCGTGGAAGCTTCCTTGGACGCAAAAAAAGCATAATGGATTACGGACTCTCAATCAACAAACAAACAAACAAAAACATTACCAACACAACAAACACCGTGGAAACAACAGGGGCAACTCTTGCCGAAAACAGACGCATCGCACAAATGCTCAAAGGGAACAAACTAATCACCTTCAACAACCTAACAGTATTCGTTGAGCGAGACCTAGTTGTCTACGACTTCAACCAACTCTACGCAACCAACAACCTCATCTCCTACGGCAATAAGCGTTACTACGTCAAAGATACTGCCAACGAACTCGATGGACGCAACGGACGCAACGGACGCAACGGACTGCAGGTAATATCGGAAGAGTTCACACCCAGCGATGCCAACACCAAAAAAGAGGCGATTATGCCTTACGTGCAAACATTCCTGCAAACGTGGATACAGGCTTGGGAAACCAAAGATGTGGACGGCTACACAGCAATGTACTCGCCGGCATTCCGCCACAAAGGCACAAACATGGGGCTAAGACAGTTTGCCGCATACAAACAAGGCGTATTCCAGAGGGCGGGGAACATCTCCGTGGAATACTCCAACGTAACAATCGAATCCATTGCCGCAGGTAGTGTTACCGTGAGCTTTACACAAAAATACTCATCAGACACCGTCGCCGATACGGGCAAAAAAGTCTTAGTGCTAACAGGGCGACCCGATCTATTCAGTATCCGCTCCGAAGCTTGGTTCAAACTGTAATGGCACACAACTTAAATGGGGCACTTATC
Source organism: uncultured Deferribacteraceae bacterium (assembly GCA_947313855.1). Taxonomy (GTDB): domain Bacteria; phylum Chrysiogenota; class Deferribacteres; order CAMZNJ01; family CAMZNJ01; genus CAMZNJ01. Next base: position 47,457 of record CAMZNS010000010.1, read on the forward strand.
ATACGTCAAAGATTGTCAAAAAGGGGAACAGATATGAAACATAAACACAACGCCCCTACTCTAAACACGCCTGTATGGAGCCCGAGAGCTACAACTATCTACACACTGACCCTTTTACTAACGGTTGGCATCATCCTAATCGCTACGTCCTCCACTGCTCATGCACGCAAGATGGTGTTTGAACCCAACAACGTGAAACATATTTCATACTTCCCGCAAACCGACTACTCACTAGACGTATACATTATCACAGGTGCAAAACCCGGTGCAACAGGACTCATTGTCGGCGGTATTCAGGGCGACGAAGAGGGGGGCTACCTTGCCGCTGATCAGTTTATCGACATGCAGGTGGATACCGGAACACTAATCGTTATCCCACGTGCCAACGCAAAGGCTGTTGCCATTGCTGAGCGTGCAACGGCTGTGGACATGAATCGCCAATTCAAAAATATTACTTATGAAAAGATGCGTGGTGCCATTGAAACCATCAAAAAATATATCAGTGAAGCGGATGTGTTTATTAATTTCCACGATGGCTGGGGGTTTCACCGTAAGGTGTACACCGATTGGTCGTATTCCCCTGATAGGTTCGGTCAATCGGTTGTTACCGACTCCGACGAATACACATGTAGCAACGACACCATACTAAACCTACGTGAACCAGCATTCATAGCCATAAAAAGTGCCAACGAACGCATTCAGCTAGAAAAATACTACCTCGAATACTTCAACACAAGAACTTTTGAAGAAACATCGAAATACTACACATCCATGACAAACGCATCCACCTACTACGTACTGACAGCTGAATGCAAGCCTGCTTTCGCAATCGAGGCATCCAAAAACCTGCCAACGGTTAGAGACAAAGTCTTGGTACATGTTTACGCCGCCATCCCACTGCTAGCATATTACGGCATTATCGTCAACGAATCGGTGTCGCCAGTGGTGGCACCAACCATGAACCATGTTGTTGTAGATGTGGACGGTACGGAGTATGCTGTGCAAGCGGGGCAAACCATCAACGTAACACAAGGCTCCACGATCACGGTGAAAAATATTTACGGCAACTATCGACGTGGCTACACTGTGGATATTATCGGGGTCAATGCGAAAGGGGAGCGTGGGCAGTTGGACACAAATACGCCCCATGTAATGTCTGAGCGTGGTAAGGTTGTGGCAAATGTCTACAAAGACTCCGTTAGCGTTGGCAAGGTGTTTTTCCGAGTGCAAGCACCTGTGCAAGCACCTGTGCAAGCACCTGTGCCTCGGGGAGGGGGCGAAATCTTGTCCGAAGGGCTAACCACACCGACAACACCATCCCTGCTGGCTTCAGTCAATGGACAGATAGGCGTCTACCCTGTTGCTCAAAATATCGTACTCAACAAAGGGGACGCTTTCATACCCATCTATTTCCTCCTACCAAAAACAGATGTGCCTTATTCTGTTAACGTTATTAACATCAAGGGGTTTGTGCCCAAGGGGCTCCCTTCAGGTGTAAATACTGGGAACGACATGGGGCACACAATGGTTGCGGGCGTGTCTGACATGTTGGCACAGTATGCTGTTCCCCCCACTGCAGGGGATGATTTCGGTGTTGGCGAGGTGTTCCCCATTGTGGTGGAGTATACCATGGCAGACTCTGTTGCTCGCAAGGTGGAAGTTTTTCGTATCCAAATCCTAAAGTAGTAAAGTAGGGGGCATTATGGAGTTGAGCTTCATCAACAACCTGCAACGCCACTTCAACCCTTCGGGGGGTGTGGACGGTATTGGGGATGATGGTGTTTTTGTGTCACCCTACATTTACGTTAGCGATACCGTTGTGGAGGGGGTACATTTCCACCCCACCACGCCACGTAAGCATGTGTTGCACTACCTATTCACGTCGAATATTAGCGATATGGCTGCCATGGGGGCGAAGGCTGAGTATGGGATACTCAACATTAGTGCCCCTGTGGCGTTTCTGTCTTCGGAAACAGCTAGCACCATCAAAGAGCTGTGCCATGCGAACGGGATTCGCCTTATTGGTGGAGATACTTGTGGCGGCTCCAGTGTTGTGCTGTCCCTCACACTTTTTGGCAGGGCAGAGCATAATATTCTAACACGCTCGGGTGCCACGGCTGGGGATATCATATTCATATCGCGACCCATTGGTCTCACCAACATTGCCCTCGCCAACGAAACACAGCTGAGTCGTCGTTCTCACGAAACGAATAACTCAGTGGAGTTGGGAAATCCATTGGAAGGGGAACTCGACCTGTACTACCACTACAACCGCCCTCCGGAGACGAAACTAGGTCTGCACCTAGCTGCCACCGGTGTTGTAACATCGTGCATGGACATATCCGACGGACTCGGTGTTGACCTAACAAGGCTCGGGAAAAGTAGTGGTGTGCGGTGTGTTGTCCATGAGGACGCCCTCCCGTTGGAGCATATTGAAACCATGGTTGATCGTGTGCAAAAGTTGGGTGGGATGATCGGCGTTGATGGTACGGACGTGGGCAGGGTTTCACCTTTGGAGCACGCACTTTCGTCGGGACAAGAATTTGCACTACTGTTTACCGTTGCACCCCAAGAGGCGTACGGACTGCAAGAACATTTGCGAACAGCTTTGGGGCGTGAGATTATCCCTGTGGGTTGGTGCGAGGAGTATGTTGAAGGTGAGCACCATGGGGTTGTTTGTCTGCAGGATAGCACAACTGAGAGCATCGCCAACAGAGGCTGGATACACGGTAACTAGGCACACGGCAACTAGCCACACAGCACACAAAGACACTACAGCAGTACGTCTAGAAGTACTCCCACCATTACCGCAATGCTAATGTAAATATTAACGTTGAACGCCTGCATGAGGTGATTCGTCCCCCTGCTACTGTGGTTATCCCTGCTAGCAATGACGTGTTGCCAGACGATTAGAACACCGACGATTAATACTGCCATGTAAAACCATGACCCTAACCCCAAAAATACTCCAGACAAGACCAACAGAGCCACAAATAGGGCATGAAGCAAACGCGATAGAAACACAGCACTACTGCGACCCAATATTGACGGTACTGAGTGGAGACGCTCCCTCCTGTCGAAATCCATATCCTGAAGGGCGTAAATAATGTCGAACCCAGCTGTCCACACAAGGACGCTGCCACCCAAAAGGATAATCCCCCACGAGATGGTTCCCGTAATGGCAATAAACGCACCAATAGGGGCGATGGCAAGGGATAAACCAAGGATAAAATGGCACAAAGCTGTAAACCTCTTGCTGTAGGCATACAGCACAAACAGGGCGACGGGGATGGGGGCTAGGATGAAGCACAGGGGGGAGAGTAGGAGGGCGGCGATACCATAACCGATAACCGATATGGTTATGAAAACCATGGAGGTGGCGTTGGATATCTGTCCAGAGGGTATCTCCCTGCCAGCTGTTCGAGGGTTTCGTCGGTCGATACCGCTGTCAATCACACGGTTTACACCCATGGCAACACTGCGAGCAAATGCAACCGCAATCACAATCAGAATAGCATCACCAATGAACCCGTAGATAGACGATCCAACAGGGTCGACACGGTACTGATATGCAATGGCGATGGCAGTTGCCGATACCGCAAAGGGCATGGCAAAGAGTGTATGGCTGATTTTTATCATTTTGGAGTAGGTTGTTATCTGTGCAAAAAGGGTATTCATGCCCCCATTTTAACGGATTTGCTGGATTAAATCAATAAAGTTTATGGGTAGCGTTGCGGTAGCGGTAGCGTTGCGGTTGTACAACTGTGCACAATTGTGCACGATTGTGCACGATTGTGCAGAAGGCATAAATATTGCTAGTTTACTTGGGAAACTATCAGTACGTCTTATTAAGGTTCCCTTTGGGAGAAGCATGGGTGCAAATACAAATATTCTACAAAAAATACAGGTCGGGTTCTCAACCTTAGGGATTTGGTTAGGGCTACGAATGATCGGTTTTACGATCCTAATTGCTGTGTCCGGAGCAGTGTTTGTTTCGGGGATCAAAATTGGTGCCGAAGAGAACTCTAATTCGTACAATGTTCAGGGGAACTACTTCTACAACATAAAACTACTCTCACCACCATACTTCAAGTCTGGGGGGAGTATTACCTTTTTCAGTCAGTTTTATCTGTCCAAAAATTTCCGTGAAGACAATAGTTTTGTGTACATGTTGAGCAATGGTGATGATAGGCGGATAATTGCCATTAACAAAACGGCTGATGGTGTAAAGTATTCCGATATTAAGGTCGGTTATAATTTTTCTGATTACATTCGGTTGGATATCCCTGAATCGTTTGAGAAGAGCAGTTACGATATTAGTGTTGGGTTTGCCTATGCGGATCAGCCTTTGGAGTCTATTCTCGAGCGTGAGAATGTGGATAATCTGTTCATTAAGGTGTTAACCATTTACAGGGTTACCGATTCTGATGCTGTGAGGATAGCTTTTGCGGCCATAGTATTGGTTGTTTCTCTTGCTGGTTTGTCCATAGCTTTGGCAGAGATATTGTTGCCGTCCACCAAGGTCAACACAGTGTTATCTCTGACAGCCATGACTTTTGCCATGGGTGTGACTTTCATGACCATGGTGGTAACATTTAGTTTTGCTTCGTCCATGTGGGTTTTTGGTCGTGTTATCATACCTGAGTATATTTTCATATTCACGTTGCCATTTTTCATTATTGTCCTTTGGTTCTCCCTGTTTTACCTAATACTGGGACGAATAGATACGGCATTGTATTTAATTATTATGTTTGTTGCTCTTTTGGCGACCACTCACATTTATATTGCTAATTACGAGGGTAATACTTCGGGCAATATGCTTGACATTATTTTGGGTATTGATGATCTTTTTATGTATTTGATAACGGATAAGTATGTTGGGAGTCTCATCGCCCTGATGTTCTTTGCCTTGGTCATACTGATTGCAAATACTTATCGCAAGGTTTTGTTTTCAAGCACATTTGTGCTACGTTTTTATCTGTTTCTTGGGATGTTGATTATCAATATTGCGTTGTTCTCCATAATAGACTACGTTATGGTGTCGTATACTGGGATTAACATTCTCAACATGATGAATTCTTTCGAATTTTTCGGTTTGTTCATATCGTACTTCACTTCGTACATTAACTTGTAACCTGCCTAGCGTTAGGGTAGCTGTAGCGAATCCAAAATTCCACTTTGCAGGGGTAGCATTACGTTGCTGTCGCAATCTTGTATATGGTCGAAGCCTAGCAGGTGCAGTGTGCCATGAATGAGAAGGAACGCAACCTCCTTGGTAACGCTATGACCGAGGGTAATACTCTGTCTGAGTGCTACAGGTGTGCATATGATGATGTCGCCTAGGGGGATGGTGGTGTTGCTGGTGTTGACGGTGTTGCTGGTGTTGCTGGTGTTGCTGGCGTTGACGGTGGACTGAATAAGTTGGTGAATGGTGGTAACCTCCTGTGCGTCAAACAGGGGGAACGTTAGAACGTCGGTGGGTTTGTTTACCTGCCGATGGGTATTGTTGATGTCTTGCATCTGGACTTCGTCCACCATGGTGAGGTGGATGGTGAACGTTGCTGTTGCGTTGTTGTCAGCCATGCCCATTTTCTCTACAACGGTTGCGTTGTTGACAGTACTGGTTGCCGCTCGGAGTAGTGTGGCGTTGATGTTCGCATCGCTGATATTTGCATCGCTGTTAGCGTGTGGGTTTACGATTAGTGTTACTTTGTGCATGTTCGTTTTCATGTTTGTCGTATGCCTCCACAATGTCTTGTATTAGGCGGTGTCTGACTACATCTTCGTTGGTGAATTGTGTGAAGTGTACCCCTTCAATTTTGTTTAGTATTTCGGTGGCATTTCGTAGTCCATTTGTTTGGTGTTTTGGTAGATCGGCTTGTGTTAGGTCGCCAGTGATGACCATTTTGGATCCTTGTCCGAGTCTTGTGAGGAACATTTTCATCTGTGCGACGGTGGTGTTTTGTGCTTCGTCGAGTACGATAAAGCTGTTGTTCAGCGTACGTCCACGCATGAATGCTAGTGGTGCGATTTCGATTGTTTGTGTTTCGAGTAGTTTGTTGAGCTGGTTTGTGTTGAGCAGTGTGTGTAGTGCGTCGTACATGGGTTGCAGGTATGGTGTAATTTTCTCTTCGATGTCACCCGGTAGGAAGCCGAGTGCTTCTCCTGCTTCCACGGCGGGTCGGGTGAGGATTAGTCGTTCCACGTCTTTGTTGAGTAGGTGGTGTAGTCCGGCGGCGATTGCGAGGAATGTTTTCCCTGTTCCGGCTGTACCGATGGCAAAGTTGAGGTCGTGTGTTTTCATTGCGTGGAAGTATTTGGATTGGTTTGCATTTTTGAGTCGTAAATCTTTGGCACGTCCTCCGATGTGCACAATATTCCCTACGGTTTGTGCAATATTTCCGGGTTGTTGTCGTAGAGCGAGGTTTAGTGCGTTTGCGACGTCTTCTTGTACGAGTTCACGTTTGGCGGCGATGATGGCCATGGATTCGAGTATCTCTTTTGCGATTGCACTGTTGTTTCCGGTGATACGAAACAGTCCGCCAATATTGTTGATGTTGACACCGAGGTGTGTTTTGAATAGTTTGAGGTTGGAGTTGTTGACACCCACTAGTGCTGGGACAACGCTTTCGTTTACTTGAATTTCTGTCATATTGTTTCCCCTTGGGCGAGTTTTTCGAGGTATCGTTTGATGTGTTTTTGAGTTGCGTGTGGTTTCCCTTGTAGTGCGAGTGCTACGATGTTGTGTTGTTGAGTTGTTTGTGCGTGTTGCGTTAGTGTGTGCACCCTTAGTGCGTACCGTTTGTTGGCTGTATTTGTTGTGTTGTCGAATTGCTCATCACCATGGCGTATCTCTGAGGCGAGGTTTGTTTGTGCGGTTTGGGTGTTGAACATTATGCTGAAGATATCTATTCCTAGGGTGTGTGCGAGGGTGATTATCTGTGGCAATGAGTTTTCGTCCATGAGTTTTGCCATTTCGTAGGGGGTACGGTTGGCATTGAGGTTTGCTAGTGTGATTTTGGCGTTGTGGATTAGTGTTACTGTGTGGTGTGTGGGTGTGAGGTTGTAGCGTGCGGCGAACCTGAGGCAACGGAGTATGCGTGATGGGTCGTCTGTGAAGCTTTGGTCGTGGAGTACGGCTATGGTCTTGTTGCGGATGGCGTCCAAGCCGTTAAACGGGTCGAGGAGGTGTTCGGCGAGGTGTTCGGTTATGTGTTCGGCGAGGTGTTCGGCGGTTATCTGCGTGCCCGTTGCGATGAGTGTGTCTAGTGTTTGCGTTGGGATGTTGAGTGCCATGGCGTTGATATTGAAGTCGCGTCGTGGCAGGTCGTGTTCGATGGTGGGCATGATGGTGATTTGTGGTTGTCCCCCTGATGTGAGGAAGGTTTCTGTTCGTGGCGTGGTGATATCGATTTTGCGGGTGTTGTTGCCGTCGTTGTAGGATATGCTAGCTGTGCGGTATTTCTTGTATTGGCGAACGGTGGCATTGGGCATAATTTTGCCGTACTCTTCACTTAAAACGCATGCGTCCATTTCGGTAATAATATCCACGTCGTGGCTGTTGTTGCCCATGATGATATCTCGCACTGTTCCGCCAACAAGCCATACGCCACGATTGTCACGATTGTCACGATTGTCACGATTGTCACGATTGTCACGATTGGTGGAGCTTGTTTTTTGGACGATATTTTGTAGTAGGCGTATTGTTTTTAGGGTGGCAGTGCTGAAGTTTGGGTTATTGTGTGGGTTCATGTTGCGTGGGGGCTCCTGCGTATGTGGCTTTGTGTTTGTCGATGCTACATTGTAGCGAGTTTCAACTATTTACTCAACAGGCAACATTAGGTGTTGGGCGGTATGGTTATTGGTGTTTTCGGTATCGAGGGTGGAACTGCTCTAGTGTGTTGCGTTTGCGATCGTCAGTAATGTGGGTGTATATTTGTGTTGTGGATAGGGAGGTGTGCCCCAAAAATATTTGGATAGTGCGTAGGTCGGCACCGCCAAAGAGCATATTGGTGGCGAATGAGTGTCGCAGGGTGTGTGGCGATGGTTTTTTGGTGAGCCCAGCTAGGCGTGCGTATTTGCGAACAATGTACCAGCATCCTTGACGAGTCATCTGTTTCCCACTCCTGTCAACAAAAATAAAACCTTCATCGCGGATATTTTTGTTTTTTGGGGAGGACATGAAAACATGGCGACGCTCTAGTAAGGTTGGGTAGTCGTTTAAAAGTGAAAGGTACAAGGGGGCGTATCGTGTTTTGCCGCCTTTACCCACAACAACTGCCACACCGCGTTCTAAATCGATACTAGTAACCTTGAGGTTAATGACTTCGCTAACACGCATGCCAGAGGAGTATAAGGTCTGGATGATAACACTGTCCCGCTGACCTAAGTAGTTGTTGGTTTTGATTACGCCCAGGAGGGTGTCAACTTCGGTTTGGGTGAGGAAGGAGGGGAGCTTGTTGACGCTTCGCGGTTTGATGGTGCTTAATAAGGGGTTTACGGGGAGGTGTTGCTCTTGAACCAAGTAGTCGAAAAAACAGGAAAGACCGCTCAACTTACGCTGAATGGTTCTGTTGCCCATGGCATTGGTACGCATGTAAACAAGGAGTTGGGTGACGCCAGATCTGTCTAAGGAGCTCGCGAGGTTGTTTAAGTTGATGAGCATGTTGTTGACGTTGAATATGTCCGCACCATCAGCACCATCAGCACCATCAGCACCATCCGTCGCCACAGGGGGGGATGCAGGCTTGTAGTACACAGTGCTAGAGTTGCCACCGTGACCATCAAGGTCGTAACTTGAAAGGAATTTCAGGAGCGTAATAACGTCATTGCTGTAGGAGATTAAGGTGTTCGCCGAGTAGCCCAACTCAAACTTGAGGTAGTCCTGAAGAAAAGACTCAAGGAGCTTAGACACAGACAACGCCTCAATATTAGTTCTATGCCTGTGCATGCTGCTGCTGTTGATGATTACGACGCAAACGACGCCTTGAAACACTCTTCACTTTCTCAGGCTTGGCAACAACAACAGGGGCGACCAGCTCGCGGGATCGACGACCGTAATGATTGATACAACGCTCAGATGGAGCAAATATTATGTAAATGAAGCTTGCCAAAAATATTGCCGAAACAAGACTAGCAGCAACGGTAAGGAAGAAGCTGGTAATGCCAGCAGTATGGAGAACATCCAATGTCACCAAAGACAGAGTAACGACAACCAACTTAAACGTAGTGCCACGACGTAAACCGATATCGTTGACGCGGTTTTTGAGCAGGCACACAAAGCTGTAGGTGTAGACGAGGAGCAGAACGCAAGCGTAAGCGATGGCAACAATACTCATGGTACTAAGGTTGCTGAGATTAATACTAATATCAAGGGGAACAACACCAAGGTAAACCAGACCAACCAAAGGGAGACTCAGTATGGCAACCATCAGGAGGAGGAGTACATTGTATTGAACAAACATAAAGCGATGAACACGAGACCTAAACGTAAACACTGAATGGAAAAAGCTTTTTAAGGGGGCATTTATGCGAAACGGAGGGGTGCCGTAACGGTTGATATATTTTTGTCCAGGGATAAGGGATATGAGTATGGTGATTGCTATGCCGACGCCAGCAAAGTTTAAAATCACCTTGAGAATGGCCATTTTGGAGGGTATGCCAATATCTTTAAGACGCTTGGTTGTAAGGATGAAGTCGCTAACGGCACCGATGGAGACTAGTAGTATGAGCATAAGGGTTCCCAAGGCGGGATAGAGGTGTGACGACGATAAGTAGAATACGCCGGAAGCAAGGAGCAACATGAGGTATGCAGTAATGTAGAGACGACCGTTGATGCGTCCTGATGATGCAAAAAATAGTCGAAAAAGGTTATCGCGACGAATTAGTGTTTTGGTTTGGTGATTGATAGACATAGGTATTCTCCCTATTCTGAATCTGAATAAGAATCGTTGTTTTCATGCTGTGTGTCGCTCTTCTTAAACTCAACTCGTCCGATACGTGTGCCAGTCATGGTTTTGACCGTAACGGAGTAACCTTGGTAGTACATTTTTTGACCAGCAGTGGGGATGTCGCCGGCGATGTCAAATACCAAGCCCCCAACAGTATCGTAGCTTTTGTCGTTCTCCACCATGTGAACCCCTAGCACTTCAAAGAAGTCTTCCAAGTTCATCCTTGAGTCTACAATATAAGTATCACTGCCAATTTTAATATAGTCAATATCTTTTTCGTCGTATTCGTCGTAAATTTCGCCAACAATCTCTTCGAGGATATCCTCCATGGTAACAATCCCCGACAGTCCGCCGTATTCATCGACTACAAGGGCGATGTGGCGACTTTTCGATCGCATATCAGCAAGGAGGCTGCTAATTGTTTTGGTTTCGGGTACGTGTAGTGCAACGTGTAGTGTGCTTTTGTCTTTAAGGGAGGACTCAATATTTTGCAGTATGCTTTCAGTATTGGATTTTACCAAATCCTTAACGTAAAAGATGCCAGAAATCTCGTCGATATTGCCACTGTGGACGGGGTAACGTGAAAACTGATGTTCTTCGATTGTATCTAAGTTGGACTCTGGTGGGGCGGAAGAGTTCAGAAAAACAATTTCGGTGCGGGGAACCATAATCTCTTTGACCATGGCGGTCTGCATGTCAAAAATACTAGACAGCATGGCGTGTGTTTCCTCTTCAATTGCCCCTTCGCCGAGGGAGGCATCAACAATAAACTCAAGCTCATCGGAGGTAATGGTAGGGTTGCTGCCACCGTTGCTTTTCTCACCCCAAGAGCTTAGCCAAGAGGAGATGAAGCTTAGAAGCAGGCTGAGGGGGTAGACCAAGGTATTGATAATGTAGATGGGGTAGATGAACGCAAGGGTGACAACCATGGGGTTGCGTTTGGCAAATGTTTTGGGGATTATCTCGCCAAACATGAGGATGAGGAGGGTCATCACACCTGTGGCGGCGGCAATGGCATTGTGTTCAAACAGCGTGAGTGCCATGCCTGTGGCAAGGGCAGAGGAGAAGATGTTAACAAGGTTGTTGCCGATTAAAATGGTGGCAAGGGTCATTTCAGGGCGATTGAGCCACATGCGTAGCGGTTTAGCGAAAAACGGGTGATCGTCAATGGCCTTGCGGGTGCGGAGCTCATTGAGGGAGGTGAGTGCGGTTTCGCTACTGGAAAAGAAGCCGGATAGTACTAGGGATATGGATATCAAAACTATTTCTAGGTACAAAATATACTCTCCTTGAGGGTCGGGGGGGTACTCGCAGTAGTATTGTTGGTACTGGTGTTAGCATGGGCATTAGCATGGTCGTTAGCAGGGCTGCACAAAATGCACGGGGGCACTGTCATTGCTATTGCTGTTGGGCAAAGGGAAGCTGTGACGAGGGGGGTGGGTGTCTGTGATGCACACGGTTCTGGAGGTTGGGAGTCTTGCGGGGCACACGGTTCTGGAGGTTGGGAGTCTTGCGGGGCAAGTAGGTCGTCCCCTGTTATTGTCTGGGGGGTGGTTGTATTGCGTTGAGTGTTGGTGGCTGTACTAATACTATCTCTCCTTGATGTTGGAAACTGCTATCCCTTTGATTATATATTGTCTTGCTGTAAATGTCTACAAAAACAGGTGTATAAAAAATAATTACGGGCAAAAAGCTCGAAGACTACTGTGGAACAGCCTTAAGACGTAGGGTGATATCGGTGATGATGGCGTCCTTGCTGGTGAAGTATTGGAGTAGTTCGGGGATGGTGTTCTGGATGCGTGCAAGGTTTTGCGACCAAGACTGTATGGCAAGGTTTACCTTTTGTGGATTACTGAGATCCATGGCTTCGTTGTAAATGAGGTTAGCTGATGATCGGCTGAAGTATAGTTTGTAGAGGAGGGTCTGCACATCTTGGGCGTTTGTTGCAAGGAATTTTGCTGTTTCGGTGCCATAGGTTTGTGCGAGGTTTGTTTCGGTGATATTGCCGTTCATGTATTCGATGAGGGCGCTAGCGGGTATGGAGTTCGTGTTCATTGTGGTCATGGTTTCGGTGGAGATTTTCTGCAGTAGGGTGGAGGAGTCGTAGGTGTTGATACGCAGTTGTCCAGCAATATTGACGAGTTCGTTGTAGGATATTTCGCCACGCATAAACCTGTAGGCGAGGGCTTCGTTGTCGCGATACAAACGCTCCTCAGGGGTATCGCCTGATTTTATGGAGGTTGCGATAGGTTTGTTGTTGAAGACTAGTCTGTTGTCGTAAACCTGAAGGTTGGCTTTGACACGTAGATCGGTGAAATCGAAAAGGATGTCGGGTATGCCGTCGTGATTGTAGTCTAGAACATTTTGCGGGGAGTCTATGTTAGTGAGGGATACGGAGATATTTTCAGCGTACTGACCCCAGTTAAGAATAACATAGTCAACGATAACAAGGGTGTTGCCTGAGGGTTTAACTAGGAGCAGGTAGTTGTTGTAGGAGTTGTTGTCGGAGTTGTTGTCCCTGCCATAAACCACAACGCCGTTGTCCACTAGCCCCATGAATCCAATATTTAAGTTAATCTCATTCTCCGTGTAAAAGTTTGGACGAAGGGTTCCGCTACGTGGTGGCACTATCCCCCATAGGGAGTAGGAGCGGTTCTGGTATCGGAAGATGTCGGAGCTGTTGGACTTTGCACCATAGCTTGAAGCACCAACAATGGATATGGCACCCCCATCGGAGCTGTTGCGTGGGGGAGTTGGTGGCGAGGTTGATGTGCCCCTTGAATTCAATGAGTAGCGATCTATATTGTAAGTATCACCATCAGACTGAGCAACAATAGTAGCAGTAGCAGTAGCAGTAACGATGGCGATGGCGATGAAGGGTAACGCCAAAAACATGGTGACGAGGAGCAATAAGTATGGGGTATGGGTAGGTGGTGGCATGCGAGTAAAGTCTCCATTTATGCAAGTATGCAAGTATGCACGGCAAGGGGGCGGAAATAGGGGATTAACGTGACGCAATTAGCCTGTACATGGTTATACAACTACTCAACCAAAGGTCAGGGAACGCCAAAGTAGTTATTCAGTTATTTTTACGCTCAAAAAATGAGCAGCTTACGCCCGATGATCTTAAAACTAAAACCGATGGTATCACAGTACCCTTGAAGTTGAAATGCAAGCAAGCATAAGGCGTTTGAGGCTCCCATGTTATTTTGAAATGAACACAATGATAGCAGTTTATTTTGGATTTCATAGGTCATAATAATAAGAAAAAGAGGATTTTGCAATAAAAAAATGTTTACAATTTGTTTAAAATATATTAAATAGTTGTAATAGAGTTGCAACGGAGTAATTATGCGAAATGATGTGAAAACTAGGCAACGAGGGAATATTGCACAGTATCAGTCCGTGGCAAATGTGCTGAAAGTTCGAATGATTACCATCGGTATGAAACAAAATGAACTGTCAGAACGACTAGGAATAAGCCAGTCAAGGGTCTCAAACTACCTCAACGGGAAGAGCGAACCCGACTTCCACACACTCTCCAAGATGGCCGAATACCTCGGTATCAGCCTCAACGACCTTGTCCGAAACGCCGAAACTCTCCTAGGTGACGAAAACCTCAGAACCACCGCAGGAAGCTACGACACAGAACCCAAAGACTTGAACGATAGGGACGAACAAAATGATCTGAACCACCCACACGAAGCCTACATGCCCTTTATTGTTGCCAAAAAATTACGCATAAGAGACTCCGTAACTAACGCCAAAAACCTTGTCAGCCTACCACCGCAAGTCGCCAAGATGGTCAATGTGTCCCCTGATGCACTGAATAAAAACGGCGACGAACAGATGATTATACTCGAAATTACAGAAAAAATATACTCATCCAAAATTGTCGTAAATATTGGCGACGTTGTCTTTGCCGTACCATATTCAGCAGGGATGGATGTGGGAGACGATGCTTTGCTGGTCAAACCGGGGAAAAACTTTAGCGTGCTGAAACTCTCGCGAACACTAAGCATTAACGGCGAACACACCTACACAGCACTGCAAGAGCACTGCAACCAAGGTGAGGGTGTTGGGGCAAGCCTGGATACGATCGACCTTTCCGGCTACCACCTTGTCACAGCTGTTTTGCAGGTTATGTAGCTCGAAAAGGCACACGATATTCCGCTCGTGCGTTATGGGTGTTGCCGGGTGTTATGGGGGGGCTATGCCCGTCCACGCCCACGTACAACCGTCCACGCCCACGCACAACCGTCCACGCCCACGCCCACTCACAACCGTCCACGCCCACGCACAACCGTCCACGACCACGCACAACCGTCCACGCCCACGCACAACCGTCCACGACCACGCCCACGTACAACCTCGTACAACCGTCCACGCCCACGCACAACCGTCCACGCCCACGCACAACCGTTCACGCCCACGCACAACCGTCCACGACCACGCACAACCGTCCACGACCACGCACAACCGTCCACGCCCACGCACAACCGCCCACGCCCACACACAACCCCCCACCCCCACACACACCCCCCCACCCCCCCACCCACCCCCCCCCCCGCCCACCCGCCCCCCCCCCCCCACACCCGACCCCGCCCACGCACAACCGTCCACGACCACGCACAACCGTCCACGACCACGCACTCATCTTTCCCCACAATCCCGACTTCGTTTGTTACAAAATGTAAACTTTTCTTATAATTCACTGATATTTTGAGTTTTGTTCGAGGTGTGTATTGTGGTGAGTTTTGTTTGTAATGGCGTACATTTTTTTGAGTGCGATGACTTCCCCTCGCGTCAGGGCTTTCGACACGATTAACATTTGCCTGCAAACAGGCTTCGCTCCCGCCATTGCGTTAAAAGTAGTTCGGTTACTTAGGGATTATTTTTTGTTACTGCAACCCCTTCTATTATTGAGTATACAGTATAATTTGAAAATAATTTCAAGATTAGTCTTGACAAGGGGTCAACGTTTGGCTATACTTGCAGAACGTTATCGCGGGGTAGAGCAGCTTGGTAGCTCGTTGGGCTCATAACCCAGAGGTCGTTGGTTCAAATCCAGCCCCCGCAATGTCTTTTTTCACAGTTTAACTTATGTGGCGGATTAGCTCAGGTGGTTAGAGCATACGGCTCATATCCGTAGGGTCCGGGGTTCAAGTCCCTGATCCGCCATTATCCCCTCACTTTCGTCGCCGTATTCGGCACAATCTTTCACCGTTCACCCCTCACCCCTCACTTTTTTAATGTAGTAACAAGCGTTCGGCGTACTGTGTCCTGCGTGGATGTTTCTACGTGGATGCTCGGCGTACGGCTCGGCGTACACTACACGTAATCAGATGTGTGTGCGGGGGGGAAGGGGTATGGCATGGTATGGTTGCCCCTACTACCTCTGCTACCCCTGTCCCCCCCTGCCACAATACTCGTACTCCGATGAATTCGAGACGTGTGTACGGCTCGGCGTACTGCTCGGCGTATCGTGCCCCGCGTACCGTGCCCCGCGTACCGTGACCCGCGTACTGCTCGGCGTACACTGCCCCGCGTACTGTCGTCAGTAGCCCTAGTTGAAGTCCACGCTAACAAACGGCTCACCAATGGACTCAGCAAGCTGTTTGTGCACAATTTTGCCGTTGTACACATTTAGTCCGTTTTTGAGGTGTGTATTTTCGGCGAGTGCTTTCGAGATGCCTTTGTTGGCGAGTTCTACGATAAAGGGTATTGTGGCGTTGTTTAGTGCTATGGTGGATGTTTTGGCAACGCCGCCCGGCATGTTGGCAACGCAGTAGTGGATTATGCCGTCCACTTCGAACACAGGGTTGTCGTAGCTTGTTGGCTTGGAGGTTTCAAAGCAGCCACCCTGATCGATGGATACGTCCACGAGTACGGAGCCTTTTTTCATGGTTTTGAGCATCTCTTTGGTAACAAGTTTTGTAGCTTTGGCACCGGGGATGAGTGCTGCTCCAACAACGATGTCGGCTTCGGCCACACTTTTTGCGATTGCGTCTTTGGAGGAGTACAGGGTGGTGATTTTGTTGCCGTAAAGTGCGTCTAGTTGTCTGAGGCTGTTCATGTTTCTGTCAAGGGCGACAACTTTTGCACCGATACCGATGGCTGTTGCGATGGCGTTGCTTCCAACCACACCGGCACCGATAACGCAAACGTTACCTTGGGCTACACCCGGAACGCCGTTGAGTAGTACACCGGAGCCGTTGTTGCTTTTGAGTAGGAATTGGCATCCGCTGAGTATTGAGAGTCGTCCAGCGACTTCGCTCATGGGTGCGAGTAGTGGTAGTCGTCCGTTGTTGTCGGTTACGGTTTCGTAAGCGATGGCAGTGGATTTGGATTCTTTGAGTAGTTTTGTTTGTTCGGGTAGTGCTGCTAGGTGTAGGTAGGTGAAGATTGTGTGTGATTTGGTGAGCAGTAGGCATTCGTCGAGTGTTGGTTCTTTGACTTTGACGAGTAGTTCTGATTTTTGGAAGAGTTCTTCCACAGTGTCAACGATGGTTGCACCAACATTTTTATAATCGTTGTCGGAAAATCCGATTGCTTCGCCGAGTCCTTTTTGTATAAAAACGGTATGTCCGTGCTGTACTAGTTCGATAACGCTGGAGGGGATGAGGCTAGCACGATATTCGTGTACTTTAGTTTCTTTTATTGCTCCAATTTTCATAATTATACTTCTCCTTTCTAAATTTAGTATGTTTTCATTATTTATTAAGATGGTATAAAAATTTCATATTGTCAAGATAATTTTTCCCGAGGTTTAGTATCGCTATGGAACACAAGGGTTTTGAGAACTGCTTTTTTTTTTGCCTTTAGGGTGAAATTAGTTGTACCAATTGTTGTGGATTTGTGCCATAGTATTAATATGTTGTACTGCGAAAAGCTACTAATCAACTCTGACATGTGTGGTACGACAGGTCAATAACTTTCAGCGAGGTATATAAAATATGATGAAAGTTACAACTATGGGTATGATGCTAACCTTTATACTTGCCCTAAGCGGAATCGCAGTTGCTGCCCCCGGCGACGTTGTCGTCTACAACAAAACTAGTGGCACAACCGTTGTCCTTGATAGCGAAGCGGACTCTGTACCCGGTGGTGTAAGTGGGTTCAGCTTCCAAAATACAGTTATTCTTGGTGCAGAGTTCAGCGACCGTCCATACAAAAGCTTCTCGCCAGGAAGAAGTGGCGATAGTGCCTCCTATGTCGGTTCCTACTACTCCAACCTCGTGGACACCAGCATATTCCGTGCCAAACTAGGGTCGTCGGTGGAATTTAACCGACGAAACGCAGCTACACTCTACTTCGTATACCAAGGCACAGTCCTCAATGACGCATACGGAATACTTACCGACGGCGAACTTGCCTCTCTAGACGACTCGTGGCCGTACTACAAAATCGCCGGATACCTAAACGGTGCCGGTGCCGAATTCGAATACGGCTTCAGAATATTCCCAGCACTAAGCATAAACCCGTTTATCGGTGGCTACATCTCAAGGGGAATGGTCTGTGCAGAGGACGACTACAGCGACAAATACCTTGCCGCAACAACTACAGCACCCGAACGCTTTCGTGAATGCTACAACGTTAAGGCAAGCAACTACGATCTAGGCTCACGCCTTGTTCTACACACAAGGTTCAACGTCGAACCGTACGTCGGCTTCGCCTACTCGCAGGCAAACATGAGAGGGAAACCGTACGAAGCTGTGGGCTACACCGTGGGGATACAAACACGCTTTGCAAGCTCGTTCACATCATTTGTCGTAGCAGAATAGAACGTACAATTAAACCGAATACACTGAATACACTGAATACGGGGGGGGAGCAATGAGGACGATTATACTATTTGGAAGCATGCTTGTATTAACACTGAGTGGGGTTGCCTATGGGGCACCAGGTGTTACTGTCATACCCAACCCTGATGAGCCTGTCAACCTTCAACCACTTGATAGAGCCGACAGCATGGCCATTGCCGACAATGAAGTTTCCAACAGGAAACCTATTGTGATAGACTTTAGCCTAGGAACATCAACCTACTCGGCCATAAAGAAGAATAATCCCGTTTACGATACAGGGACGTCTTCCAATAGTATTATCAGAATAAATATAGGCTCCTACAAAAAAGTTGGTGGCAATGGAGGTGTTTTCGAATACTTCTTTGGCTACCAAGGCTTAGAATTAGGGGATGGAGTATTTATTATCTCCAAAGATGAACTCGCCGCCTCAAACTACACAACAACAGTGAGCACCATGGATGGGCTCGGTGTAGGTGCTGCCTACTTTGTCAGGGTTGTGCCCAATGTGGGCATAGGATCGCGGGTTCAAGCTTACTCCTCGGGGGTTACGACCTGTGTAGGGGCGGACTCATACCGACCTGAACTCTACGACCAGAACTGCCGTAATTTCAAAGGGTACAACGCCGATGTGGATCTAACTGTAAAATACTATGGCAAAAGTGGGCTCAGTGCCTACCTTAGTCTACTGCAGTCCTACGCAAACATAAGGGACAGAAGCTTTACAGGAACAGGAGCTGTGCTAGGAATCGCCTACAGCTTCAGACCTATTTTTCAGTAAAATAAATAGGCTAGACACAAGGGGTTTATCATGTTATATAATCTGTATACTACTTTAAAAGGAAGGAGATAGAGTATGAGACATATAATACTAACTGCCATGGTTGCAGTTTTAACCGTATCAGGAGTGGCGATGGCTGCACCGGGCGACGATCAAAACAGCAAAGGTGCCTTCGTTGTTCTTGGCTTTGGAGCAGGAGCAACATACTACACTACCCTAGACGACAACCTCTTCGACCTAGGATTAATACCCAGTGTTTACAGCAAATTCGGGCTCGGTTACAAGTTTAACGAAAAAAATCAGTTTAGCGTTTACATGACTCCCACATACGCCCTTCTAGACGGAGCAGGCTTCTTCACCTCCCAAGGGTATGTTTTGGCGGACAAACCAAAATCTAACGAGAGCTTTACCACTGCTGGCGGAGTAATGTCAGGGGGGGGCTTGAGTGCTGACTATGTCTTCAAACCATCCCCATCTTACGGATTTGGACCCTATGTTAGCGGCAAAAGGTACACAGCCTTAACCTGCGACAACTTCTACAAAGAGAACTCCAAAAACATGACCTGCGACTACTCTAAGGCTAGCAGTTTTGAAACCGGCTTGTCGGCTAACTACTATTTCAGCAATGGCTTCAACCCATTCATTACCCTAGGGTACACACAGCTGAACTTCGATTCGCATCCTTACCAGGGTGCCAATGTGGTTGTCGGTCTCAACTACATCTTTACCCCCGCTCGCGACTCCAAAACAGCCGCACTAATCCTATTTTAGTACGGTGAGTGGAGCTCTGCAGGATTATGAGCAGACCATAAACCATCGATTATCGACTATCGACCATCGATTATCGACCATCGACTAATCAGAAACAGGGGAGGGTGCCATGTGCCCCTCCCTTTTTTGCGTGTAAAGTACCCCCAACCACTTGAAAGCGTGTCGCCATGTGCCTATATTTTGTTTGGTAATATGCCACGACGGAGGGGGAATATTTATGAATACTACAATCACACAAATAGGTATGTTGCTCTGTGCAATACTCCTTTTCAGCGTTGCGAGTGTTGCCACTTCGGCACCAGAGGATACCGGCACAGCTAGTAATAAGGTTGCGGAAGACACAAATATCGCCCTTGGGTTCGGTGTCCACGCTGACCATGGGTTTTACACCAGCACCAACGATGAATTATCCAGCCTAGGACTACTCAGCTCCCTTTACCTAACGGCGGGGTTGAGCAAAATTTACAAAGAGCAACATGAGCTGAGTGCCTACCTAGGCTACCAATTAACAGCTCTAGAATCATACTACGGCGACAGTAGGGCTGATGCGAATCGCCCCGATGGTGCAACAGGGTATCTTAACGGTGTGGGCGTTGAAGGGTACTACACCTTCCGACCATACAAATACCTAACAGCAGGAGGGTTCGCAACACTTTACGCCTCCACAGGGCAGGATTGTAGCGAAGAGAGTCGCACGTCATGCAGTGTCGCCAAAGCAAACAAAATCGACATAGGCTTGACACTAGGAACCAACATCGGCGAAAGCTTCAACCCCTACATGTATGTGGGCTACTCGCAAATGAACTTCCGACTCAAGCCGTACGAATCAACAAGGATGGGCATAGGCATCAAAGGACGTATCACAAATACACGTCTGTTTGGTGCTGACGCAGGATAGTGCTACACATTTTACCATATAATAATTTGTACCCCCCCTTGAAAATATATTCTCTTTATGTTATGATTATTTCAGCTTTAATGCGGGAGTGTATTTATGGCGAATAATGCGAGTACGATAAAGGTGGGTCGTAAATATATCGTTCTATCAGGGCTGGTCTTGCTAATATTAAGTACAGTTCTCTTTTCAACCATTGCGGTCGCAGCCCCCAACATTACTCCCCCTGCAGATAAAAGCGGTGCTGTTAGTGTTCCCTACGACGAAAACCCTACAACAGGTGCTGTTACGAGTCTTTCGTTTAGTGCCTCCTTAGAGGTTCCCGTGTTTGGTCGCTCTAACTATGCCGACGCCTATGGCTTATTTACTAGATACCCCGCCGTAGGCTTTACAGCTGGGTTCTCCACCCTTGTGAACCCCCATCACGAATTTCGATACAGTGTCGGTTTTAAGCGTGCTTTCCCCATAACCGTGATAGATAAAATTATTGAATACCCCCAACTCATGACTTTTATGTCGTACAACAGTGTGGGGTTAGAGGGTAGTTACTACTATCGACCTGTACGTTGGTTTGGCATAGGACCTACTGCTAAAACTTATGTTGTGTTGGACAGAAAACCGAAGGGAATTGGTTTGCTCACAGGGACTAGGATCATGCAAGAAACAGAAGAGCTCTCCAATGCGATACCTATCGTTAGCGATATCGGTGGACAGGTACGGTACTACACCAAGGGTCGTCATTCGTTGTATGCGTCGTTCCTGCTTTCCAATTACTACAAGGGTAGCGATTCGTGGTTCTACACCCATGTTTATTCAATAGGCGTAATTGTTGATTTGTAACCGACGGAGGTGCTGACGGTCGTGTTGGCGGTGCTGACGGTCGTGTTGGCGGTGGCGACGGTGGTGTTGGCGGTGGCGCTGGTCGTGTCCGCGGTGCTTTCGGTCGGGGTGGCGGTGGTTTCGGTCGTGTTGGCGGTGGCGACGGTCGTGTTGGCGGTGCTGACGGTCGTGTTGGCGGTGGCGATGGTCGTGTTGGCGGTGGCGATGGTCGTGTTGGCGGTGGCGATGGTCGTGTTGGCGGTGGCGATGGTCGTGTTGGCGGTGGCGATGGCGGTGCAGTTCGGTGGCGATGGCTGACTTTTGGGCGACGGGGCGACGGCGTTCCTGCTTGGCGGTGACAACTCGACTGCTAATCCCCTATGGCAGTTTCTCAATCAACATGGTGTGTTGCGGGCGTAACCAGCCCTTGTTGTCAATGGTTTTCTCGAAGTGGAACTCTTTGCGACACATGGGTGTGTTGTCGTATGAGTCGTAGAAGTGGTAGCAGCACTCCTGCACGTATTTAAGGATTGTCCAGTGTTCAAACCTGCTTTTATACTGCAGTAGCACAACATGGTTGTCGCTTTTGGCAATATGTTTCTCCATAATCTCAAACAGATCCTCTTTCTCCCCTTTAAAAGTGTCTAGGTATGTGATTTTCATGTTTGTTTGCTGTTCGTCGGGCAGTTTGTATCTACTGTAGTGTTCCACCAAGAACTTCATCTGCTCGTAGGTTATGCCATCGATAAACAGCTCCTCCATCCATCCTTCGCGTGTGTAAAACTGTTTTAGCATGTCTAGTAGTAGTATGTTTGAGTCTTTGAATTTGATACCGTAAAGCAGTCGCACAAGGTTGAGGACGGTGTAAACGCCACACAACATGTTGTCACCTTGGGAGAGTGGATTGACCTTGTGGCTTTGGATATTGGCGTCGTCTAGTGTAAATATACTGCTCACTCTGTTCCTCGTTCTTCTGTTGTCACAATTTTATTTTGGTGCAAAACTTTCCCAATTGTATCATACTATTCCCATAGTATCCACAGATTTATTGTGTAACAAAGCTTGTGTTTAGTTGGTAGATTTTGTTTGTCAAAGGGTATATAATTGTGTAGTATTTAGTATTATGAATATGTTGCGTAGTGGGTAGTCATTGTTCACTAATCATTTTTGCAACACTAGAGGTTTGCTATGTTATTCCAAGATATTATCATGAATCTGCAACGCTACTGGGCGGATAGGGGGTGCATCGTTACATCTGGCTTGGATATTGAAGTTGGTGCTGGTACGTTTAACCCCACAACATTCCTCCGATCATTGGGTGGCAAGCCGTTTAGTGCTGCCTATGTTGAGCCTAGCCGACGCCCAACTGATGGACGTTACGGGCAAAACCCCAACAGACTCCAACAACACCATCAGTTCCAAGTTTTTCTCAAACCGTCACCCGATGATATTGTTGACATCTACCTAGGATCCTTGGAAATGCTAGGTATCAGGAGTTCTGAGCACGATATCCGCTTTGTGGAAGACAACTGGGAATCCCCCACCTTAGGTGCGTGGGGTTTAGGTTGGGAGGTCTGGCTGGACGGCATGGAGATTACACAGTTTACCTACTTTCAACAGGTCGGCGGTATCGCCATGGAGATGGTTCCGGGTGAGATAACATACGGCTTGGAGCGAATAGCCATGCACCTGCAAGGGGTGGACAGCGTGTACGACCTCAAATGGAACGATAACATATCGTACGGCGATGTGTTTTTGCAAAACGAAGTTCAGCTGTCGAAATACAACTTCGAACATGCCGACGTTGCAATGCTCTTCGGGTTGTTCGACACCTACCAACACGAATGCCATGCCCTTGTAGAGGCGAGCCTTCCCATACCGGCTTACGAATACTGTCTCAAGGCGAATCATGTGTTTAACTTGCTGGATGCACGTTCGGCTATTTCGGTGAACGAGCGGGCTGCGTATATCGGTCGCATTCGCAAGATGTCTGCTGGTTGTGCCTCTTTGTACCTTGAGGAGCTTGCGTCGTAATGTTCCGGCTATTTAGCTGTATTGGATTAATTAAGGGTTGCGGAGAATATTATGATAGCTGAGAGTAAAGCGTTTAGGTTTTTGGGTTTGAGCAAGTTTTTTGTAGTGTCACTTCTTGCAACAAATCTTGGGTTGTTTTATGTTTTCATCAAATATATTGCCCCGAGTTATAATATATTAGTTAATGTTTACATGCAGTTTTTTGCTTTGGGTATTATTGCTGCTTACGTTATGGTATTGGTAAGCGTTGTTCGCCCCTTGTATTTCCCTTTTTCTCAGGGGATGATGGCGTTGTTTTTTACGTTGACCATGATGCTGTTTGCACTACTCATGGGTGCACAGTTCTGTCTTGTTGACGGGCTCAATTTCATGGCAAAGATTTCAGGTGGCAGGTTGCCTTATTTGGCACCGATTGTACTTCTGTTTATTTCGGTTGTTGTGCTTGCTGTTGCTTATGAGGTGTCTGAACATCGTGGTTGGTTGCGTTTGAAGTCTGCGATAACGATAATTGCGTTTGTGCCGTTTATTTACATTGCGTCTAAGAGTTTGTACCTTTATTATTCCTCCCTTTACTACTCCGAGCTATGGGTTTACATCCCCTACTATGTTGGTGTTGGCGTTGTGAGTCTTCTGTCTTGGCTTAGTTTTGCTTTGTTATTTGCGTCGCCTCGTTTTGCATTGGGTCGTTTTCAGTCTAAGGTGCAGAGCTCCACACCTGTGCGGCTGCTTTACATATTGCTAGGGTTGTACTCCCTTGTTTTAGCGTTGTTTCAGTTTACGCCATTTAGTGTCATATTCCTTTTGGCGGCGATATTTTTTGTGTACATCTACTTGCGTCCTATGGGTTTGGGTTCCGAGTATTCCAGTAAGGATGCCGAGAGTCGTTCAAGAGAGTTTTGGTCAGCGTTGTTGCGTCTTTATGTAGTAAACTCTGCTACCTTGACGCTTTACATCGCCCTTAACATGTTTGTATTCTATTCCGTATTTGAATACACGTTGCCTCTGTTTGTCGAGAATATGATTATCATGGGGATTCTGATGATAATCGTAGTACCGCTTTTCCCCTTAGCGTTGCGAATGTTCCGTAGTTTGTAGGATTGTTAGGTTTCCCTGATGGCAACAAAAACAACAGCAGTAAGGATGACCAAACCGAGGCGTGTGTCCATGGTGTTGCCGTATTTGGAGGCGAGGTACGGCGATGTTGAGTGTGCACTTCTCCACGATTCACCGTTTCAGTTGCTGATTGCGACCGTGTTGTCGGCACAGTGTCGTGATGAGCGAGTTAATATTGTTGCGCGTGAGTTGTTTGCACAGTATGGCACAGCGTGGGAGCTGGCAAACGCCGATCTGAGCCATGTTGCTGGCATCCTAAAATCTTTGGGACTGTACAAAACCAAGTCCAAAAATATCATCGCCCTGTCGACTATTCTTTGCGAAAAACACAACGGCACACCACCCAACAACATGACCGACCTTGTGGCTCTCCCCGGAGTTGGTCGCAAAACAGCTAACGTTCTCCTTGGCGAGTGTTTCGAGGTTGAAGGCGTTGTTGTTGATACCCACGTAAATCGTATCACCAACAGGCTAGGGCTCACAACATCCAACAACCCCGTTGTCATCGAAAAAGAGCTCATGAAACTGCTCCCAAAAAACGAGTGGCGGAACTTTACCCATCGAACCATATATTTTGGTCGTGAAGTATGCATCGCACGCAAACCGAATTGCCACGACTGCGGTCTGCAGTCCATCTGCACCTACAAGCCTTAATAATAGTGTTGTAGTAGTAATGCTACTGTGCTACACTGGTGCAATATGTTGGTGTTGGGGTAAACTACCACGGAGGCATAGGGATGGCAATGAAGTGGAGCAGGCTCTTGGAAGGCAAAACATTGGTCTCCAAACAGGACAACAAATCTGAAAATAACCCCATACGTACAATTTTTGAGCGTGACTACGACCGACTCATCTACTCCACAGCATTCCGACGACTAGGACGAAAAACACAGGTGCACCCCCTATCCGAAAACGACCATGTACATAACCGACTATCACACACTCTGGAAACAACAACCGTAGGACGATCTCTAGGACGTATCCTTGTACAGAAATTACGCGAAGAGGACAACAGCAAGAAACTAGACACTTACGACAACAACGCCTTGGATAATATCCCAAACATTATGGTTGCGGCATGCCTTGCCCACGATATGGGTAACCCACCATTCGGACACAGCGGCGAAGACATACTCAGCAAACACATGTTTCACGGCAAAAAAAGATACCCCGATCTATTCGAAAAACTGTCTGATGACGAAAATATCGATATCACTCGCTTTGAAGGGAACGCACAAACATTCCGAATACTCACAAAACTAGAAATATACGGGAAAGAGGGTGGACTAAAACTAAGCATGCCAACACTCGCAACAACCATCAAATACCCGTGGGGACTACCTGATGCTCCCGAAGGCAAAAATAAATTCAACTACTACCAATCTGAAAAAACAGAATTCGAAACCCTAGTGGAAAAACTAGGACTCAAAACTGAAGCAGGGAAGGCGTGTCGCCACCCCCTATCATACCTACTCGAAGCCGCAGACGATATCTGCTACCTAATCATGGACTTCGAAGACGCACTAGACATGAACATTATCAGTGAAGCCAACTTCTACAAAGAGCTCGAACCACTATGCAAAAAACTAGGACTAGAAGGGGAGTGTGGGGACAAAAAAAATAGCAATAGCAACGTCAACAACGTCAACAACGTCAACAACGTCAACAACGAAGCTAATGGCGATGACGAAAAAAAGATTTCACCTGGGAAGGTCAGGGGACAACTAATCAACAAACTAACACACAGAGCTGTGGACATATTCATGGCAAACTACGACAACATTATGGCAGGTAGGTTCAAAGGGGCGTTGCTTAACTGGGCGGGGAACAACAATATCCCATCAATCAAAGAGGAACTGGATAGTATTCGTTGGTTCTTCAGCGAAAACGTCTACGACACCGGTCGAAATATGAGTATTGATATCGGTGCATACCAAGTGCTGGGCGATCTGGTGGACTACTCACTCAAA
Organism: uncultured Deferribacteraceae bacterium; assembly: GCA_947313855.1. Taxonomy (GTDB): domain Bacteria; phylum Chrysiogenota; class Deferribacteres; order CAMZNJ01; family CAMZNJ01; genus CAMZNJ01. Next base: position 73,592 of record CAMZNS010000010.1, read on the forward strand.
CGACTCGACAACCATGTGCAAGCCCTGAAAAGTGAGGCGAATACTATCCCCGATTTTGACAGAAAACTGACGAAAGTTATGGGGATAGAAAGTATTCAGAATACCATCGAAAAATATGACGATAGCCACTACGAAGCCCTGCGTATGGTGCTGGACTACATCTCCGGAATGACAGACAACTTCTCGGTGAATATGCGAAAAACAGTTCGAGGGCACAACCTATGAAAATAACCAAAGCCTCCGACTATGCCATCAAAGCACTGGCATACATGTCGCAAGACCCGAAAGCAAAATACCTAAGACACAGGCTCGCTAAAGATTGCGATATCCCCGACTACTTTCTCGCACGAATATTGCAAGGACTCGCCAAGGCAGGATTACTGCAGTCCGAAAGGGGGGCACACGGCGGCTTCTTCCTGCTAAGATCCCCCGGTGAGATAACACTCTTAGACGTAATAGTTGCCGTTGATGGGAACATTAGCCTCCTAGACTGTACCGGTGCTGATGGGTGCAAAAGCATGGGCAACTGTGTGGCGGCATCTGCTTGGATGGACATACAGAGTGGATTCGAAGCCTTGCTCAGCTCCAAAACCGTGGAGTCTATTGCGGAAGGGTTCTGCTTCAACATCAGTAACGACGATAACACCGACAACTGATAGGGGGGTGTGCCCCGAGCACGCTCACACACGCCCCGAGCACGCTCACACACGCCCGAGCACGCTCACACACGCCCGAGCACGCTCACACACGCCCGAGCACGCTCACACACGCCCGAGCACGCTCACACGCCCCGAGCACGCTCACACGCCCGAGCACGCTCACACACGCCCGAGCACGCTCACACGCCCCTGAGGGCTTCAGCAACATACTCCCTGAACCGATTGCCACGATCTTCGAACGATTGAAACTCATCAAAGCTCGGCGAACCGGGGCTCATCAACACATAAATAACACTGTCGTCAGGTTCGGTGTTAGAGCCGTCATCGTTTCGCTCCTTCCCGTCATTGTCAGCATTTCGCAATACTGTTTGTGCTTCGTCAAGGGCATGTTGTATGCTTTTCTGCACCCCTTCACGCAGGGTTTTGCATGGTGTTGAGGTAATATGTTTTTCCGGCGTTACTAGCCTATTGATGCGGTATGCTTCTTCGCCAAAGGAGTAGATTGCGATTGCATGTTTGTTGATGGCATCTAGTGCGGTTTCGTAGTTTGTGCGTCTGTGTTGTCCGCCAATGAGCAGTATGATGTTTGGGTTGTCGTTAGTATTTGTGAGACTTGCGAGGGCGGTGACAACAGATTGTGCGTTTGTGCTTTTGGAGTCGTTGACGAATATAATTTTGCAGCCGTTAGTTTTGTTATTGTTGTGTGTGATATGGTGGGTGTGGCATGGCTCCATTCTGTGTGGTAGTGGCGGGATATTTTCGACAATGTGCGTAATGGAGTTGGATTTTAGTGTTTTGAGGTAGTTGGGTACAACTGTGCTGATGGTGAATAGGGCGTAGTGTAGGTTTATGAGGTTGTGGTTCCCCATGAAGTTGAATCGGTTGTTGAGGAAGTGTAGTCCATTGACGTAGGTGTAGTTGTTTCCGAAGTAGACTTTGTGTTTTGCTGGTATAACTTTGTCGAGGTGTTTTTGGATGGTGTTATTGGTGTCCACGTTGCTTGTGGGGTGTTGTTGTAGTAGTGTTTTCACCGTGTTGACGTATTCGTGGTTGATTATCAACGTACCATTCTCTTTGAGGTGTCCCACGCCCATGGCTTTGGAGAGGTAGTACTGTTCGGCAGTGGTGTAGCGTTCTTGGTGTGTATGGGCGAGGTTGAGGATGATGAATGCGTCTAGGAGTAGCTCTTTCATGATATCGATTTGGAAGCTGGAGAGTTCGAGTACGAGGATTTCGGCGTTGGGGTTGTCGTAGAGGGTGTCCCCTAGTGTGTTGCCGATGTTGCCACATGCGTGTACGTTGGCACCGAGTTGTTTGAGGAGGCTTGTGAGCATTGTTGCGGTGGTGGTTTTGCCGCTGCTCCCTGTGATGGCGATGATTAGTGGTTTGTGGCTTTTTTGTTTGTTTAGGATGTACCTTTGGCACAGGTCGAGTTCGTTTGTGATGTGTGGCAGTGTTGTGTCGGGGTAGTTGGTCATTGTTTTCGGGTTTAGCCCTGGTGAGACGACTGTTAGGGTGTTGCCATGGTCTTGGTTTCGGTAGCTGTTGAGTGGTTTTGCGTTTGGGGTATTGTCGTCGTAGATGTGAAACTGAGTGTAGCCGTTTTGTGATAGGATTCGTTTGGCCGTGTTGCCACTTTTGCCCATGCCTAGAATAATTGCTTTCATGTTAAATATTACCTTATGCGAAGTAGTGAAACGGCGATGAGTGCAAGGATGAATGCCACTATCCAAAACCTAATGACGATTTTTTGTTCGGCAATGCCGGAGAGTTCGAAGTGGTGGTGTAGGGGAGACATTTTGAAGATACGTTTCCCTTTGGTTGCTTTGAAGTAGCCCACCTGCATTATTACGGATAGTGTTTCGGCAATAAAAACGCCAGCGATGAGTATGAGGATAAGTTCTTGTTTGATCATAATCGCCATGACGGCCATGGAGCCACCGAGGGATAAGGATCCTGTGTCGCCCATGAAAAGTTGTGCGGGGTAGGCGTTGTACCAGAGAAATCCGAGACCGGCACCAACAATTGCAGTGGCAAATATTGCAAGCTCAGATGTTCCGGGGATGGGGGTAACGTAGAGGTAGTTGGCGATATTACTGCTACCAGCGATGTAGGCGTACAGCCCGAGTGTTGCGAATGCTATGACCGATGGCATAATTGCTAGTCCGTCAAGACCGTCGGTGAGGTTGACCGAGTTGCTGCTGCCCACAATAATAAATATGGCAAAGAGTATGTAAAGGTATGAGATGCTGATTTCAATATTTTTGAAAATGGGGAGGTAGATGGTGAAAAGGGTGGCGGTATCTTGAACCAAACTAATGAGAACGATGACGACGAGGGAGACAGCTATTTGAAGGAGGAACTTTATTCGTGCCGAAACCCCTTCAGGGTTGCCCTTGACCTTGTTGTGGTCGTCGTACCACCCTATTGCGGCAAAACTCAAAAAAGATACGAGAATAATGGCGATGTAGGGGTTGCGTAGGTCGGACAAAAGGAGGGTGGTAACAACTGCAGGAACAATGAACAGAACGCCACCCATGGTAGGTGTACCCTCTTTTGCTTTGTGCGTATCAGGCTCGTAACCCTTGACTCGTTGCTCCCAAGAGAGCTTCTTCAGGGTGCGGATAACAAGGGGACCTAAGGCGATTGTCGTGGTCAGGGAGAGTATCCCCGCCATAACAGCCCTGAATGTGATGTAGTTGAACGCATTTAACACTGCCAAAGACTCAAATGTGTGGGCGAGAAAAACAAACAAGTGAAACAGCACGTTATAACTCCTTTAGGTCTTTGATAATGGTGTGGTAGCCGTAAGAGTTGGATGCTTTTACGAGAAAAATATGGGTGGTGCCAGACTCGTAACTGTTACGACTTTTCAATTCTTCCATCATACCACGTTTATCCGCAAAAGTCTTAACATTCTTTACACTCAGTTGAGGATTTGTTGCCTTTAGGGTGGTGTAAGCGTGGCGATACCCTTTGTGGGTGGGTGTATTTTTTTCTGAGGGGGCGCTGTCGCTACTGTCGCTACTGTCGTTACTGTCGCACAGGAAAAAACGTATGCTAGGGTGCTTGCAACACTCCTCCAAGATTGTACGGTATGTTGCCACTTGATGATTATCTATCTCCGCGATGGGTCCAAGTATTGCGTACTTCTGAACACTGCCAGAGGGGTGAGTTGATGTATGGTTGTGGGGTATTGAGATGCTGCTGAGTTCGCGGATACTTGAGATTACGGTTTCCAGAGATGCGTTGTAAGTGTCGTCGAAGATGATGACGGCGTCGCCATTATTTCGACTGCTACCGAGACTTGCGTTGGGGTGCCTGAGGATGATTAGTCCGCCACGTCCTTGGCTAATGTGCACGTTGCTAAGGTTGCTCAGCATGGTGGGGATGTCCAGATGGGTGTAGCGTCCCCCCTGAGGATCGCGTTGTTGTTGCATCTGCTGAATCCCTTGGAGGAGGGAAACACACATGGCAGTGTTGGTGGCGTTGTGGCTGTATGGGTGGTGAATGGTGGCGGGGTATGTTTGCTCCTGTGTGGCGATGTTGAATGTTGTGGTGAACAGGGGTTGGGGGGTGGCGTGGTCGCCAAGGTTGGTGCGGGTGTTCATGGTGGTTGTGATGTTTTGGGCGATGGTGCAGCTGGTGTCGTTGTCTGTGTGACTGTGTCTGCGGTTGTCATCCGTTTCAGCGTCGTACATTAGGAGAGTGATGTTCTTGTGTCTGAGCCTGGTGGCGTAGTCGTCTGTAATGTATGGTGCCACGGTGCGACGGTTGACGATGAGTATCCCCCCCGACTTGGTATTTGTGTTGTCGGTGCCCATGGCGTCGGTGTTCGTGTTGTCGGTGTTCGTGTTATCGGTGCCCATGGCGTCGATGATGGATAGTTTTTCGTTTGCCACGTCCTGCACGGTGCCGAAGTTCCCCACGTGTGCGTTGCCTATGGAGGTAATGATGCTGATGTGTGGTTGTAGGTAGTGGGAGAGTTGCGAGATTTC